>NZ_JBISAI010000014.1:0-84978 GCF_044391605.1 Kitasatospora sp. NPDC018619
GATGGTACTGCAGGGGGGACCCTGTGGGAGAGTAGGACGCCGCCGAACAATTCTTCAGAAGAGCCCCTGATCCCTTCGGATCAGGGGCTCTTCGCATTTCCGGAACTCCGGGAGAGACCTGGAGGCCACGGCCACGGCCACGGCCGGCGTACCGGCAGGTCAGTCGGTTCGGCGGGACAGCCAGGGGCGGCGGCGGGGGACGGGTGCCGCGGCGACGGGTGGGGCGTGGAGGGTGGTGACGGCGCTGCGGATCAGGATGCGGATGCCTTCGGCTGCCGTCTCCGCCGACATCGATCCGCTCTTCTCCCGGCCGGAGGCCTGGCTCGGCAGGTACGGCAGGCGGGCGAACCCGCCGTGCAGGACCGGGCGTTCGGTCGCGATCAGGTGCGCCAACCCGTAGAAGACGTGGTTGCAGAGGTGGGTGCCGGCGGTGTGGGAGAGGGTGGCCGGGATGCCGGCCTGCTGGACCGCCGCCACGCAGGCCTTCACCGGCAGGGAGGAGAAGTACGCGGCGGGGCCGTCCGGCACGACCGGCTGATCGAGCGGCTGGTGGCCCTTCCGGTCGGGGCCGCGGACGGCGTCGTCCAGGTTGACCGCCACCCGCTCCACCGTGAGGTCCGGGCGGTTGCCGCCCTGCCCGGTGGCGAGGACCAGGTCCGGCTCGAACCGGGCCACCGCCTTGCGCAGTTCGGCGATCGAGTCGCCGTACACCCCGGGCAGGGCGGTGAATTCCAGGGCCACCCCGGCCGGCGGACCGGCGGCGACCAGCCGGCCCGCCTCCAGGGACGAGTTCAGGGCATCGCGGCCGAACGGTTCGAAGGCGGTCAGCAGGACGCGGATGATGGCGGACCTCCCAGCGTACGGGAACGTACGGACCCGATTTGTGCCGTTCGAGCGTAGGGCCGTCCCGAATGTCCCGGCAAGCCCCGGTGATCCCGCCGGACGGGGCGCACTGATCCCGCGTCAGGACGGGTACCGGACCGGGCGCAGCGCACCCTCCGCGCGGAGGGAGGCGAGGGTCGGGTACCCGTCGACGGCCATCAGGAGGTCGGCCTCGGCGAGCAGCGAGCGCAGCACGTGGACGATGCCGTCCGTGCCCGCCAGGGCCAGGCCGTAGGCGTACGGGCGGCCGATGCCGACGGCGGTGGCGCCGAGGGCGAGCGCCTTGACGGCGTCGGTGCCCGAGCGCACGCCCGAGTCGAAGAGGACGGGCAGGCCGTCGGCGGCCGCGACGACGTCGGGGAGCAGGTCGAGGGCGGCCAGGCCGCCGTTGGCCTGGCGGCCGCCGTGGTTGGAGCAGTACACGCCGTCGACGCCGCCGTCTCTGGCGCGGCGGACATCCTCGGGGTGGCCGATGCCCTTGAGGAGGATCGGCAGGTCGGTGAGCGAGCGCAGCCAGGGAAGGTCGTCCCAGGTCAGCGGGTTGCCGAAGAGCCCGACCCACTCCAGGACGGCTGCCTGCGGGTCCTCCTCCGGGGCTTTGGCGAGGCGGGCGCGGAACACCGGGTCGGAGGTGTAGTTGGCCAGGCAGTGGCCGCGCAGCTGGGGGAAGTTGGCGGTGGCCAGGTCACGCGGGCGCCAGCCGGTGACCCAGGTGTCCAGGGTGACCACGATGCCCCGGTAGCCCGCGGCCTCCGCCCGGTGCACCAGGCTCTCGGCCAGCGCCCGGTCGGTGGGGGTGTAGAGCTGGAAGAAGCCGGGGGTGTCGCCGAACTCGGCGGCCACCTGCTCCAGCGGATCGACCGTCAGGGTGGAGGCGACCATCGGCACGCCGGTCCGGGCGGCGGCCCGGGCGGTCGCCAGGTCGCCGTGGCCGTCCTGGGCGCACAGGCCGATCACCCCGATCGGCGCCATGAACAGCGGAGTCGGCAGCCGCAGGCCGAACAGCTCCACCGACAGGTCCCGGGCGGTCGCGCCGACCATCATCCGCGGCACCAGGCCCCACTGGCCGAAGGCGGCGGTGTTCGCGCGCTGGGTGGACTCGTCGCCCGCCCCGCCCGCGACGTAGGAGAGCACCGAGGGCGCCAGCGCCGCGCCGGCCCGCGCCTCCAACTCGGCGAAGGCCATCGGCATCGTCGGCAGCACGCCGCCGAGCCCGCGCAGGTAGATCTCGTTCTGGTAGTCGCCGAACCGTCCGTCGAACGCGGGACCGCTGTGCTGGCTGACCATCCGCCGGCCGTCCTTTCGCCCTCCGCCGCCCGGGACCGCCCCGGACGGCACCTCGGCATTCTCACCACGGACGGAGCGGACGGCCAGGGGCGGGGCGCGCCGTCCTCCGGGCGGACGGGGCCGGGCCCGGCGAGGTCAGCGCTTCCGGCGCGGGCCGCCGGCCCGTTCCTCCGCGAGGCGGCGCTGTCCGGCGCGATGGGCGAGGACGCCGAGGATGCGCTGCCAGGTCGGCGAGGCCTCGGCGATCCGGGAGAAGATCACCGCCTGTTTCCCGGGCCGGCTGCTGTCGCGTCCGTGGGCGGCCTCCCAGGTGTCCAGGTCGTCGATCAGCCGGTCCACGCGCGGATCGTCCGGCTGCCAGTCGAGCGACTGGTCGCAGAGCAGGAACAGCCGGACCGTCTCGGGGTCGTCGAAGGCCGCGTTCTTCTCCCGGACGCCCCGGCGCATCGCCTCCGGGTCCAGGGCCTGGAGCAGGATCCAGGTGTCGCGTTCGAGCCGGACCGACCGCTCGCTGACCCCGAGCGCGCGCATCCGGTCCAGGATGGCGACCACCTCGGGCGGCAGCGCGAGCCGTTCGCCGCTCGCCAGGTCGGCGATCCGGCGCCGGTGTTCGGTGAGCCGGTCGATCCGGTGCCGCAGTTCGGCGTCGAGGGCGGTGACGGCGGCGGCGAACTCCTCCGGCCGGGCCCGCAGCAGCGCGTCGATCCGGGCGAGCGGCACCCCGGCGTCGGCGAGCGTCCTGATCCGGATGAGGTCCACCGCCGCCTGCGCGCTGTAGCGGCGGTAGCCGGAGTGGTCGCGCTCGGGTTCGGGCAGCAGCCCGATCTGGTGGTAGTGGCGGACGGTACGCACGCTCACGCCCGCGGTCGAGGCGAGTTGACCGATCGTGAGCACCGTTTCGCTCCTTCTCCGGGGGTCCGTGTGGGCCGCCGGGCGAAGTCTAGGCGCGCGCTGCCCGGTCGACGACATCGCGGACGGCCTGGACGACGGCGTCGGCGCGCTCGAAGACGAACTGGCTGTGCCCGCTGTCGGGCAGGATGCGCTGCTCCCCGTTCGAGACGCGGCCCACCATGTCCGCGTACAGCCGCGTCTTGCCGTCGTGCATCGCCCGGAGGAGTTCCTCGCCCGTCACCGCCAGCTGGCCAGGGTCGACGCCCAGTGGGGTGAGGGCGACCAGCGGCACGTCGGGGAGGTCCGGGCCGGCCTTCAGCTCGGCGGCCAGGTCGGCCATCGAGGCGCGTTCGGCCAGGCCGACCCGGATCCAGCGCTCGCTCACGTGGTACTCGACCATCGCGGCCCGGACGTCCGCCGGGTAGTCCACGAGCAGTTCCTCGCACATCCGGCGGATGGCCGGGAGGCCCTGCCGCAGTTGTTCCTCCGTGGGTGACAGCCGCAGGGTGGCGGACAGGCTCGCCTCGGCGGGCATGTAGTCGTCCCAGTCCCGGTGGAAGGCGTCCAGCCAGACCAGCCCGGCCACGTCCTGCGGGTACCGCTGGGCGAACGCGTGGGCGTACGCGCCGCCGAGCGAGTGCGCGGCCAGGACGTACGGGCCGGGCACGGCCTGGGCGCGCAGCAGTTCGCGGAGCTCGGCGGCGACCTCGGCCGCGGTGCGCGGCAGCGCGGCGTCGTCGCTGAAGCCGCTGCCGCCGCGGTCGTACACCACGGCGGTGGTGAACCGCGCAACCCCTTGCTGGACGCCGAAGTAGTCCAGGCCGACGGCGCTCGCGCCGGGCAGGAAGACGACGGCGGGGCCGCCCGTGCCCTGGCGGTGCAGGTAGAGGCGCCGGCCGTCGACCTCCTGGAAGCCGCCGAGCGGGGGGTGGAGCGGGGCGTCGGAAGTGCTCTCGTTCGTCATGCGGCAAGCCTCCGACCCTGACGTAGCGTCAAGGTCAAGCGGCTCCGTGGACGCGGCCTCCGGCGGCGGCGCGGGCCCGGGAGGGCAGCCGGAAGGCCCGGTCGGCGTCGGCCGACCGGGTTTGACGGCTGGCGGGGCTTCCATCACCCTTCCACTATTCGAATAGTGAAAGGGTACTTTGCCGATGCCCGCCTCCGTCTCCGCTTCGCGTGCTCACCACCCAGCGGCGGCCCCGCCGGTTCCGCCGGTCCCGCCCGCGCCCGCTCGGCCCGCAGGGTTCGCCGCCCTGCTCGCCGTGCGGGCCCTGGACGCCCTGCGTGCCCTGCGTGCCCCGAACCTCCTGAAGGCCCGCCGCCCCGCCGTGCTCGCCTGGGGGCTGGCGGCCGGGTTCGCGGCGCTGTACGCCTGCGTCGCCGTCAACCGGCACCGGCGCGGCCTCACCAAGGCCTACGACCTGGGCATCTTCGAGCAGGCCGTCCGGGCGTACGCCCACGGGCAGGCGCCGATCGTGCCGCTCAAGGGCCCCGGCTACCACCTCCTCGGGGACCACTTCCACCCGCTCGTCGCCCTCCTCGCGCCCGCCTACCGGGCCTTCCCGAGCGCGCTCACCCTCGTCGTCGCCCAGGCGCTGCTGATGGCGCTGGCCGTCGTGCCGCTGACCCGCTGGGCCCACGAGGTGGCCGGGCCGCGGGCGGCGGTGCTCGTCGGCTGCGCGACCGGGGCCTCCTGGGGGATCGTCCGGGCGGCGGCCGACGACTTCCACGAGATCGCCTTCGCCGTCCCGTTGCTCGCCTTCGCCGCCACCGCACTCGGCCGCCGCCGGCCGCTCGCGGCCGCCCTCTGGTCGCTGCCGCTGCTGCTGGTCAAGGAGGACCTGGGGCTGACGGTCGCCGCCGTCGGAGTCCTGATCGCCCGGCAGGCCCGGCGGGAGCGGCGCCGCAGTCCGCTGCCCGGGCTCGCCCTCGCCGCCGTCGGCCTCGCCGCGACCGCGCTCACCGTGCTCGTGGTGCTTCCGGCCGTCAACCCGAACGGGGGCTTCGACTACTGGCAGCAGCTCGACGGCGGCGGGCAGGACTCGCCCTGGACGCTGCCGCTGCGGCTCGGCTGGCCGCCGGTCAAGTGGCTGCTGCTGTTCCTGCTCGCCGCCACCGCCGGCTTCGCCGGCCTGCGCTCGCCGCTCCTCCTGCTCGCCGCACCCACCCTCGCCTGGCGGCTGCTCTCCTCCAACCCGCACTACTGGGGCGTCAGTTACCACTACAGTGCGGTGCTGATGCCGATCGTGTCCGCGGCCCTGGTGGACGTCCTGCGGCACTCCGACGCCCGCCGCATCCGCCGTGCCCTCGCCGTCAGCGCCCTGGTGACGGCCGTGACGCTGCCGCTCTACCCGCTGCACGAGGTGGTGATGCCCGAAGCCTGGCGCACCTCGCCCCGGCTCGCCGAGACCAGGGAGCTGCTCCGCCGGATACCCGACGACGCCACCGCGGCCGCCTCCAACCGGCTGGCGGCCCAGCTGGCGGGCCGTACGGAGGTCACCCTGGTGTGCCGGGTGCCGCAGGGCCCCGGGCCGCAGTGGGTGGCCGTCGACCTGCGCGACCCGAGCGTGCGGGCCCCCTGCGCCACCGCCGACACCGCGCGGATGCTGGCCGGCTACCGGGAACGGGGCTACCGGCCGGTGGTCGACCACGACGGCCTGCTCCTGCTGCGGCGCCCCTGACGGTCGCGGCATCCTCGACGGCTCCGCATGGCATCCCCCGGGGTCCGGCTTGACCCGCGCGCCGCGGTGGGCCACCATTCCACTATTGAACTAGTGAAAGGCCGAAGCGCGGGTGATCGAGTACCGCATCGAGCGGCGCAGCGGCGTCTCCACGTACCAGCAGATCGTCCAGCAGACCAAGCAGGCCCTGCGGCTCGGACTGCTCCGCCCCGGGGACAAGCTGCCGACTGCGCGCGAGGTGGTCGAGTTGACCGCGATCAACCCCAACACCGTGCTGAAGGCCTATCGCGAACTCGAACGCGAGGGGCTGGTCGAGCCCCGCCCGGGGCTCGGCACCTTCGTCCGGCGCTCGCTCGCCCGTCCGGAGGCGGCGGCCGACGGCCCGCTGCGCGCGGAGCTGGTCGGGTGGGTGGACAAGGCTCGGGGGGCCGGACTGGAGCGCGAGGACATCGCCGCGCTGATGGCCTCGGTGCTGGAGCAGCGCTTCGACACCGGGGTCCTCGGCGCCGCCGGTCCCGGCCCCGGGGCTTCCGGCGCCGCCTGTGCCGAGCCCGGCTCCTGAGCGGGCTGCGGCCCTCGATCCGCCGACGGCACCCGAGCCCGGGCAGCCCCGACAACACCGAACCGAAGAACAGTGGGGGGACCGGGTGGAAGACCCGACGACCACGGCGCCCGCGTCGGCGCCGGCCCTGGAGGCCGCGGGCCTCGGCAGGAAGTACCGCGGCGGCTGGGCCCTGCGCGGCTGCGACGTGACCGTCCCGGCCGGGCGGATCTGCGGCGTGGTAGGCCCCAACGGCGCGGGCAAGAGCACCCTGCTCTCCCTCGCCGCCGGCCAACTGGAGCCCACCGAGGGCGGATTGCGGGTGCTCGGCGCCGCCGCCGGCGCGCCCGGGCTGCGCGCACGGGTCGCCTACGTGCCGCAGGACAAGCCGCTCTACCCGGGCCTCACCGTCGCCGAGACCCTGCGGATGGGCCGCGAACTCAACCCGGCCTGGGACGACGATGCGGCCCGACAGGTCGTCGAGCAGGGCGAGTTGAACCCCCGGGCGAGGATCGGCTCGCTCTCCGGCGGCCAGCGCACCCGGGTCTGCCTCGCCCTCGCCCTCGGCAAGCTCCCCGACCTGCTGCTGCTCGACGAGCCGATGGCCGACCTCGACCCGCTCGCCCGCCACCAGCTGATGGGCACCCTGATGTCGACCGCCGCCGAGCGCGGCACCAGCATCCTGCTGTCCTCGCACATCCTCCCCGAACTGGACGGTGTCATCGACCACCTGGTCCTCGTCCAGCGCGGACGGGTCCGGCTGGCCGGCGACCTGGAGGAACTCCTCGACGGACACCGGCTGCTCACCGGGCCGGCCGCCCAGGGCGCCGCCCTGCCCGCCGCATCGGTGGTCGAACGGCGGGTCAGCGGCCGCCGGTCGATCGTCCTGGTCCGCACCGACGGGCCGCCGGACGGCGCTTGGGAGAGCGAGCGCCCGGGCCTGGAGGAGCTGCTGCTGGGCTACCTCCGGGCGCCCGCCGACCCGCCCGGCCAGCACGGCCCGGGGGAGGCGGCCGCATGAGCACCGGTGTCCTGCCCGACCGTCCCGCCACCGCCGCTGCGGGACCCGCGGCCTCCCCGGCCCCGGGCCTGCGCGGGCTCCTGTGGCTGACCCTCCGTCAGAACCGGCTTCTGCTCTGGGTGCTGGGCGCCGCGCTGGTCCTGGCGGTAGTCGGCCTCCTCTGGGTCCACTTCACCTGCGGGCACATCGTGGACGAGCTGCGCCGCACCGACTGCTACTACCCCGCCTCCTGGGAGCGCCGGGAGTGCTGGGACCTCGTCCAGCCGATCGACCGCCCCGACTTCTGGTACCTGGAGGTCCTCCAGCCCGCCGTCACGGCACTGCCCGTGCTGCTCGGGGTGTTCGTCGGAGCCCCGCTGCTGGCCCAGGAGTACGAACGCGGCACCATCCGCCTGGTCCGCGCCCAGTCCGTCAGCCCGGTCCGCTGGCTCGCCGTGCGCCTCGCCGTCCCCGGCCTCGCCGCGCTGGCGGTCAGCGGTGTGCTCGCGGTGCTGATGACCTGGGTGTGGTGGACGGACATCGTGCACGGCCCCGTCGCCTTCGACCCGCCCTTCCAGGCCTTCACCTACCCGGCCCTCGGCGTCGCCCCGGTCGCCTGGTCCCTGTTCGCCCTGACCCTCGGCGCCCTCGTCGGCCGGCTCGTCCGCCGCACCCAGCCCGCGATGTTCGCCACCGGCGCCCTCGTCGCCGCCGCCCACGCCGTCATGGCCTGGGCCCGCCGGTACTTCTACCCCGCCGTGGACCAGACCGCCCCCGTGGGCACGGCCCACCCCACCAACTCCTGGCTCATCGACCAGGGCGTCATCCTCCCCGACGGCACCCGCGTCCGCACCGACAGCTGCGTGCTCAACACCACCTGCGACACCGCCGACGCCTCCTGGCTCCGCTTCCACCCGGCCGACCACCTGGTGCCCGTCCAACTCGTCGAAGCCGGCCTCCTGGCCGTGCTCACGCTGGCCCTGCTCGTCGTCCTCTTCCGCCGCATGCGCGGGTAGCACTCCCACAGGCGTGCTCCGGGGAGGGCTGGGACGCCGACTGGCGGGGCCGGTGTCGTGGAGCGAGGACGGGCCGGTCACGGCCGTTCGCGTCGTGGGGTGCGGACCGGGCGGTGGCTCCGGGCGGCAGGCGGCTCCGGTGGTTCGTCCACCGGGGCCGCCGGTGCGTTGCGGGCCCGGACCAGTGGGCGCCGGCGGACGGGATCATGGGGCGTCCTGGGATCGACCGCCGCCGCGACGCCTGCCGCAGCACCTTCGAGCACGACATGGCCGTCTGGGTGCCCTTCGACCGCCGTACGGTCTCCGGGCTGGTCGAGGGCGGCGCCTGCCCGGACGGTTCGCGCCGCTGGTCGTACCTGGCGCCGCTGGTGGCCCGGGAGGCCTGGCGGGCGGCACAGCAGCAGCGGAGGTAGGCCGGAACGGGCGTTCCCGAGAACGCCCGTTCCGCCGACGGAACGCTCGTTCCCGGCGGTTCCGGGGTGGTCAGCCGACGGTGGCGCGCCAGTCGGCCGGGCCGCTCGCCGGGAGGTGTTCCGGCAGGCCCGGGGTCCGGCGTTTGGTGCCCTCCGGCAGCACGGCCAGGGCCTCGACGCCCGGCCGGCGGGCGACCCAGGCGAGGGCGCGGTCCGCGCCCGTCGCGAAGGCGGCGCGGTGGCCCAGGCGTCGGGCCGCGCTCAACCGGATGCTCGGGCCGTCGGCGACGCGCCGACCCGCCGCCACGCGGTGGAGGAGCGGCTTCGCGGCTTCGCCGCCACGCCGGCCACGAGCTGCGCACCCCGGTCGTGGCGCTCCGCGGCCGTGCCGAGCCGGCGCTGCGCCACCCCGGCCCGGTGCCGGAGCCGGTGCGGCACTCGCCGGAGCGGATCGGTGCCGAGGCGGTGCGGATGGGGGCGATCGTCGAGGACCTGCTGCCGGCCCGGCTGGACGCGGGCCGCCCCGCTGGCCCAGGAGGAGGTGGACCTGAGCCGGATCGCCCTCGACGCGGTGGCCGACGCCCCGCCGCCGGGCCGGAGCACCGCCGGCGGGTCGCCCTGCCCGGGGATGCGGTGCTGGCGCGCGGGGAGGGGCACCGGCTGAGCCAGGTGGCGGTCGATCTGCCGGCCAACGCCCGGAGTCACACCCCGCCCGGCACCGAGGTCCGGCTGGCCCTCGAACGGTCGGACGGGCAGGTCGAGCCGAGCGTCTCGGACGACGGCCCGGGGGATCGCGCCGGAGCTGGTCGGCCGGGTCTTCGAGCGCTTCGTCCGGGGCGACCGCGCCCGCTCCCGCGCCACCGGCTCGACCGGGCTCGGCCTGGCGATCGTCCGGGCCGTGGTCGGGGCGCAGGGCGGCACGGTGACGGTCGAGAGCCGGCCGGGCGCACGCGGTTCACCGTACGGCTGTCGTGACCTCCCTCGCCGTCGCCGGTGCGGTCGCCGTCGCGGTGGTGGTGCGGAAGCGCTGCCGGTAGTCGGTCGGCGTGGTGCCCAGACGGCGGCGGAAGGCGCGCACCAGGGTGTCGACGGTGCCGAACCCGCAGGCGGTGGCGAGGCGTTCGAGCGTCTCGTCGGTGGACTCCAGCCGGTGGCGGGCGCGTTCGACCCGGGCCGCCTCGACGTAGGCGCTCGGGGTGGTGCCCAGCTCGGTCTTGAAGATGCGGGTCAACTGCCGCTCGCTGACGTGGGCGTGGGCCGCGAGGTCCGGGACGGTGAGCCGCCCGGAGAGGTTGCGCAGGATGTGGTGGCGCAGCTCCTCGATCCGCCGGGTGGTCGACACCGGCTCCAGCGGGACGCTGAACTGGCTCTGGCCGCTGGGGCGCTTGAGGTACAGGACGAGCTGGCGGGCGACCCGCAGCGCCAGTTCCTCGCCGAAGTCCTCGGCGACCAGCGCCAGTGACAGGTCCAGGCAGGCGCTGATGCCGGCGCCGGTCCAGACCCCGCCCTCGCGGATGAAGATCGGATCCGCGTCGACCTCGACCTCCGGGTGCTCCTCGGCGAGTTGGCCGGCCGTGGACCAGTGGGTGGTGGCGCGCCGCCCGTCCAGCAGCCCGGCGGCGGCGAGCAGGTGCGCGCCGACGCAGACGCTGGCCACCCGGCGCGAGCGGGCGGCCAGGGCGCGGACCCGGTCCACCACCGCCGGGTCGGTGAGCGCGCGGACCCTGCGGTGCTCGTCCACCTCGACCGCGCCGGGCACCAGCAGGGTGTCGATCCGGCTCCGGGCGGCCTCGTCGAAGGTGAGGTCGGGCAGCACGCGCACGCCCGCCGCGGTGGTGACCGGCTCCGTCGTCTCGGCGGCGAGGACGACCCGGTAGCCGGTCGCGTCCTCGCTCTCCCGGCGGACCAGGGAGAAGACCTCGGGCGGCCCGGTCACGTCGAGCAGGTCGACGCCCTCGAACAGCACGATGACGACGAGCCTTTGTGCGGCCGGTGCGGGCACGGCTTCCCTCCTCGATGTCGGAATCTGCATGTTAGGCGACATTGCCGCCATCCGGGCGCCGCCCGTAGCGTGGGCGGAGCCGGGCCGCACCCGTGATGCACCAGGTGTGACCTGCGAGAACCCCGAATCCCGACCCCGTGAAGGCGGTACCCCGTGCCCACGACGACCCTGCGCACCCTCAACGGCCTCGACGAGACGCCGGCCGTGCTCGGCGACGCCACCCTGATCATGATCGACTACCAGAACACCTACGTGCGCGGCGTGATGGAGCTGGACGGCTGGCGGGAGGCGCTCGACGCCGGCGCCGACCTGCTGGCCCGGGCCCGGGAGGCCGGTGCCACCGTCCTCCACGTGGTCAACGACGGCGGCGAGGGCACTCCGTACGACATCCGGGCCGAGATCGGGCGGATCCACCCGGACGTCGCCCCGGCCGAGGGGGAGCCGGTGGTGGTCAAGCGGGCCCCGGACGCCTTCGTCGGCACCGACCTGGGCGACCTGGTGGACGCGGCCGGGCACCGCGACGTCGTCGTCGCCGGGTTCATGACCCACATGTGCGTCACCTTCACCACGGCCGGCGCCTTCCTGCGGGGCAACCGCCCGACCGTCGTGGCCGCCGCCTGCGCCACTCGTCCGCTGGAGTCGGCAGGCACCGAGCTGACGGCGGACCAGGTGCACCGCGCGGCGCTGGCGACGATCGGTGACCTGTACGGCGTGGTGGTGCAGTCCCCGGCGGACCTCGGCTGACGCGTGCCCGTGGCCGCGCGGTCGGGGCCGTGACCGGCGCCGGAGCCATGGGGGACCGCACCCCGGATCGCCACCGATCCGCCGCCGTCTCGTTGGACCGGTCGGCGCACGGTGTCGGCGGAGGGTCGGGAACGGGCATGGCGGGGAGCAGGGCGGCGGCGGAGGATCCGCCGGAGCTGGCGGAGTCGTACCGGGCCTGCGAGCGGGAGGTGGCCGCCCACCTGGCCCCGCTGCGGGCGGTCAGCGACCTGCTGCCGCCCGAGGTGCGGCCCCACCTCCACGCCGTCAACGCCTTCGCCTCCCGCTCCGACCGGCTCGCCGACGATGCCGACGCCCGGGAGGACGACGCCGGGGGCGCCGAGGCCGATGCCGACGCCGATGCCGTCCAAGGCCAGGGCCAGGGCGGAGCCGGCCCGGCCGAGCGGGAACGCCGCTTCGCCCGCTGGCGGGCCGACACCCTGGCCGAGCTCGCGGCCGGCCACAGCGGGCACCCGCTGCGCCGGGCCTTCGTGGACACCGTGCGGCGCTGGGAACTGGACCCGGCCCTCGTCGAGGAGTTCCTGGACGCCACCCGTGCCGGCGGCGCCCGCCCGCCCGCCTTCGAGACCTCCGCGGACCAGCGCCGTCACCTGCGGGGCATCGCGGGGACGGTCACCGAGCTGTGGGCCCCGCTGCTGGGCGCACGGGCCCCCGGGGCGGCGGGTGCGCTGTCCGCCCTGGGGGAGGCCTGCCAGCTGGCCGACATCCTGGAGGACCTCCCGCTCGACCTCGCGGCCGGCCGCTGCTACCTGCCGCAGGAGGACCTGCGCCGCCTCGGCCTCACCGTCGCGGACCTGCGCCAGGGCGTCCGCGGCCGGGGCGGCCGGGGCCCGGACGATCACCGGGGCGGCCGGGGCCCGAACGGCCGCCGGACCGACCGCCGGGGTGTCCTGGACGAGCTGGTCGAGCTCCAACAGGCCCAGCTGCACCGCCTGTTGGAGCAGGCCCTGCCCGCCACCTGGCTCGCCGCCCCCGGCTGCCGCCCGTTCCTGCACGCCCTGCTGCTCGGTGCCCAGCTCCAGTACGACGAAGCGAGCCTGCTGCGCTCGCGCGTGCTGACCGAGGGCCTGGTGCCGCCGAGCTCCGACGGCGTGACACCCCGCCGCCGCGCCCCGTCGGTGCCTCCCGGGGGCGCGCCCGGCCATGTCGCGGTGATCATGGACGGCAACCGCCGCTGGGCCGAGGCCCGCCGACTGCCCGCCGAGCACGGCCACCAGGCCGGGCGGCGGGCCGCCCTGCGGCTGGTCAACGCGGCGCTGCGGCTGGGCGTGCGCCACCTGAGCCTGTACGCGTTCTCCACCGAGAACTGGGGCCGCCCGTCCGAGGAGCTGACCGCGCTGTTCGACTCGCTGGCCGACGGCCTCACCCGCAGCGCGGAGGGCCTGCACGCACTCGGCGTGCGGATCCGCTGGTGCGGCCGCCGGGACCGGGTGGACGAGTCGCTCGCCTCCTCCATCGCGCTGGTGGAGAGCCTGACCTCCAACAACGGCACGCTGACCCTGACGGTCTGCGTGGACTACGGCGGCCGGGAGGAACTGGCCGCCGCGGCCCGGCGCCTGGCCGCCGAGGCGGTGGCCGGCCGGATCCTCCCGGAGGAGATCGGCCCGGCCGACCTGGCCCGGCACCTCTACGTCCCGGACCTCCCGGACGTGGACCTGCTGATCCGCACCTCGGGGGAGCAGCGGATCAGCAACTTCCTGCCCTGGCACCTCGGCTACGCCGAGCTGCTGTTCGACCCGACGCCCTGGCCGGACTACGACCTGGCCCGGTTGCGCGGGGCCGTCCGGGCCTACGCAGCCCGCCAACGCCGCTTCGGCGCCGGCGTCCCCGCCCAGTCCCGCAAGGCCCGCCCGACCGCGGACGTCGCGGACCCCGCGGTGAGCGCCCCGCCGAGCGCCCCGCGGTGACCGCCCCGTCCAGTGCCCCGCGGTGACCGCCCCGCCGAGCGCCCCGCGGTGACCGCCCCGCCGAGCGCCCCGCGGTGACCGCCCCGTCCAGTGCCCCGCGGTGACCGCCCCGCCGAGCGCCCCGCGGCGGCCGCCCCGCTACGGGGACTGCGGCCGTGGCTCCGGCCGCGCCTGCGCCTGCTGCTCCTGCGCGGCCGGCGGCGGGGTGTACGTCCCCTGGGCGGTGACGTACGCCAACACCGTGTCCACGGTGACCGGGTGGGCCCCGAAGTTCGCGGTGTACGCGTCCACCGCCTCCTGGGTGGGGCGCAGCGGCACCCCGCTGAGCCGGACGTTCACCGGCTGCCCGGCCGGTACCGGATCGGCCCTCAGCGTCCCCTCGGTGAGGCCGCAGCGGAAGGCCGAGCGGTGCCCCATCTCGGCCCCGCTGACCTCGCACCGGCCGGAGCCCAGGCCGTCCCTGATCGCACCGGCCAGGTTCACCACCCGGTAGTCGCCCTTCGAGGTGCTCACGCAGACCCCGCCGTCCAGCGCGCCGTCGCCCCGGGCCTTCGGCGGGTCGGCGAGGGATGGGTCGCCGACGGCCGAGCGGATCGGCAGGTGGACGGCCGGGCCGTGCTCGTCGAGCACCATGCGCGCCGGGGCGACGACGTCCACCAGCGCGTGGAAGCGGTCCAGTTGGGCCTGCGCCTCCGGGGTCCAGCGGATCTCCACCCAGCCGTCGGAGAGCGTGCCGAGGCTCCCGGAGAGATCGGTGCCGCCGTCCGCGGCACCGGCCGCGGTCCCGGTGAGCCACCCCAGGAGCGGAGCGGCCAGGGCCGCGCCCAGCAGCGACCGCCGCGTCGTGCTCATCGTCCCGAACCGTCCTTCCAGGGCCGCCCGGCGCGGCCTCGTCGGAAGGGATCATCCGCTCCCCGACCGTCCCCGCCGGTGCCGCGGAGGGCGAAACCACCCGGGTGGGGGGAGCGGGACGCCGTCCGGGGTGGCTCGGGCGGGAACAGGAGCCCTCCGGGACCACCGTCCGCGCCCCCTCCCCTCCAAAGTTGAACGCGTTCAAACTCGTGCGCCATGATGAGGAGGCGCGAGAGCACCCGCACCGCGGCCCGCGGCGCGGGGCGCTCCCGTGCTGCCCCGCCACGCTCCGAACCCCCCTACTCGAACCCGGAGTCGACCGTGCGACACCTGCTGCAACGCCACCCCTTCGCGATGCGCGCCCACTTCGCGCACTCGCTCGTCCTCACCTACGCCCTGCCGCCCCGCCTGCTCTCCCCGCTGGTGCCGCCCGGCCTCTCCCTCGACACCTACACCGACCCCGACGGCACCGAGCACGGCTTCGTCGCCGCCGCCCTCGTGGACACCCGGGCGCTGCGCCCGGCCGCCCTGCCCGCGCGCCTCGGCCGGGACTTCGTCCTGACCGGCTACCGGGTCTTCACCCGCTTCCCGACCCCGGGCGGCCGCACCATGCGCGGCCTGCGGATCCTGCGCTCGGACACCGACAGCCGGATGATGGCGCTCGGCGGCAACGCCTTCTCCCGCTACCACTACCGGCACGCCCGGATCGGCACCCGGGTGGTCGACGGCACCCTGGAGTTCGCGGTGGTCAGCGACGACGGCCGCGCCGACCTGCACGTGCGCGCCGACCTCGCCGGCGCCCCCGCCGCCCTCCCGTCCGGTAGCCCGTTCGCGGACGCCCGCGCCGCGCGCCGCTTCGCCGGACCGCTGCCCTACACCTTCGAGTACGAGCCGCAGACCCGCTCGGTGATCGTGGTCAAGGCCGTCCGCGCCCACTGGGAGCCCGAGCCGGTGGCGGTCGAGGTGCCCCGGCTCACCTTCTTCGACCACGGCCCGCTGGCCGGCAGCCGGCCGGTGCTCGCCAACGCCTTCCATGTCGCCGGCCTGGACTACGGCTGGCACGCCGGGCAGCGCCGCGCCCTCAGTGGAGCCGGCCGGTGACCGCCCCCGCCCCGGCCGGCCCCCGCCCCCACGGCGCCCGCCCGTCCGCCGCCGGCTCCGCCCTCCGCCCCGCCGCCCGCCCCGCCGCCGCCGCCCGCCCCGCCGCCGGCCCGGCGCCGACGGCCGGCCCCCGCCCGTCCGGGGTGCGCGAGGTCGTCCGCTACAACTGGCCGATGTACGCGGCCGGCGCGCTCACCGCCGTCGCCGGCCTGGCCCTGGCCCGCCGGCTGCCCGGCCCCGCCGCCGCAGTCACCCGCGCGGCCGCCGCCACCGCCGCCGGCTACCTCGCCGTGAGCACCCTCGCCACCTGGTGCGTCTACGACCGCTCCGGGCTCCACCGCTACGACTGGCTGCCCGCCCTGCTGCCCGAGGGCCCCGGCGACCACCTGGTGGTCAGCACCGGCCTGGACGAGGCCGGCCGCCCGCTCGCCGCCCGCCACCCCGGAGCCCGCGGACGGGTCGCCGACCTGTACGACCCGGCGCTGACCACGAGCGGCTCGATCCGCCGCGCCCGCCGCCACACCCCGCCCGCCCCCGGCGGCATCCCGGCCCGGCCGGACGCCCTGCCCGCCGCGACGGGCGCCCTGGACACCGTGTTCGCCGTCTTCGCCGCCCACGAGCTGCGCCGGCCCGCCGACCGCACCGCCCTGTTCGCCGAGGCCGCCCGCACCCTGCGCCCCGGCGGCACCCTGCTGCTGGTCGAGCACCTGCGGGACGCCGCCAACACCGCCGTCTACGGCCCCGGCGCCTGGCACTTCCTGCCCCGGGCCACCTGGCTCCGGCACGCCGCCGAGGCGGGCCTCACCCCGGCCGCGGAGCGCCGGATCGCCGGCCTGGTCACCGTTTTCGCCCTCCGGAAGGCCGCACCATGACCGGACTGCTCACCCTGGAAGCCCAGTTGCGCCTGGTCGGCGCGGCCCTCGTGACGACCGGCCTGGTGCACGCGGTGCTGCCCCGCGCCATCGGCTGGCCCGCCGACCTGTCCGGCACCACCCTGCTGACCCGCCAGGTCTCCTACGCCCACGTGTTCTTCATCGGCCTCGCCTGCGCCCTGCTCGGAGTGCTCCCGCTCTGCCTGGCTCCCGACCTGCTGGCCGGCGGCCGGCTCGGCACCGCCCTGCTGGCGGCCCAGACGCTCTTCTGGGGCCTGCGCTGGCTCGCCGAATTCGCCTACTTCTCGCCCCGGTTGTGGCGCGGCGACCGCCTGCGCACCGTCGCGCACCTCGGCCTCTCGGTCCTGTGGACCTGGGTGGCGGGGGTCTTCACCGCCGCCCTCTGGCACACGGTCTAGAAAGCGTACGGTCTAGGATCAGTCCCGACCCCAGCAGCCCACACACCCCCTCAAGGATCATGCGGTGACCGTTGCTTTCCCCCGTGCTCGCGCCGTGCGGTCGGCCCTGTCGGCCGGCGCCGTCCTGCTGGCGGCCACCTCCTGCTCCGGTTCGGCCGACGCGCCGCTGACCAGCGCCCAGGCCAAGCAGAAGACCGACGCGTACTTCACCGAGACCTTCCTCGCCTTCCCGAAGCCGATCTCCCCGGTCGTCGACCGGGACGGCGAGGACGCGTGCGTCAGGAAGGACGCCCCCGGGGAGCCGGACGGCCGGGTCAGGGCCGTGACGTACCGCTACCTGCGCGACATCCCGGCCGACCACCACGACACGGTCTTCGACGCCTTCCGCGGGCACCTCGTCGTGGCCGGGTTCCGGGTCACCGACAGCCGGCCCGGGGTGATCGTGCTCACGAACCCGGACAACGGCTTCAAGGCCTCGATCTCGGACGGTGACAACTGGCCCGCCACGCTGGTGGTCGGCTTCGAGTCCTCCTGCGTCTGGCCCCACGGCACCAAGCCGCCCACCGGCTGAGCCGGCCCGCCGGGCCCGGCCCGTCGCCCGGTGGCCGACGGGCCGCCGGTCAGCGGTTCGCCGGCCGGGCCGCGGCCCGGCGGGGCTGGCGGGGGAGGGCGAGGGTGAGGGCCTCGCGGGAGGCGGTCGGCAGGGCGAGGGCGGAGGCGGTCTCGGCGGGGAACGGGTGGAGCCCGAGGAGCGCCGTGGTCAGCCGGGTGGTCGCACGGTGCCAGTCGGTGACGCGCTGGAGCATGGCGTGCCCGCTGCCGGTGACGGTGTAGCCGCAGACCCGGGCGCCCGCGGCGCGGCTGCGGGCGGCGAAGGCACGGGTGTCGGCCGGCGGCGTCACGGTGTCGCGGTCCCCGTGCAGCAGCAGGACGTCCCGCCCGGCGAGCTGCTCGCACGGGTCCTCGGCCGGGCACCAGGGTGCCAGGGCGACCAGGCCGGTGACGGACGGGTGCCCGCCCGCCCGGAGCGCGGCGCGCCCGCCCATCGAGTGGCCGACCAGCACGGTGGGCACCGGTCCGAGCTGCGCGGTCAGCTCGTCGAGCGCGGCGGTCGCGTCCCGTGCGGGGTCGGCCCGCTCGCCGTTCCAGCCGCGGTGGCGGTAGCGGACCGTCCCGACGGCCACCCGGGCCGGGGCGGTCGCCCGGGTGAGCCCGCGCAGGAAGCCGTGCATCCGCAGCAGCGGGAGGTTGAGGCGCCCGGGCCGGGCGAGGTTGTGCTCCTCGCCGCCGTGCAGCACCAGCACGGCCGCCGCGGCCCCCTCCGGCCGGACCTGCCAGTGCAGCGCCCGGTGGTCCACCGCGCGCTCCGCCGCCGTACCGCTCACTTGCCGCACCGTCCCGTCCGTCCCGCCCCGTGGCCCGACCCCCCGGACCGCCACTGTACGCGGGCGCGGGGCCAGGGCATTCACCCGAGGGGACCATCCCGGGCACCGGGCGCGCGCGGCGGGAGCGGGCGCCTGCTATCCACGAAGGGTGGGGGGCCGAAGCGCCGCTCGTGGCGCCGTGTCACCGAGTGGAGGACTCCGTGGCTCAGCAGCTCGCACTGTCCGTCGACTTCGGATCGGGCTTCACCGACGCCTGGTCGAAGATCGCCAAGGTCATTCCGCAGTTCATCGCCTTCCTGGTGATCCTGGCCATCGGCTGGTTCGTGGCCAAGGCCATCGGCAAAATCCTGGACCGGGTGCTCCGCAGGGTCGGTTCGGAACGGGTCGCGGAGCGGTCCGGCGTGGCCGCCCACCTCCGGGGCTCCAAGTACGACATGACCGGCATCATCAGCAAGGTCGTGTACTACATCGTCCTGCTGATGGCCCTGCAGCTGGCGTTCGGGGTCTTCGGCACGAACCCGATCAGCACGATGATCCACAGCATCGTCGCCTGGCTGCCGCGCGGCATCGTCGCCGTGGTGATCGTGGTGGTCGCGATGGCCATCGCCAACGCCGTGCGCGACATCGTGGGCAACGCGCTCTCCGGCGCCTCGTACGGCCGGACGGTCTCCACCCTGGTCTGGGCGTTCATCGTCGGCCTCGGCGTGATCGCCGCGCTGGGCCAGGCCGGGATCGCCACCACGATCACCGGACCGGTGCTGATCGCCGCGCTCGCCGCCATCGTCGGCGTGCTGGTGGTGGGCGTCGGCGGCGGCCTGATCATCCCGATGCGCCAGCGCTGGGAGCGGTGGCTGGACGGCGCCGAGCGGGAGACCGCCCGGCTGCGCGGGACCGCCTACCAGGCCGGCCGCTCCGACGCGCTGTCCAACCAGCCCGTCCGGCCGACCACCCAGACCGGCCCGGGCACCCCGCCCGCGCCGGGCATCGAGGGCGACCCGAACCTGTAGGGCGCCCGCGACCGCACGGCCCGGGCAGGGCCTGCCGGGGTTCAGACCCCGAGCAGGCCCTGCTCGCGCACCAGCCAGCAGATCGCGGTGAGCCGGATGACGGCGTAGTCGTAGCCGACCGGCTCCCGCCAGCCGATCTCGGCGAGCGCGTCCAGGAACCCCAGCGCGTAGTCCGACAACTCCTCACGGTCCAGGGGCCGGGGCGCGAGCTCCGGCCCTTGGGCGTACAGCACCTCCCGCAGCATCGCCGCGTGCTGGTCGACCGCCGCGACGAAGCCGGGCTCGAAGGCGAACTCGGCCAGCCGGGGCGTGAAGGCCGTCACGATGCCGGGCAGTGGACAGCCGGCCGGCTCGTCCGGGGAGCGCCGGAAGGAATCGTCGGAGGTGGCGAACATCCGTCCACGGTAGGCGAGCCCCGGAGCGGGAAATGACGCGCGGGGCGCTTCCGGGCTGAGACCTTGGCCACCCCTCCCGCCCGCGCGGGCCGCGGCGGGGACGTTCCGTGGCGCGGCGGACGCGCTGTGCCGATCACCCGGCCGTCCGTACCAGAATGGCCGGTATGGATCTCCGCATCTTCACCGAGCCCCAGCAGGGGGCGAGCTACGACACCCTGCTCACGGTCGCCCGCACCGCCGAGGAGCTCGGTGCCTTCAGCGCCTTCTTCCGCTCCGACCACTACCTGAAGATGGGCGACGCCGACGGCCTGCCCGGCCCCACCGACGCCTGGATCACCCTGGCCGGCCTCGCCCGCGACACCCGCACCATCCGGCTGGGCACCCTGATGACCGCCGCGACCTTCCGGCTGCCCGGCGTCACCGCGATCCAGGTCGCCCAGGTGGACGCGATGAGCGGCGGGCGGGTCGAGTTCGGCCTCGGCGCCGGCTGGTACGAGGCCGAGCACACCGCGTACGGCATCCCGTTCCCGAAGGAGAAGTTCGGGCGGCTGGAGGAGCAGCTGGCGATCATCACCGGGCTGTGGAGGACCAAGCTCGGCGACACCTTCGACTTCGTCGGCGAGCACTACACGCTGACCGACTCGCCCGCGCTGCCCAAGCCCGCCCAGGAGCACGTCCCGGTGCTGGTCGGCGGCCTCGGCCCCAAGCGGACCCCGGCCCTGGCCGCCCGCTTCGCCGACGAGTTCAACCTGCCGTTCGCCTCGGTGGACGACACCGCCGCCCAGTTCGGCCGGGTCCGGGCCGCCGTGGAGGCGGCCGGGCGCCGCGCCGACGACCTGGTGTACTCCAACGCCCTGGTGGCCTGCGTCGGCCGCGACGACGCCGAGGTCGCCCGCCGGGCCGCCGCGATCGGCCGGGAGGTGGCCGAGCTGAAGGAGAACGGCCTGGCCGGGACCCCGGACGAGGTGGTCGAGAAGATCGGCCGGTACGCGGAGGTCGGCAGCGAGCGGATCTACTTCCAGATCCTCGACCTGGACGACCTCGACCACCTGGAGCTGATCGCCTCCCGGATCGCCCCGCAGCTGGGCTGACGCGCCCGCCGCCCCGGCCCGCGCGGCCACGGCGCCCGGGCCCGGCGGGAATCGTCCGTACCCGCTCCGAGCTCGCCCTTTACGCGTTCTTGGGAATGGGCGATCCTCGTCGCAGGGGAACGGCGGGGGGAGACCGGGTGAGCGGGACGAGAACGCTGCGGACGGCGGCGGTACCGACGGTGCCGCCGCCACGCGGGGCCGGGGAGCTGGTCGTGCTGCCCGCGCCGCACGACCGGCCCGCCCGGCACGACCTGCGCGGGCCCGGGCCGGCGGTGCTGCGCTACCCGGCCGGGGACCTGCTGGTCGTCACCGGCCTGCCCGGCAGCGGCAAGAGCACCCTGATGCGCCGCTGCGTCCGCGCGCCGCTGGTCGACTCCCAGCTGGTCCGCGAGGAGTTCGCGGCCCGGCTGCCCGGCCGCCTGCCGTACGCGCTCTACCGACCGCTGGCCCGGCTCGCCCACTACCGGCGGCTGCGCCGGGTCGTGCTGGAGGGCGGGCCGCTCGCGGTGCACGACTGCGGCACCCTGCCGTGGGTGCGCGGCTGGCTGGTGCGCGCCGCCGCCCGGCAGGGCCGCCGGGTGCACCTGCTGCTGCTCGACGCCGAGCCGGGCGAGGCCCTGGACGGGCAGCGGCGGCGCCGGCGCCGCGTCTCGCGCTACGCCTTCGCCCGGCACCGGGCCGCCTTCGCCCGGCTGCGGGGCCTGGTCCTGGAGGCCGGGCGGCTGCCGGCCGGCTGTGCGTCGGCCGTGGTACTCGACCGGGCCGCCGCGCGCGCCCTGCGGGAGATCGACTTCACGGCGTCGTAGTCTCGGCGAGTCCGCGCCGGGCACCGGCGGGCCGGCCGGAGCAGGCCCCGGGCGCGGCGAGACCCCGTCGACTCCCCCCGTCAGGAGCGCTGATGCGCCGTACCGCCCGGGTGCGCCCGCGTGCCCCCCGCCTGTTCCCCTGCGCCGCCGCGCTGGTCGCCGCGGCCGGTCTGAGCCAGTTCGCCGCGCCGGCCGGGCACCGGGCCGCGGCCGCTCCGGCGGCCGAGTGCGCGGACGGCGGCGCCGGTGGCACCGGTGCCGCGGCCCGGATGCCGGCCGGCCACCGGCCGGGCCGGGACCCGAACGAGGTCAGCGCGCAGGAGGCCCGGGCGATGCAGGCCGACCTCGACCGGCGGCTCGCCGCACTGGGCGGGGCCCGGCACCGGGCCGCGACCCCGACCACCGTCCCGGTCCACGTCCACGTGATCCACGACGGGGACGCCGGACGGCTGGACCAGGCCGCCGTCAACGGCCAGGTCGACCACCTCAACGAGAGCTACGGAGGCCGGGGGGAGGGCAATACCGCGAGCCCGTTCCACTTCGAACTGGTCGGTACCGACTGGACCGACAACGCCTCCTGGTACACCGGCATGACCCCGGGCTCGCCGGCCGAACAGGCGATGAAGACCGCCCTGCGCAAGGGCGACCAGGGCACCCTCAACCTCTACACCGCGCGGCTCGGCGACTCCCTGCTCGGCTGGTCCACCTTCCCCAACGCGTACCGGGCGAACCCGACCGACGACGGCGTGGTGGTGCTCGACGCCTCCCTGCCGGGCGGCTCGGCCACCCACTACGACGAGGGGGACACCGCGACCCACGAGACCGGCCACTGGCTCGGCCTCCTCCACACCTTCCAGAACGGCTGCCGGGCCCCGGGCGACTACGTGGAGGACACCCCGGCCGAGCACACCGCCGCCTCCGGCTGCCCCGAGGGCCGGGACACCTGCCCGGCCCCGGGGCTCGACCCGGTCCACAACTTCATGGACTACGGCTACGACTCCTGCATGACGATGTTCACCCCCGGGCAGGTCCAGCGGATGGCCAACGCCTGGGCCGCCTACCGGAGTTGAGGGAAGGCCGGAGGCCGGCCCGGCAGGGCGCTCCGAGGACGCCCCCAGGCCGGACCGCGGCTGCGCGTTCGAATTGAATGCGGCGCGCCGCTTCCGGCGTGGCAGATACCGACCGTTTGTCCGATTTGATCTATGTTCGGAGGGTCGGGACCGATCAGGAGCAACCGAAGGAGCAACGGCATGAGTGCCAACCCCCGGATCGTCGTCGGCGTGGACGGCTCGCCCGCCTCCGAGCAGGCGCTGCGCTGGGCGATCGACTACGCGCGGGCCGTCGGCGGGACGGTCCACGCGATCGCCGCCTGGGAGTACCCCGCGTTCTACGGCTGGGCCGGGCAGGGCGTGCCGACCGTGGAGTCCTTCAACCCCGAGGAGCTCGCCGGGCAGACCCTCACCGAGACCGTCGCCAAGGTGGCCGGCGACGACGCCGGCGTGCGGATCACCGAGAGCGTGCTGCCGGGCAACGCCGCCCAGGCGCTGCTGGAGGGCGCCAAGGGCGCCGCGCTGCTCGTCGTCGGCAGCCGAGGACTGGGCGGCTTCTCCGGCGTGCTGCTCGGCTCGGTCAGCCGCCACCTCACCGAGCACGCGCCCTGCCCGGTGGTCGTGGTGCGCGAGGCCCACGCCGCCGAGCCCTCCGCGTAGCCGCAGCCGAACCCCGGGGGCGGTACCCCGCCGGGCCGCCGCGCGGACCAGAATGGAGGCATGCCAGAAGGTGACTCCGTCTACCGCGCGGCGGCCCGCCTGCACGAGGCCCTCGCCGGACGACCGCTGACCAGCGCCGACCTGCGGGTGCCCGCGCACGCCACCGCCGACCTCACCGGACGCCGGGTGCTGGAGGTCCTCCCGCGGGGCAAGCACCTGCTCGCCCGCTTCGAGGGCGGCCTCACCCTGCACACCCACCTGCGGATGGACGGCCGCTGGGCGGTCTACCGCCCCGGCGAGCGGTGGAACGGCGGCCCCGACTGGCAGATCCGCGCCGTCCTCGGCACCGACGGGGCCACCGCCGTCGGCTACCGGCTGCCCGTCGTCGAACTGCTGCGCACCGCCGACGAACCGCGCGTCGTCGGCCACCTCGGCCCCGACCTGCTCGGCCCCGACTGGGATCCGGTCGAGGCCGTCCGCCGGCTCCTCGCCCGCCCGGGCCGCCCGGTCGTCGAGGCGCTGCTCGACCAGCGCAACCTCGCCGGGATCGGCAACGTCTACGCGAACGAGCTGTGCTTCGTCGCGGGCGTCACCCCGTGGACGGAGGTCGGCGAACTCCCGCACCCCGACCGGCTGGTGGAGCGCGCCCGGCAGATGCTGGAGGCCAACAAGCTGCGCCCCGGCCACATCACCACCGGCGACACCCGGCCCGGCTACCAGCACTGGGTCTACGGCCGGGCCGGCCGGCCCTGCCCGCGCTGCGTCACCCCGGTGGCCGCCGGGCGGCAGGGCGAGCCGCCGCGCGACCGGGCGGTCTTCTGGTGCCCGTACTGCCAGCGCGGCCCGGCACCGGAGGTCAGGGCAGCTCGACCAGGGCGGGGTGGCGCGGGTCGTCGACCCGGACGGTGACGTCGGCCGCCGTGGCGGGCCCGGTCTCGGCCTCGTAGCGGGCGAAGGCGGGCAGCGTCCACTGCTGGTCGGCCGGGGTCCGGCGGGCCAGCGCGGCCGGACCGAGCGCCAGGTGGACGGTCAGTTCCAGCGGCAGCCAGCGGCCGAGCAGCAGGGCGCCGTCCAGCAACAGCACGCCGCCGGGCGGGAGTCCGGTGTACGGGGCGCGGGTCGAGCGGTCGGTGACCGGGTCGCGCAGCGAGGGCAGGACCCGGCCGCTGCCGCCCGGCTCCAGCGGGTCGAGCACCTCGCGCGCCAGGGCCCCGTCGTCCAGCCAGAGGTCGTGGAAGGCGTCCGCGTCCCGGTGGCCGTACTCCAGCCGGATCGAGGCCGGGCGCAGGAATCCGGACGCCGAGACCCGCAGCGTCGGCAGGCCGCGCAGCCGCAGCGGCTCCACCAGCGCGTCGGCGAGGTCCTCGGGGCGGGCCGCGGCCGCGCCGTCCACCGCGACCCGCAGGTGCCGGGCGCCGGCGCCGGGCAGGTCGGCGATGCGGTCGGCGAGCAGCTCGGTCAGCTTGTCGGGGGAGATCGGGCGTACCTGCATCGGGCCGTCCTGCCGGGTCGTCGAGGGGGTCACGTCGGGGTCGTCGGGGCGTTCGGCTCCGCGTCGCCGGGGCGGGGCCGTCGGTGCGGTCAGCCCAGCGGGAGGGCGTGCAGGACGTCGTCGTGGCCGACGTAGAGGCGGCCGCCGTCCGAGGCGACCGTCCAGACGTCCTTGCCGGGCGCCGAGTCGTGGAACGTCCAGCCGAGCTCACCGGTCGCGGCGTCGATCGCGCAGACCCCGCCGGTCGCCGTCCCCGGGACGTACAGTGTCCGGCCGGCGGCCAGCGGGCGGTTGCGGCGGTCCAGCGGGAACGGCAGGCGGCAGGACCAGAGCAGCGCGCCGGAGCCCGGGTCGTGGCAGGTGACGAGGCCCTGGTCCCACGGGACGAACACCCGGGGGCCGTCCTGGACGGGCGGCAGCGCCCGCCGGGACTCGCCCCGGGCGGGGGAGTACGTCCAGCCCGGCTCGCCTGCGGCCCGCAGCACGCGCACGCCGCTGTTGCCGTCGGGGACGAAGAAGTCGTGCGAGTCGCTGACGCACCAGCGCAGCTCCTCCTCGCCGGGGCCGGTCCACAGCTCCCGGCCGGTGGCGGCGTCCCGGACCACCAGTTCGGCCCGGCCGCCGAGGAAGCGGACACAGGCGAGGCGGCCGTCGGCGCCGCTGTGCGCGGCGGGCGTGACGGGCTGCTCCACCTGCTCGGTGCGGACGGACCAGAGCAGTGAGCGGTCGGAGACCCGCAGGGCGAACAGGCGGTGGTCCGGCAGGCTGCCGTCGGCCTTCGCACGGCCCCAGGAGTAGCCGTAGAGGACGCCGGGGGCGAGGCCGTCGTAGCCGGCGAGACGGGTCTGCCCCTGGAGCTCGTCGGGCAGCGGCAGGCTCCAGTCGGCGGCGGGGTCGGTGAGGTGGCGGGCCTCGACGTGGCCCTGGAAGGTCGTGAAGAGGTGCTCGGGCCCGAACACGACCTTGCCGAGCGTGTCGAGGTCGCTGGGCCAGCTGCGGGCGTCCGGCGGGTCGAAGACCAGCAGGCGGCCGGGCACGCCCCGGGCCGGGTCGAGGACCTGGAGGCCCTTCCGGGAGAGGAAGACGGGGTGGCCGGGCGGGTCGGTGAGCCGCTCCGGGGTCATCGGCTCCGGCCCCCGGTAGGACCAGAGCGGCGTCGGCCCGGACAGCGCGGTCGGCGCCGGCCCGGGCGGCGCCGGCGAGGGCCCGGCCCCGCCGCCGCCCGAACGGCCGAACGCCCAGGCGGCCCCGCCCGCCGCGAGTACCCCGGCCCCGGCCAGCAGCAGCCGCCGCCGGCTCGGCCGCACGCGCTCCCGGCCGCCCGCGACCACGTCCCCGGTGGCCTCGCCGCCGTCCGTCTCCTCGTCCCACTGCCACGACGTACCGTGCGCGGAGCTCCCGGACGACGGCGACTGCATACGGCTCTCGCTTCCCCACCGGCGGCTCGGTGCCGCCACCCGTCCGGAGGATATCGAACAGGTGGTTCCGGGTCCGGGACGGCGGGGTGCCGGGACGGGAGCGGCCCTCACCGCGGCGGGTGGTCCGCGAGGTCGGCGAGGACGTCGGCGTGGCAGGGGAGAGGGGCGCACCAGCAGCCGAGCCGGTGGCCGCGCAGGGCCGGGACGAGGGCCAGCAGCTCGGGGTGGGCGAGCAGGTGGGCGCGGTACTTGTCGACCATCTCCTCACGGGTGAGGTCCGGGCCGGGGCGGTACGGGCAGTGCAGCGGGGACTCGTCGAGGTGCCAGCCGCCGCGGTGCATCGCGCGGCCGACGTAGACGACGTCCCGGTACTCGGGGTCGTCGCGGTGGCCCTTCAGGTTGACCACGGTGGTGCGGCGGGATTCGCTGGGCATGCCCTCCATGCTGGTGCACCGCGGCCCGCGCGGCAGCCCGGGGCGGGGCCGCGGGCCGCCGCGGGCTCGCCTTGACACCGCTGCGGGCCCGGCGTAGCAAAAGAGCATGCGCCAACCGCACGCGACCGGTGGGGCCCCCGGGGCGCCCGGTGCCGACCGGCCGCCGCAGGCCGGTGCCGGCGCGCAGGCGGGCCCGGCGGCCCCGCGCTCCGTCCGGGACACCGCCCGGCGGGCGGAGCACCGGCGGGACGAGCTGTTCGCCGGGGCGGTGCGCCGGGTGCTCGCGACCACCGGGGCGTACGGCGCGCTGGTGTACCTGCGCTCGCGGGACCGCCGCTCGCTGGTGCTGCGCACGGTCGCGGGCGTCCCGCTGGCGGTGATGAGCCCGTTCCGGCGGGTGGCCGCCGCGGGGCCGCTGCCGGTCGCGGTCTGCTTCCGGACCGGGCACGTGGTCGTCCTGACCGACACCGAGGACACCATGCGGCGCTTCCCGCAGCTCGCCGTCGGCCTGCCGTACGACTTCGCCTCGGCGTGCGTGCCGGTCGCGCACCGCGGGGAGCGGTTCGGCGTGCTGAGCGGGCTGTGGGCGGCCTCGGACGAGGGGGTGCCGGAGCCGGCCGCCCGCGGGCTGGCCGAGGTGGCCGACCGGCTGGGGCGGGACCTGGCCGACCTGGCGGAGCCCGGGCGGTCGGTGGAGCCGGGCGGCGAGGTGGCCGTGGTGCAGCCGCCGCCGTCGGCGGCGCCGACCACCCGGGTCGGGCTGTTCGACTGGGACGTGGCCACCGGCACGCTCGCCGTCGACGAGCGGTTCCGGGAGATCTTCGGCTTCGGGCCGGGGGAGTTCGACGGGACGGTGGCCGCGCTGAACCGCCGGGTCGCCCCCGGGGACCTGCCGGAGTTCCGGACCGCCGCCCGCGTCGCGCTGGAGCGCGGCGAGGTGCTGGCCGCCCGCGTCCGGGTGCTCGGGCCCGACGGCCTGCCGTACCCCGTGGAGCTGTGGGCCCGGGTGCCCGGGGCGATCTCCGACGGCCGCACCCACCTCGTCGGCGCGGTGCTGGACGTCCGGGACCTGACCGCCGCCGCGGCCGCCGTCGAGCGCCTGCCCGAGGGCGTGTTCTCGCTCGACCCCGACGGCCGGATCTGCTACGCCAACCGTGCGGTCGAGCAGCTGCTCGGGGCCGGCCGCGAGGACCTGCTCGGCCACCACCCCTGGGACGCACTGCCGTGGCTGACCGACCCCTTCTACGAGAACCGCTACCGCGCCGCCCTGCTCTCCCGGCAGCCGACGGCCTTCCTGGCCGCCCGCCCGCCGGACGGCTGGCTCGCCTTCTCGCTCTACCCGGACGCGCACGGCGTCACCGGCCGGGTGACCGCCGCCGAGGCGCCGCCGGGCACCGCCGAACCGCCCGCCGCCCCGCCGCCGCGCGCCGACCGCGCCGGGGTGGGCGTCACCCACCACCTGCTCCAGCTGGCGAGCGCGCTCACCGAGGCCGTGACGGTGCGCGACGTCTGCCGGGCGGTGGCCGAGGAGATCCTGCCGGCCTTCGGCGGCCAGGAGCTCGCCATCTACGCGGTGCGCGAGCAGCACCTGCACCTGCTCCTGGAGACCGGCTACCCGGCCGGCTTCCTGGACTCCTTCGAGGGCCTGCCGATCGACGCCCGGGTGCCCGGCTCGGAGACGCTCAGGACCGGCACCCCGATCTTCTTCGAGTCGGTGCGCGAACTCGCCGCCACCTACCCCGGCCTGGCCCTGGACGAGATGGGCGCCTGGGCCTTCCTGCCGCTGATCGCCTCCGGCCGGCCGGTCGGCAGCTGCATCCTCGGCTTCGACCTGCCGCGCCCGTTCACGGTGGAGGAACGGGGCCTGCTCACCGCGCTCGGCGGCTTCATCGCGCAGGCCCTGGAGCGCGCCCGGCTGTACGACGCCGAGTTCGCGCTGGCCCGCGGCCTCCAGCAGGCGCTGCTGCCGCACCGGCTGCCCGAGGTGCCCGGCATCCGGATCACCGCCCGCTACCTGCCCGGCACCCAGGGCATGGAGATCGGCGGCGACTGGTACGACGCGATCGTCACCGGCGGGGACGTCACCCTGGTGATCGGCGACGTCGAGGGCCACAGCGTCGGCGCGGCCGCCGCGATGGGGCAGCTGCGCAGCGCCGTACGGGCCTTCGCCACCGGCGGCGACCCGCCCGACGAGGTGCTCGCCCGCACCAACCGGCTGCTGCTCGACCTCGACCCCGGGCTGCTCGCCAGCTGCTGCCTGGTCCGGCTCACCCCGGCCGCCGGGCTCGCCCGGATCGCCCGGGCCGGGCACCTCCCGCCGGTGCTGCGCCACCCCGGCGGGCGGGCCGAGGCGCTGTACGTCCCGGGCGGGCCGCTGCTCGGGGTGGTCGAGCGGGCCGAGTACCCGGTCAGCGAGCTGCGGCTGGGCAGCGGGGCGGTGCTCGCCCTGTACACCGACGGGCTGGTGGAGGACCCGGCGGTGGCGATCGACCAGGGCGTGGACCGGCTGCGGGCGGCGCTGGCCCGGGCCGAGGCGGGGGAGGGGCTGGAGCAGGCCGCCGAACGGCTGCTGCGCGAGGTCGGGTCCGCCCGGCGGGTGGACGACGTGGCGCTGCTGCTCACCGCCGTCGGCTGAGCGGCGGTCGGGCGCGGTCGCCCGGGGCGGTCGGGCGGGGTGGTCGGTCGGGGTGGTCGGGCGGGGCGGCCGGGTCTTCGGGCGAGCGGTGGCGGACGGGCCCGTCGGTCGGCCCGCGAGGGCGCCGACCAGGCGACTTTCGTCGGCGAGGGGCGGCGACGAAGGAGGACGGCGGGTTCCGCGCCCGGACCGATAGCCTCGGTGGGTGGAAGCGATCGCACGGGCCTGGAACAGGGCGGTACGGACGGCACTGCCAGGGCCCTGGCGGCCCCGGCGGGTGGTGGGCGAGGCGCTGCTCGCCGTGCTGATGGGCGGGTTCACCGCCCTGTTGGAGCTGCTCGCCAACACCGGCCTGGCAGTGCCCTACGGGATCGCCGTCGCGGTGCTGTGGGTGCTGCGCAAGGGCCTGCCGGTCCCCGTGCTGCTCGCCACCGCGGCCCTGGCCGGCTGGTCCGTCGGGCCGATGCCGCTGCTGGTGTGCGCGGGCTGGACGGCCGGGGCGCGGCTCCAGCGGGTCTGGTCGCTGGTCGCCGCCTTCGTCGGGGGCTGGGTGCTGTTCACCGCGACAGGCGTGCTGAAGGACGCCGTCTCGCTCTCGCCGAAGCTGGTGCTGCTGCTGTCACTCGGCTTCTTCCTGGTCTTCGCCGTGCTGCCCGCGCTCTACGGCCGCTACCGGGCGCAGCGCCGCGCCCTCCTGGACGCGCTGCGCGACCGCAACGAGCAGCTGCTGCGCGAGCGGGTCATGGTGGTGCACCAGGCGCGGCTGCGCGAGCGGCACCGGATCGCCCAGGACATGCACGACAGCCTGGGCCACCAGCTGGCGCTGATCTCGGTGCACTCGGGCGCGCTGGAGGTGGACCGGACGCTCACCGACCGGCAGCGCGAGGCGGTCGGGGTGCTGCGGCAGGCGGCGGTCGCGGCGATGCGCGAGCTGCGCGAGGTGGTCGGGGTGCTGCACGACGAGTCGACGGCGCAGCCGCCCGCCGTCGGGGCGCCCGGGGCCGGAGCCGCCGGCGGGCCGCCGGCCCGGGGCGGGGTGGACGGGGTCGGGGGACTGGTGGACTCCTCCCGGGCGGCCGGGGCGCAGGTCGACCTCGTGGTGGAGGGGGAGCGGCGTCCGCTGCCGGCGGCCGTCGACCACGCCGCGTACCGGATCGTGCAGGAGTCGCTCACGAACGCGCACAAGCACGCTCCCGGCGCACCGATCGCCGTCGCGCTGCGCTACGAGCCGGACGCGCTGGTGGTGGAGGTGACCAACGCCCGCGCGCCGGAGCTCGTGGGGGCACGGGCGGGCGCGGGCGCCGCCGTCAGCGGCGGTCAGGGGCTGGCCGGCCTGCGGGAGCGCGCCCGGTTGGTCGGCGGCATGGTGCACGCCGGGCCCACGCCGGAGCAGGGGTTCCGGCTGGCGGCCCTGCTGCCCTACCAGGGGGCGGAGCAGGACGCGGCGTCGGCGGACGGGGCCGAGGACTGGATGCTGGACGGCCTGTCGCCGGCCGGGCCGGGCGGGGAGCCGGCGCGCGGGCGGCGCAGCCCGGCGATGGGCTGCGCCGTCGGGGTGGTCGCCGTCGCGCTGACCGTGCTGGTGCTGCTGGTCTGGGGCGTGATCGCGTTCGTCAAGGGCACCAACGACGCGACCGTGCAGCAGCCGATGTACGAACAGATCAGGGTGGGCACCGCCGAGTCCGAGGTGCTGCAGACGCTGCCGCGCGGCAACGACTTCTTTACCGACACGTACAAGGGGACAGGGCCCGAGGTGCCGGCGGGCGCGCAGTGCCGCTGGTACGTGCTGAACGGTGCGCCCGGCGCGGGCTGGAACGAGGAGCACGTGGCGAGGTTCTGCTTCAAGGACGGGGCACTGGTGGAGAAGGTGGAGTACGTGGCCAGGGGCTGAGTGCCCCCGTGCGCGGGGGGTGCTCCGGCCGGGGCGGGTCGCGCCGGGGCCTGACCGGGGTGGTGCCCGGGGTCGGGCCGAGGCGGGTGCCGGGGGGCCTGGGGTCGGACCGGGCGGTACGGAGCGGTCCCGCCGGGATGTGAGGATGGTGCCGCAGCCGAAGCACCGTTCGAGGGGAATGACCAGCGTGATCCGAGTCCTCGTCGCCGACGACGAGCCGCTGATCCGGGCCGGAATCAGGATGATCCTCGGTTCCGCCGACGACATCGAGGTGGTGGCGGAGGCCGCCGACGGTCGCGAGGCGCTGGAGCTCGCGCGGGCGCACCGGGTGGACGTGGTGCTGCTGGACATCCAGATGCCGGTGATGGACGGGCTGACGGCGCTCGGCGAGCTGGCGCGGGTCGCCCCCGGCGCGCGGGCGCTGATCCTCACCACCTTCGGGGAGCGCGAGAACGTCCTGCGCGCCGTGACCGAGGGCGGTGCCGGCTTCCTGCTCAAGGACACCGCGCCGCACGAGCTGATCCAGGCCGTCCGGGCCGCGGCGGGCGGGAACGCCTTCCTCTCCCCGGCCGCCACCCGGCACATCGTCGACTCACTGGCCTCCGGGAGCAGTGCCTCGCTGGCCGCCCGAGCGGTCGCGGCGCGGCGCCGGCTGGAGGTGCTCACCCCGCGCGAGCTGGAGGTGTTGGCGCTGCTCGGGGAGGGTCTGTCCAACGCCGACGCGGGGGCGCGGATCCACATGAGCGAGGCGACGGTGAAGACGTACGTGAGCCGGATCCTGGCCAAGCTGGGCTGCGAGAACCGGGTCCAGGCGGCGCTGTTGGCGCGGGACGCCGAGCTCGACGGCCGTCACTGAGGGCGTTCTGGTGGTGACGTTCGGCAACGGATGTGATGGATGTCACACGATGGCGGCGCGGAATCCGGAACTTCGGGTGAGGTAGTGACGGAGCGTCAGCTGACGCTTCCTCAGCGTGGAGGGTGTACCGACTTTCTCGGGTGGACAGGTGTGAGTGAGGGCACGGAATTTGACCGTTTGATCTTGAAAAATCGGTCAAAAGATATCAAATCGGGCATCATTTTCTGATCCGTACCGCCGGTAACAGTCAACTGACCTGCGACGTCGAAGAATTGCTTGCTGCGTCCGGGTGATGGCCCCTAGCTTCATTGGCGGCGCAACGAGCGCCACCCGGGTTCACCCCGACGCACTGCCCGCCGACTGACCCGCGGCGCGAGGGCGGTGCCCGCCGAACGAGGCCGGCTCGAACAGGCCGTCGGCGTGCGGAGGTGACCGGGGCGGCACGGCACGTCCGACACGTGTCCGGCCGCCCGTCGAGTGAGGTGAGCGAAAGACTGCCGGCCCATGTCCCGGGCCTGGTTCCGCATGCCCACCCGGGACTTGTCGAGAGGACCTGTATGAATCCCCGTCACGAGACCGCCGCTGCCACCGACACCAACGCCACCGTCAAGCGCCACCGCGTGCGGATGGCGGTCGTCGCGGGAGCCGCCGTCGCGGCCCTGCCGGTGGCCGGCCTCGTCACGGCCACCTCGGCCTCCGCCGCGACGTCCTCGACCTGGGACGCCGTCGCCCAGTGCGAGAGCGGCGGGAACTGGAGCACCAGCACCGGCAACGGCTTCCACGGAGGGCTGCAGTTCAGCCCGTCCACCTGGGCCGCGTACGGCGGCACCGCGTACGCCGCCCAGGCCAGCAAGGCGAGCAGGGACCAGCAGATCGCCGTCGCGGAGAAGGTCCTGGCCTCGCAGGGCCCCGGCGCCTGGCCGGTCTGCTCGCAGAAGGCGGGGCTGGGCCGGGGCGGTGCTCCGGCCGCCGCCGACACCTCGGGCAGCACGGCGGCCAAGCCCGCCAAGCCGAGCACGAAGGCGGCGAAGCCGGCCGCCAAGCCCGCCGCCAAGCCCGCGGCCGCTCAGCGGGCGCCCCAGGCGGGGCCCTCGGCGAAGCCGGCGCAGTCCGCGCCGGTCGCGCCGAAGAACACCGCCGCCGGCGGCTACACCGTCCGCAGCGGTGACACCCTGAGCGACATCGCGGCCAAGTTCGGCGTCGACACGGACAGCCTGTACCGGAAGAACGTCAGCACCATCGGCAGCGACCCGGACCTGATCTTCCCGGGCCAGACGCTGACCGTCTGACCATCTGACCGCCTGACCGCCTGATCGCTCGGCCGTCAGACCGGCCGACCACCGGGCTACCGGGCGGGACGCCGTCCGACGGCCTGCCGACCGGCCGAGCGGCCACCCTGGACGGGGGTGGTCGCTCGGCCGGTTCCGGCACGTTGACGGGCCTTCGGCGGCCCGTTGAGCGCCCGTTGCCGGGTGGACTTCCGGGTGGGGGCGCAGGAGCCGGTGAGCCCACTGCCGCCGGTTGGCGCGGACTTCGGGTCGTGGCCCCTCCCTCCGGCCGGGCGGGCGGTCGCCGACGGCACGGCGAACCGCGGGGGACGGCGCCGCCCGGGTGCCGGGTCCCGACGGTTCCTGGTGCCGCGTAGGGGGGTGCCGGCCGGCTGCGCGGGCCGGGCGCCGGAGCGGCCTGATCGGCTGTCGGTGCGGGCTGCGCCGCGCCGGAGGCCGGGGCGCGGCCCGGTCGCCTGCGTCGTCCGCCGGCCGACGCCGGGCGGCTCCCGGTGCCGCGTACGGGGGTGGTCGGCCGGGGCGCCGGCGGCTCGCTCCGCTGCCGCGCGCCGTCGCCCGGGCGACCGGTCGGGTGTGATCGCCGGCGCCCTCTGCCGGCCGGCTTCGCGTGCCGGGTGCCGGCGCCCGGCACCCGGCACCCGGCACCCGGTGCTTCCGGGCGGCGGGCGGGAGGCCGCACCGGCTTCCGGGTGCGCCCGAGCCGACCCGGTGGCCGGGCCGGCCCGCGGCGAGCAGCCCGCCGTGGGGCGTACGCCTGGTGGTCGGTGGCCGCTCCGCACGACCGGGGGTGCCGTCGCACGCCGGGGTGCGGAGGCGGGGCGGCGCTTGGTTGAACGTTGAACGCAGCGTCCGAATCCCGCCGGAAGTCCGTGGGACGGCGGAGCAGGATCGAGTCATGTCCGAGATCGGAACAAGGAGTTCTGGAGATATGACGACGATCGATGTGGCAGTGTCCGACCGCCTCGGCGCTCTCGACGGCAGGGTGGCCCTGGTGACCGGTGGCAGCCGGGGCATCGGGGCGGCCGTCGCCCTGCGGCTGGCCGAGGACGGTGCCGACGTGGTGCTGACGTACCGGGGCGGGGCGGCGCAGGCCGAGGAGGTCGCCGCGAAGATCACCGCGATGGGGCGGACGGGCTGGGCCGTCCGGGCGGACGCCGCCGACCCGGAGGCCGCGCGAGGCGTGGTCGAGGCCGTCGTCGAGCGGTTCGGGAGGTTGGACGTCCTGGTCAACAACGCCGGTGTCGGTGTGCTCGGCCCGATCGGCGAGCTCGCGCTGGAGGACGTCGACCGGGCGCTGGAGGTCAACGTCCGGGGGCCCTTCCTGTACGCCCGGGAGGCCGCCGCGCACCTGGCCGAGGGCGGGCGGATCGTCACCGTCGGCAGCTGCGTCGCCCAGCGCGTCGCCTTCCCCGGCGCCACGCTGTACGCGACCAGCAAGGCCGCGCTGACCGGCCTGACCAAGGCGCTGGCCAGGGAGCTCGGGCCGCGCGGGATCACCGCCAACCTGGTCCACCCGGGGCCGATCGACACCGACATGAACCCGGCCGACGGCCCGTCGGCGGAGTTCCAGAGCGGGCTCACCGCGCTCGGCCGGTTCGGCACCGCCGCGGAGGTGGCCGCCGCCGTCTCCTACCTGGTGGGCGAGGGCGGCCGGTACGTCACCGGCGCCGAGCTGGCGGTCGACGGCGGCTTCGCGGCCTGACACCTCTGCCACGCCCGGCCGCGCTGACGGGCCCAAGCGTCCCCGGCCGCGCTGACGGGTCTGGCGCCCCCGGTCGCTCCTGCGCGCCCCCGCCGCCCCGGACACGCCCGGGGCGGCGGGGCGCACGGTGTCCTGCCGTGCGGCGGTGGGCCGCCGCGCTTACGATCTCCCGGCACGGCCCCGCCCCGACCGGGGCCCGTTCCCGAGAGGTGTGCCATGACCGCAGCGGAAGACCCGATCGGGCTGCTCGCCCGGGCCCTCGCGCAGACCGCCGGGCTGATCGACGGCACCGGTGTGGAGCTGGCCGGCCACCCGACGCCCTGCCGTTCCTGGGACGTCGGCGACCTGGTCAGCCACCTCCTGGACGACCTGCGGCGGTTCACCGTCCGGGCGCGGGGCGGGCAGCCCGACTGGTCGCGGCCGTCCGAGCGGGTCGAGGAGGGCTGGCTGCACGCCTTCGAGTCCGGGGCGGAGGAGCTGGTCGAGGCCTGGCGCGCGGCCGGTGATCTCGGCGGGACCCTGGAGGTCCCCGGCGCCGGCACCCTTCCGGCCCGCTTCCCGGTCGACCAGCAGATCGCCGAATTCGCCGTCCACGGTTGGGACTTGGCGCATGCCACCGGTCAGTCCACCGAGGGGCTGGACCACGAGGTCGCGCTCGCCGCGCTGGCCTGGGCCCAGGGGGCGCTCAAGCCGGAGTACCGGGGCGCGGAGGAGGAGCACCACGCCTTCGGCCGCGCCGTCGCCGTGCCCGAGGACGCCCCGGTGTACGACCGGCTCGCCGCCTTCTTCGGCCGGGACCCGGCGGCGCCGCTCGCGCCGTAGCCCGCTACCCGCGGCTCCGGCGGATCGCGATCTCCGGGTGGTGCGGGGACGGGGCGGGTCGGGCGGCGGCGCGCGGCGCTCGCGCAGGAAGCGGTCCGCGAAGGCCCGGACGTCGGTGCGGTTGCGGGCGGTGGCGCGGACCGGGGCGATGGTGCCGGGGGCCGGCGGCATGGTCTGTTCGGTCGCGGGTGCGACCCGGGGGCGGTGGAGGGGGGCGCGGGGCCGGCCGGCGGGGCCGCGCGCCGGGTACCGGAACCGCACCGTCAGGCCGCGGGCCGGGGCGGGTGCGAAGAAGGCGAGTCGGCCGTGGGTGCGGGCCGGTGGCGGGTCAGGGCTTGGCGGCCCCCCGGGCGGCGGCCTGCTTGATCGCCTCGCGGATGCGCGGGTAGGTGCCGCAGCGGCAGACGTTCTGGATCCGGTCGATGTCGGCGTCCGTCGGGTTCGGGGTGCGGCGCAGCAGGGCGACGGCGGTCATGATCTGGCCCGGCTGGCAGAACCCGCACTGGGCGACGTCGCAGGCGAGCCACGCCTCCTGGACCGGGTGCAGCACCTCGCCGTCGGCCAGGCCCTCGATGGTGGTGACGGCGTGGCCCGCGCAGTCCTTGACGGACCGGGTGCAGGGCTGGAACTCCTGGCCGTCCAGGTGGCTGGTGCAGGCGCGGCAGACCCCCACCCCGCAGCCGTACTTGGGGCCGGTGACGCCGAGCTTGTCGCGCAGCACCCAGAGCAGCGGCATGTCGTCCGGGGCCTCGACGGTGACGGGCTTCCCGTTGAGGACGAAGGTGTGGGTGGGCATGGGGTCGGGATCCTCAGCTGGTGGTCAGGGGCCGGGGCGGGGTCAGAAGTTGATCGGGAAGGAGCGCGGGCCGGTGCTGGTCGCGCGGGCGTAGGCGTTGGCGACGGCGGCGGAGGCGGCCGGGACGCCCAACTCGCCCGCGCCGCCGGGCGGTCCGCTCGGCGGCATCAGGTGGATCTCGACCACCGGCGGGGTGTGCCGCTGCCGGGCGTAGTGGAAGTCTCCGTAACTGCCCTCGCGGAAGGCGCCGTTGTCCAGGTGGTTGCCGGCCCGCAGGATCACCGAGATGCCGTCGACCAGCGCGCCGGTCAACTGGGCCTCCAGGCCCCGGGGGTTGATCACCCGGCCGACGTCGGCGACGACGACCGCCCTGGTGACCCGGGGGTCGGTGCGGTCGGTGGCGTCCAGCTCGACCAGGTAGGCGACGCAGGCGCTGTGCTCGTCGTGGTAGCCGATGCCCTGGGCGTGGCCGGGGGGCATCGGGCGGCCCCAGTCGCCCCGCCGGGCGAGCTCGTCGAGCACCGCGCGGCCGGTGGCGGCGCGCATCCGGTCCCGGCGGAAGGCCAGTTCGTCCTGGCCCATCCGGCGGGCGAGCTCGTCCATCATGATCTCGTCGGCGACCCGGACGGTTCCCGAGTAGACCGACCGCCAGCTGCCGGTGTGCAGCTCCAGCGGCACCTCGGCGAGCAGTTGGGTGGGCACCCCGACGTCGTACGGGATCTTCTCGGTGAGCAGGAAGAACAGCTCGGCGGCGGTGAGTCCGGCCAGCGGGAGGTTGTAGCCGGCGGCGGTGAGCATGTCGCCGAGGCCGTGCCCGAGGTCCGTGCGGATGCCGGCCACGTGGTGCTCCCAGCTGAACACCTGGCCGAGGCCGTAGGTGGCCCGGATGACGTGGTGGCTGGCCGGGCGCATCCGGCCGTGGCGCATGTCGTCGTTGCGGGTCCACATCAGCTTGACCGGCCGGCCGGCGGCCTTGGAGACCTGGGCGGCCTCCAGGGCGGCGTCGAAGAACAGCCGGCGGCCGAAGGAGCCGCCGCCGCGCACCACGTGGACGGTGACGGCGTTCTGCGGCAGCCCGAGTTCGGCGGCGATGGCGCCCTGGGCGAGGATCGGGCTCTGCGCGGCGAACCACACCTCGGCCCGGTTGGGCCGGACGTCGGCGACGGCGGTGAGCACCTCCATCGGGGCGTGGTTGACGAAGGCGAAGTCGAACTCTGCCTCCAGCCGGCGGGAGAGCAGCGGTGGTGGAATGGAGGGCAGTTGGGCGGCGCGCAGCCGGGCCCGCACGTCGGCGTCGGACAGGCCCGCGACGGGGCCGGGGTTCCAGGTGGTGCGCAGCGCGTCGCGGGCCTTGAGCGCCTGGTCGAAGGTCTCGGCGAGGACGGCGACGCCGCTCGGGATCCGGACCACCCCGAGGACCCCGGGCATGGCGCGGGCGGCGGAGGCGTCCAGCGACGCGAGGGTGCCGTTGACGGTGGTCGGGCGGGCGACCACGGTGGGCACGGCGCCCGGGACCTGGAGGTCCCCGGCGTACCTGGCGCGGCCGGTGACGATGTCGCGGGCGTCGATCCGGCCGGTGGGCCGGCCCACCAGGCGCGGCCGGCTGTCGCTCCGGGGGACGGCCGGGACGGCGGGAGCGGCGACGGTGGCGGCCTCGGCGGCGAGGTCGCCGTAGCCGAGCCGGCGGCCGTCGGGGGCGAGGACGGCGGAGTCGGCGGTGCGCAGGGTGTCTGCGGGAACGTTCCAGCGCTTGGCTGCGACGGTCACCAGCCGGGCACGGGCGGCGGCGGCCGCGGCGCGCACCGGGTCGTACAGCGAGCGGATCGAGTTGGAGCCGCCGGTCAGCTGGTTGAACAGCAGCTCGGGGCGGGCGTCGGAGAGCGGGACGTCGACGTCGGCGAGGCGGGCGTCGAGCTCCTCGGCGACGATCATGGCGATCGCGGTGGTGAGGCCCTGGCCGACCTCCAGCCGGGGCAGGTGCAGCGCGGCGCGTCCGGCGGGGGTGACTTCGAGGACCAGCAGGTGCGCGGTCGGCAGCCCGGCGATGATCATCGCGTCGCCGAGGTCGACGATGTCCGGGATGCCGGGCAGGCCGATCAGCTGCTGGGGGAGGGCGGTCTCGCGGACCGGTACGGCGGCTGCGGCGGGGGCCGGAACGGGGGGCGGGGCGGCCTGCGCGGCGGCGGGTGCGGCGGTGTCGGCGGCGAGGCGGGCGCCGACGGTGAGGGTGGGCGCGGCCAGCAGGTAGGTGAGGAAGCGCCGGCGGCGGGTGGTGCCGCCCGCGGCCCCGGCGGCCCCGGTGCCCGGCGCGGCCTGCACGGTCGGGGCGCTCCGTGCGGCCGGGGCGTCAGCGGTGTCCCCGGCGTCCGGGTGGGCGCCGCCCGGACGACCGGTGGAGTCCGCGGGAGCGATGGAGCTGCTGATGGGAGGACACCCTTCGAGCCGGAGACGGCGACGGAACGGGCGGGCGGGGCGGCCTCGGCCCGGTGCCGGATCGCGAACGCCGTTGAGCATAAAAGGGGCCTACTGACGGGTCAACACGGTCAAAGTTGGCCCTCGGTCGGACCGGTCGCGGTTTTGCAACGGTCGGCCGGGGCGGAGGCGGAGCGGGTACGGACGGCGCTTCGGCGGCGCGGGCGAGGCCGGGGAACGGGCGGCCGGAGCAGTGTGGAAGCGCCAACTCAGGCCCCTCGCACGCGAGTTCAGAGGTCGGTCGGCGGTGCGGCGGCAGCCGGAAGTGGCCCAGGAAACTCCGTGATCACTGGACCGTTCCACTGGTCCGCTTCCTCCCTAGGGTAGGGGGGTGCAGCAGCACCGGCGGTGGTGCGGAGCGACGCCGCGCGCCACCCGTCCGGGGGCCGCGGACGGGGGTGACGACCCGTGAGGTCGTTTACGGCCCGGGGGAGTGCGGGTGCGGCCGGCCGGAAGCCTCCCGGCCGGCCGCACCCGCGGACGAGCGAAGGATGGGGCATGCCGACCGACCGAACCGCCCGCTGGGGCGCACTGCCGCCCGCCGGGCCCCAGCGGACCCTCGTGGCCGCCCAGTTGGCCGCCGCCGTGGGCGACGGCGCCTACTACACCTGCTCCGCCCTCTACTTCACCCGGGTGGTCGGGATGTCGCCGACCGCCCTCGGGACCGGCCTCACCCTCGCCTGGGCGCTCGGCTCGCTCGCCGGCGTTCCGCTCGGCTCCCTCGCCGACCGGCGCGGCCCCCGCCGTACCTCGGTCGCGCTCGCCCTCGGCACCGCGGCCGTGGTCGCCGCCTTCCTGGTGATCCGCTCCTACCCGCTGTTCCTGCTCGCGGTCTGCCTCTACGCCACCGCGCAGTCCGGCCTCACCGCCGCCCGGCAGGCGCTGGTCGCCACCCTGGTGCCGCCCGCCCGGCGGACCGCGCTGCTCGCCCACGTCCAGTCGATGCTCAACGGCGGGCTGGCCGTCGGCGCGGCGCTCGGCGGCATCGCACTCGCGATCGGCACCCGCGCCGCCTACCTGGCCGCCTTCGCCGTCACCGCGCTCGGCTTCCTGCTGGGCGCGCTGGTCCTGCGGCGGCTGCCCGAGGCCCCGCCGGCGCGGGGCGCGGCGGATGCCGGGCCGCGGCTGGCCGTCCTGCGCGACCGCCGGTACGCCGCCGTCACCGCCGTCAACGCCGTGCTGCTGCTGCGGATGCCACTGCTCAGCCTGATCATCCCGCTCTGGATCGCCGCGCGCGCCCCCGGGATCGGCTGGCTCGGCTCGGCGCTGTTCGTGCTCAACACCCTCGCGGTGCTGGCCTTCCAGGTCCGGGCGGCGCGCGGCATCACCGGGCCGGGGCCGGCCGCCCGGGCGGTCCGCGCGGCCGGGCTGCTGCTGCTCGGCTCCTGCGCCGTCTTCGCGCTGTCCGCGCTGGACGTGCCGGTCTGGGCGGTCGGCGCCCTGCTGGTCGCGGCCTCCGTCCTCCAGGTCGCGGGGGAGATGCGGCAGTCGGCCGGGAGCTGGCAGATCGCCTTCGACCTCGCCCCGCCCGGGCGGATCGGCCAGTACCAGGGCTTCTTCGGCACCGGCGTCGCCGTCGCCCGCGCCCTCGGGCCGCTGCTGCTCACCACGCTGCTGCTGGACGGGGGCCCGGTCGGCTGGCTGGTGCTGGGCGCGGTGTTCCTGGCCGCCGGGTGCGCCATGGGGCCGGTCGTCCGCTGGGCGGAGCGGGACCGCGGCCGCGACGTGCCCCGCCCGCAGCCGGTGGCGGCGGGGGCCTGACCGCGGGCGCCACCAGGGCCCGGCCCCGCACGCCACCAGGGCCCGGGCTCCGGCACCAGCAGGGCCGGCGCGGCGGAGCCGCCCGGAAACCCGGTGGCCCCGGCCCGCCGCCCGCTGGCATGCTGGCCGCGTGGAACGACCCCAGATCCGACTCGACGTCGCCCCCGAGCTGCACCTCTTCGTCTCCGCGCCCCGGCGGGCCGGCCGTACCGCGCTGCGCACCGACGGCAGCTCCACCCTCGGCCACGTCGTCGAGTCCCTCGGCATCCCGCTCACCGAGGTCGGCGTCCTGCTGGTGGACGGCCGGGAAGTGCCCGACAGCCACGTCCCCGCCGACGGCGAGGAGATCGCCGTCCGGGCCGTGACGAGGCCGCAGCCCTCGCCCGGCCCGGTGCGCTTCCTGCTGGACGTCCACCTCGGCACCCTCGCCCGCCGGCTGCGCCTGCTCGGCGTGGACGCCGCGTACGAGAACCCGGACATCGGGGACGCCGCCCTGGCCGCCCGCTCGGCCGCCGAACAGCGGATCATGCTCTCCCGCGACCGCGGCCTGCTGCGCCGCCGGGAACTGTGGGCCGGCGCCTACGTCTACAGCCACCGCCCCGCCGAGCAGCTGCGCGACGTGCTGTCCCGCTTCGCGCCGCCGCTCGCCCCCTGGAGCCGCTGCACCGCCTGCAACGGCACGCTGCACCCGGCCACCAAGACCTCCGTGCGCGAGCAGCTGCGGGACGGCACCGAGCGCTCCTACGACGCCTTCGCCCAGTGCGGGGACTGCGGCCAGGCGTACTGGCGCGGCGCCCACCACGCCCGACTGGAGGCGATCGTCAGCGAGGCCGTGCGGGACTTCGGCCACGGCCTGGCCGGCGGGGCGGAGCAGGAGTCCGGGGACAGCCGGGTCGGGGCCGTCTCAGGGTAGCCAGCCCGCCCTGGCGCACGGCCCGGCCCGGTGGTCCCATCGGAGGTGGGGGACGGGCCCACGCTACTCGCTCGGACGGGAGAGGCCAGGTGTCGCATGGACCATCAGGCAGCGCAGCAGCCCTTCCGCACCACGGACGTGGCGCACGCCCCCGTGGTGACCGCCCCGGACGGGGCCGAGGTGCACCCGCTGCTGGTGCTGGAGGGAGCCGGCAGCCTCGCGGTGTTCGCCCTCGCACCGGGGCAGGTGACCCACGCGGTGTCGCACGCCACCGTGCAGGAACTGTGGCAGGTGAGCTCCGGCCGCGGCGAGCTGTGGCGCCGCCAGGGCGGGCACCAGGAGACCGTCCGGCTCGCGCCCGGCACGGCCGCGTCGATCCCGCTGGGCACCGCGTTCCAGTTCCGGGCGGACGAGGACTCCGACGGGCCGCTGCGGATCACGGCCGTCACCATGCCGCCCTGGCCCGGGACGGACCGCGAGGCACGCCCCGAGGAAGGCCCCTGGAAGGCGACCCTCCGATGAGGCGGCCGCCGCAGGCCCCGCCGAACTGACCCTGCGCTCGCGCTACGTGACCATGCCGGACGGGGTCCGCCTCGCTGTCGACGTCCACCTGCGCCGGGGTACCCGGGCCGGCCCCCGGCTGCTCACCGTCCGGACCACCCGGCGCCGCCGGCGGGCCCGGGTGCGGACCGGCGGCCCGACGCTACGCCTTCGGGCCCGCCGAACTGCGCCGCACCGGTGCCTCCTTCGGCACCCTCGCCTCCGGGCTCGGCACCGACGTGACCGTCGACAGCGGCCCGCTCAGCGACCGGATCGCCGCCCAGCCCTGGTCCAACGGACGGGTCGGCGCCACCGGCATCTCCTACGGCGGCGACACCGCGATGCTCGCCACCTCGCTCGGCAACCACCACATCACCGCCGCCGCCGCGATCTCCTACGACTTCGACCCGTACGAGGACCTGGTGCGCCCCGGCGGCCTGCTCATCGAGCCGCAGATCGCGCGCTACGCACTGCTGCTGCGCGTCCTCGACCAGGCCGGCGGCACCACCTGCGAGACCGACGGGCGGACCCGCGAGCTCTGCGCGGAGAGCGGCCTCACCGGCCTCCAGCCCCGGCCGGTCGACGGCCCCGACGGCCGGGCCCTGCTCGCCGCCGGGCGTGCCGGGCACGCGCACAACGCCGACCTGGTCGAGTTGGCGAGCGCCGGTGCCCGGGGCGGCCCCCAGAACCGGATGGCCGGCAGCGTCGGCGAGCGGACGCAGGCCGTCGAGGCCGGCCGGGTGCCCGTCCTGACCCGCGCCGGCTGGCTCGACGCCGGCACCGGCAACGGGGTGCTTCCCCCGTTCACCGGCCTGTCCGACACCCAGGACGACTGGATCGGCCCGTGGAACCACGGCACCGACCGGTTCGCCGACCCGTTCCGGCCGGCCCGCCCGCTCACCGCGCCGGCGCGCGACGAGAACGACCGGCGCGTGCCGGACTCCTTCGACCGCCACGCCCGGGGCGACGCCCGCCCCCGACGGCCGCCGACAGGTGCGGTACCACGCTTCGGCGAGGGCGTCCGGCGCGCCGCCAACCCGCTGGCCGGTGCCCGGCAATCGCACCCAGCGGCTCCACCTGGGCACGGAGGGTACGCACCCTCGTCGCCCGGCCGGACGACCGCCGCAGCGGCTCCGACCCGCTGTGCCTGGACCCGACCGCGGGCACCGGCCCGCTGGACCGCTCGACCACCAACCTCGGCGGTGACGAGGTCAGTTGCCCCGACCGCGCCGCCGTCCACGCCCGACTGCTCAGCCACACCACCGCCCCGCTGACCGCCGAGACCCTGGTCACCGGCAACGGCAAGGCCGCCCTGGACGTCACCGGACTGGCCGGTTCGGCCCGCGGCGCCCTGCACGCCTACCTGGAGGACGTCACCCCCGACGGCCGGGTCACAGACCCGACGGCCCGTCAATCCACCCCACGCGAAAGGACGTTGGCCGATCGCTCGGGCACCCCGGACCGGCGCCGGCTGCGCGCGCCGCGCAGCTACACGGCCGAGGACGCCGAGGACTTCCCGCAGGGGGCACCGAGCAGGTCACCGTCGACCTCCAACCCTTCTCGATGGTCTTCCGGCCCGGCGACCGGATCCGGCTCGCCGTCGCCGACCCCGACTCCTTCCGACTGCTCCCGGCCGACCGCCGGGCGGAGTACCGGATCGGCCGGGGCGGCGGCCGGGGCTCGGCCCTGGACCTGCCCGTCGTGCGCTGGAACCGGCGGGCGGGGGGCACCCGGAGGCGGCCGGGTGCCCCGGCCCGTCACGCGTCCGCGACCTCCAGCCCGTACGCGGTCACGGCCTGCCGCAGCCCGCCCGGGTACCCGGCCAGTGCCGGGGTGAACTCCCAGTCCCCGGAGGGCTCGCGGTCGAACCGGCCGAGCCGCATCGCGGTGTTGGTCTCCGCGCCGTCCGCCAGGTGCACCACGGCCGCGTCCTGCCCGGAGCCGGCCTCCAGGATCAGGGCCGGCCCGGCGAACCCGCCCATGGTGGCCCCGGGGTGGTTCTCGGTGTCGGCGGCGGCGATGACGACCAGCCGGTCCACCTCGGCGGGCAGCGCCTCGAAGTCGACCATCAGGCAGGCGTTCGCGTCGCCGTAGCCGGTCACCAGCCGCACCGAACCGTCAGGTGTCGAGGCGTTGTTGTAGAAGACCAGGTGGTCGTCGGAGAGCGCCACGTTGCCCGTGCAGACCAGCGCGGCGATGTCGTACTCCTCCTCGCCCGTCCAGTGCAGCAGCAGCCGCGAGGGCTCGGCGGCCACCTCGATCGCGGGCAGGCCGTCCAGGGCGGCGGCCCCGGCCGGGTCCTCGTCCTGGGCGGTCGCGAACACCTCCTGGAAGCCGTGGTGCTTGAGCAGCCCGACCAGCTCGGCGCCGTTGATCAGGCTGATCGGCTTGCCCGCGACGAACTGGTGCGAGCTGGGGCCGAACCGGCTGGTGGTGACCAGGACGGCCTTGGTCGCCTGTCCGTCGTGCCGCAGCGTCCCGTACAGGTCCCGCACCGCGGAGGGCGCCACCGTGTCCCGGTACCGCTTCACCTGCACGATGACGTTGCCGCCGCGGAACGGGTCGGGGTCGATGCCGCGGACGTCCACCCCGCCGTCCCGCGAGCGGGCGGTGAGCTCGACCTTCATGCCCATCGCCTCCATGAGCCGGGCGATGAGGCCCTCGAACTCGACCGGGTCCATCGCCAGCAGGAGCTGGAGTTCGCGCACGCGCCTGGCCATCCGGCCGCGGTCGGCGTTGGTGTCGTCGCGCAGATGACGGAAGAGCGCGCGCTGGGCGCGGCGCTCGTCGACGTCGGGGTTGCTGAGGCGGTGGAGCTTCCGGCTCCGGGACATGGGCGTGCCCCCTCTTGCATGGTGACGGTTGTTGCACGCGTCACGGTAGGGGAATCGTGGACGAAGGACTGCCGGGCCGTCAGTTCCGCCGCACAATCGAGACCTGGACGTCAGGGCGCGTGCAGGTCGAGCGTCCAGGCGTGGGTGGTGTAGCGGCCCATCCGGACCGGGTGGCGCTCGACCAGCGTGACGGCCAGGCGGTCGCCGGCCCGGTGCAGCGAACCGGTGAAGCGCGCCCGTCGCTCGGGGGCGAGCGGGAGCAGCTCGGCCAGGACGGCGTCGTCCAGGTCCGGCCCGACGGCACGCAGCACCCCCGCGTCCAGCACCAGCAGGGTGCCGTCCGCCAGCACCAGCGGTGGCGGGGCCTGCGGGTCGGCGAGCAGCGGGCCGCGCTCGATCCGGCCGCCGGGCAGCAGCCGGACCACCCGGTTCCCGGTGGGCTCGCGGCGGTCCGTCTCGACCACCCGCAGGCCCGCGCCGACCACGTAGTGGCCGTAGCTGTGCCAGGCGTCGACCGGGGTGCCGTCGCGGTCGAGGGTGACGGTCCCGAAGGCGCCGTCACCCTTCCGGCCGAGTGCGAAGAGGCCGTCGTCGAGCGCCGCGCCCCGCTCGCCGCGCAGCTCGGCGACGGTGCGGCCGTCGGCGAGGTCCAGCAGCAGGGCCGGGGCGAGGCGGCCGCCCCGGACGGTGCACTCGGCGGAGTCGGTGGTGACCAGCACCCGGTCGGCGGAGAGGTGCGCCGCGTTCGGGCGGCCCGGGCAGGGCCGCTGCCAGCGGCGCCGGCCGGTGGCGCCGACGCAGGCGAGAGCACCGCCCCGGGCGTGCAGCTCCACGCCGTCCCGAGCGGCCAGCGGCCCCTCCGGGAGCCCCTGCGGTCGGCCGCCCTCGCGGTGGTGGTGGTCCAGGACAGTGACCCGCCGGCTCCCCATGGGACGGATGGTAGGGGAACCGGTCGAACGGCGGGGGTGCTTTCGGTGGCCGCCCGGACGGCGGACAATTCCCGCAGGAGTCGAGGAGGAGGCCGCGGTGGAGTTCGAGGTCATGATCGAGACCCCTCAGGGGTCGCGCAACAAGTACGTGATGGACTTCGTGGCGGGCCGGATCCGGCTGGACCGCACCCTCTTCACGGCGACCGCCTACCCCGCCGACTACGGCTACGTGGAGGGCACCCTCGGGGGTGACGGCGAGCCGCTGGACGCCCTGGTGATCGGCGGCGAGCCGGCCGTCCCCGGCTGCGTGCTCACCTGCCGGGCGGTGGGCGTGTGGGTGATGCGCGACGAACGCGGCCCGGACCACAAGGTGCTCTGCGTCCCGGCCCACGACCCGCGCTACGCGGACCTCCAGGACGTCGGCGACCTGCGCGAGTTCGACCTGCTGGAGATCACCCACTTCTTCCAGGTGTACAAGGACCTGGAGCGCGGCAAGTCGGTCAGCGGCTCGCACTGGGCGGGCCGCGACGCCGCGTACGCCCAGATCGCCGAGTCGCGGGCCCGCGCGGTGGGCACCCGCTACGCCGGACGGGCGTAGCGGGCGCCCCCGGCGCCGGGGCGGCAGGGCCGTGCGGCTCAGGGCCGGCCGGGTCGGAGCCGGGCGGTGCTCAGGACCGCCCGCACCTCGTCGGCGATCGCGGCCTCGTTCTGCTCGAACTCCGGCCCGGTGAGCAGGGCCGGGTCGGCCGGCAGGCCGGTGAGGACCGGGGTGTGCAGGTGGCCGCCGGGCAGGTCCGGGGCGAGGAGCATGCGCAGCCGGTTGGAGCGGTAGGCGACTTCGTTGGAGAGGTAGCCGCCGCCCCCGCCGGAGACCGCCCGGGAGCCGGGGGTGGGACCGTCCGGTCGGAAGACCGGGGCGGTGGCGCCCGCCGGGATCTCGGTGACGAAGGTGTCGAGCAGCACCGGGAAGGGCTGCTGGACGGCCCGCATGGCGTCGGTCGGCAGGGTGGTGCGGACGAACTGCGGCCCGGGGGCCAGCCCCGGGGCGTCCACCGGGTGCTGGGCGGTGCCACCGGAGAGCGCGGCCACGTTGTCGGTGGCCGGGTCGGCGGAGCGGGCGCGCCCGGCCCACTCCTCCAGGGTGAACTTGCCCGGGTAGCCCTGGCTGATGCTGGTGATCAGGTCGGCGGACTGCCGTCCGGGCCGCAGGTGCGGGGCGAAGGCCCGTTCCACGATGCCGCCGTCGAAGTCCCCGTAGCGCACCGGCAGCACGACCGCCCGGACCTCGGCGGCGCTGCCGTCGGCCAGGGTGATCCGCTGCCCGTGCAGGGCGAGCACGGCCGAGCCGGAGGGGTTGGCGCGGCGCGGCTCGGCGTCCAGGCCGAACGGGTCGAAACCGCTGACGAAGATCCGCCGGACCCCGGGGGCGGACTCGAAGCCGTCGTCCAGACCGCGCGAGGCGTCCTCGAACCGGGCCCGCAGCGCGGCGTGGTCCACGTCGAACCGGGGCTGCCAGCGGGCGAGCTGGACGGTCATGGCGAGCCTGGTCCAGTACAGCGGGCGGTCGTCCCGGGCGGGCAGCCCGCCGCCCGGCCGGCGGCCCTGGGCGCGGTCCACGCCCGCCTGCCAGAGGGCGCGGCCCCAGTCGGTCACCACCCGTTCGGCCTGCCGGGCGGTGCGGGCGGCGCACAGGGCGGCGGGGAAGCCCCCGAGCGGCTCGCCCAGGCCGGAGCGCTCGGTGAAGGCCGCGGTGCGGGCGTCCTGGAGGCGGGCCTGCTCCGCGTCCGGCGGCACCGCGGTGGAGGTGCGGCAGCCGGCCGGGGCGGCCTGGGCGGCGGCCGGGGCGAGCAGGGCGACGAGTGTTCCGGTGAGCGCGGCGGCGAGTCCGGCGGCGCGGCGTAGACATGTCATGTGCGCTGACGATAGGTCCGGACCTGACGGCACGCCAGAGCGCCGGGGCCCCGCCTCGCCCCCCGGGCGCGGTGCTCCGGTGGGGGCGGAAAAGCCGACGGTTCGTCCGGGAACCGAGGCGGGCTCTACAGCGTTGTCGTGGTCGAAACAGCGGTACTCGTACGGTGGTGGAGGAAGTTCCATGAGCGTGGCCCTGACGAAGGGTGGCAACGTCTCCCTGGGCAGGCAGGCCCCCGGGCTGCGGGTGGTCCGGGTGGGCCTCGGCTGGACGGCCGGGGACGGCTACGACCTGGACGCCAGCGCGCTGCTCTGCGGTGCGGACGGGAAGGTCGCCTCGGACCAGCACTTCGTCTTCTTCAACAACCTGCGGAGCCCGGACGGTTCGGTCCGGCACCTGGGCGCGGCCGGCGGCGGCGTCGACCGCGAGCAGGTCGAGGTCCGGCTCGCGGAGGTCCCCGCCGGCGTGGAGAAGGTCGTCTTCGCGGTGGCGATCTACGACGCGGCGCAGCGCCGGCAGTCCTTCGGGCAGGTCCGGGGCGCCCACATCCGGGTCCTCGACCCGGACGGCGGCACCGAGGTGGCCCGGTACGACATCGCGCCGGAGGCCGCGGGCGAGACGGCGATGGTGTTCGGCGAGCTGTACCGGCACGGCGCGGACTGGAAGTTCCGGGCGGTCGGGCAGGGGTACGCCGCGGGGCTCGCGGGCATCGCCACCGACTTCGGGGTGGACGTCCTCCAGCCGGCGCCCGTCGCCGCCCAGCCTTCCGCCGCTGCGTCCGTCGCGGCTCAGGCCGCGGTGAAGCCGCCCGTCGCCCCGCCGCCCGCGCCGCCCGTCGCCCCGCCGCCTGTCGCCCCGCCGGTCGCCCCGCCGCCGCCCGTCGCGGCCCCGGTGCCCGCGGTGCCGCCCGCCGCCGTGCCCGCCGTCCCGACGACCCAGCCAGGAGCAGGGAGCCTGCCCGTGACGTGTTTCTTCGACCCCTCGCACGGCGCCGGCACCACGGCGGTGTACTGGTCGCCGCAGTGGGGCGTGCCGCGCCCGATCGAGGCCTGTGCGGCCTGCGCCCAGCGGGTGCAGACCAACGTCCCGCCGTTCTACACCCCGGTGCAGGCCGGCTACCCGCAGCCGGTGCAGCCGGTGCAGCAGGTCCAGCAGGGCCAGCCGCAGGCGCCCGGCCAGCAGGGCCAGGGCGGACGGCGCTTCGGCACCGGCGCGCTGATCGGCGCCGGTGCGGCCGGCCTGGTCGGCGGCGCGCTGCTGAACGAGGCCTTCGACGACGACCCGCAGGTGGTCGTCAACAACTACTACGAGGACGACGGCTTCTTCTAGACCGTCCGTGCGCGTGGGCCCGCCGGTGTCGGAGCGGTGCGCTCGGATGGCGGGGCACCGCGCGAACGGCGGGGCACCGTTCCGACCCGGGGGAGACACACCGATGACCACGTCCGACGCCGACCTGCGGGCCGCCGCCAGGACTCCGACGGCGGCCTGGCTGGAGTCCTGCTTCGGCCCCGGCACGCTCTGGCGGCCCGGGACACTGCCCGAGCGCCTGACGGCGCCGGGCGCCCGGGCGTTTCTGAGCGAGGTCGGCGTCCCGGCCGTGGAGCTCGGCTTCCTTGGCTTCGACGCCACGGACCTGCCCCGGAGCGGGATGTGGGAGGCGGACCTGGACGAGCTGTTCGGCGAGCGCACGCCGGGCGACGACAGCGCGCCGAGCTCCTGGGGCTACTGCGTCGGCAGGATCGACGAGCGGCACCTCATGGTGTCGGGCGACACCGGCACGGTACGGATCTACGACCCGGACGGCTGGGACCACGGGAGCGGCTACGGCGGCCGGGCGGCCGACTCGCTGCCCGCCCTGATCGGCGCGCTGGCGCTGCTGGCCCGTCTGGAGGAGCGGATCCTCGGCGGGGAGGCCGAGGCCGCGCTGGACGAGTTCGAAGCGCTGGCACGGGAGTCGGGCCAGGGGCCGGAGGAGTCGGACCTCTGGCCGGGGCTGCTGGAGAGCCTGCGCGAGGAGTACCAGGACTGACGCCTCCCGGGTGTGCCGCCCACCGGAGGCTCGACGGCCGCACGACGCTTCGGCGCTGTGCGGCCGTCGGCGTCACGGCGGCCGTCCGGGCCACCGGATCGGTTCGGCCACCGGCGCGGTCCGGGTCAGGCCCGTTCGCGCCGTCGGTACGCCCCGGCCCGGGCCGCCGCCCCGGCGGCCTCCGCCGCGCGGTCCGCGGCCGCCTCGTCCAGCGGTTCCGCGGTGGTGAGCATCCGGTAGTAGAGCGGCGCCGAGACCGCCCGGACGACCTCGAACCCGTCGGTGTCCGGCGGGAGTTCCCCGCGTGCGACGGCCGCCGTGACGCACGGCGCCCACTCCTCGACGCGGCGGAGGTAGAACCGGTGCAGCGCCTCGGCGGCGTCCGGGTCGCAGGTGGCCGCCACGAGGACGGCACGGAACAGCGCGCCGCGGCGAGGGTCGGCCAGGGTCCGCTGGACGAGCCGGGCGTTGGCCCGGAGGTCCTCGTCGAGCGACCCGCTCTCGGTGCGCGGCAGCGACTGCTCGGCCATGTCCGCGAGCAGGTCCGCGACCAGCGCGGTGGTACTGCCCCAGCGGCGGTAGACGGTGGTGCGGCCGACCTCGGCCCGCTGGGCGATGTCGCCGAGGTCGAGGCCGCCGAAGCCGCGTTCGACCAGGACGTCCTCGGCGGCGCGCAGGACGGCGGCGCGCACCCGGGCGGTGCGGCCGCCGGGGCGGACCGTTCCGGGGGTGGAGGGCTCCGGCGGGGAGGGCTGTGCGGGTGCGCCGGAGTCGGCGGGTGCAGCGGGCCCAGTGGCCATTAACGGGATTCCTGTTCCATTAGATCCGGGGGTCTGCTAGGTTCGCGGCATCCTAACGGAATGGGAGTCCCATTAGGGGCTTGAGGGGAGAACCGTCATGACCGTCGCCACCGAGATGGAGTACCGCCGGCTCGGCGCGTCCGGGCTCAAGGTGCCCGCGCTCAGCCTCGGCACCGGCACCTTCGGCGGGCGGGGACCGCTGTTCGGGGCCTGGGGCACCACCGACGTCCAGGAGGCCCGCCGGCTGCTCGACATCGCCGTCGACGCCGGGGTCACCCTCTTCGACACCGCCGACGTCTACTCCGACGGCGCGTCCGAGGAGGTGCTCGGCCAGGCCGTCCGCGGCCGCCGCGACCGGGTGCTGATCTCCACCAAGGCCGGACTGCCCACCGGGGGCGGCCCCCAGGAGGCCGGTACGTCCCGCGCCCGGCTCGTCCGCGGCGTGGACGACGCGCTGCGCCGCCTCGGCACCGACTACCTGGACCTGTTCCAGCTGCACGCCTACGACGCCGGCACCCCGATCGAGGAGGTGCTCGCGACCCTGGAGGACCTGGTCCGGGCCGGCAAGATCCGCTACACCGGCGTCTCCAACTTCTCCGGCTGGCAGCTGATGAAGTCCCTCGCCCTCGCCGAGCGGTACGGCCGCCCCCGGTACGCCGCCCACCAGGTCTACTACTCGCTGGTCGGGCGGGACTACGAGTGGGAGCTGATGCCGCTCGCCGAGGAGGAGGGCGTGGGCGCCCTGGTCTGGAGCCCGCTCGGCTGGGGCCGGCTCACCGGGAAGATCCGCCGGGGGCAGCCGCTGCCGGCGGGCAGCCGGCTGCACGAGACGGCCGACTACGGCCCGCCGGTCGAGGACGAGCTGCTGTACCGGGTGGTCGACGCGCTGAGCGAGGTCGCGGCCGAGACCGGCCGCACCGTGCCCCAGGTGGCGATCAACTGGCTGCTGCGCCGTCCGACCGTCTCCTCGGTCATCATCGGCGCCCGCAACGAGGAGCAGCTGCGCCAGAACCTCGGTGCGGTCGGCTGGGCCCTGACGCCGGAGCAGGTGGCCCGGCTGGACGCGGCGAGCTCCCGCACCGCGCCGTACCCGTACTTCCCGTACCGCCGGCAGGAGTCCTTCGCCCGGCTCAACCCGCCCCTCGCGGGCTGAGCCGCCCGGCGGCCCCGGCCGGACACGGCGCCGGCCCCGGCCCCGGCCCGGGAGATGTCCGGGCCGGGGCCGGGGGCGGCTGCCGCGGGGTGGCGGTCGGGGCCGCCGGGCGGCCTGTCGGGGGCGTCAGCGCCGGTGCCAGGCCGCGAGCAGTTCGGCCTCCCGGGCGGGGTCGAGGGTGCCCGGCACGGGCTCGAACGGCCGGATGTCCCGGGCGGTGTCGGCCACCGGGCGCAGCGTGAGGCCGGTGGCGAGGGCAGCGGCCGGGTCGGCGGTGTTGGTGGCGCGGCTCTCCGGGGTGGCGGGCCAGAGCGGCAGGGCGCGCTCGGGGACGCCGGCCGCGCGCAGGAAGTCTTCGGCCACCCAGGTGAGGCTGATGCCGGGCGGGGCGACCGCCGAGGCGACGGCGTCGAGCAGGTCCCCCAGGCCGTAGGGCGGCGGAGTGGCGGCGTGGTAGGCGCCGCAGGCACCCCGCTCCAGCAGGGCGAGCATCCAGGCGGCGAGGTCGCGGACGTCCACGACCTGGAGCGGGGCGTCCGGCCGGCCGGGCGCGAGCACCTCGCCGCCCCGGGCGAGGCGCTCCACCCAGTAGTCGAAGCGGTGGGTGTAGTCCCGGGGGCCGATCACGTACGTCGGGCGGACCAGCAGGGTCTGCGGGCCGAAGGCCTGCCGGGCGGCGCGCTCGCACTGGACCTTGAGGACGCCGTAGGTCTCGGCGGTGATCTCCTCGGCCTCCGGCCCGTCGGCGGGGAGCAGGGCGGAGTCCTCGGCGTAGCCCGGGGCCTTCGGGACGTCGTACACCGCGAGCGAGGAGACCAGCAGGTAGCGTCCGGCGCCGTCGGGGCCGAGTGCCTCGGCCAACCCCCGGACCTGCCGGGGGAAGTACGCGCAGAGGTCGACGGTGGCGTCCCAGCTGCGGCCGCGCAGGGCGGACAGGTCGGCGTCGCGGTCGGCGATCAGGTGGACGGCGTCCGGGAGCAGGCCGGGGCCGGAGCGCCCCCGGTGCACCACGGTGACCTCGTGCCCGGCGGCCAGGGCCGCCTCGGCGAAGTGGACTCCGATGAAGCGGGTGCCGCCGATGACCAGAATGCGCATTCGCACATCGTGCCAGTCCGCCGGGCGCGGTGGCCAGTCAGTAGCTGATCGCCGGTCAAGTGGGGGGCGCGGTGGGGGAGTCGTGGAGCGGAGTGTACGGTTCCGGGGGGAAGCGTGTTCGACTGTCGACGGAACGGGCGGCGGCCGTCGGCCGCGGCGGTCCGCGGTCGGCCGATCGGCGCTGGTCAGCCGCGCGGCGGCGGTGCCGGAAGGAAGGGCCGAGACGGCCTCGAAACGTCTGATGTTCCGTCAAAGTTCCTTGTTCCCCGGCGAACTTGTGCGAAGTCCCTTTAAGCTCCCGTTAACAACGACGGCTTTCCGCCACTCTCGGACTTCGCTCGCGAAGGTCGGGCGGTCGGCCCAACCGGACGATGAGAGCAGGGATGACGACGACAAGTGAACGAACCGCCGGTGCCGCGCGCGGCCCGAGCGGGCGGCGGACCGGCCCACCCGGCCGCCGCGCGGTGGGCCTGCGCACCGCGGGCGGTGCGGTGACGCTGGCCGTGCTGGCCGGTTCCTGGTCGCTGGCGGCGGCCCCGCCGGCCTTCCCCCAGGCCGGCGACGGCACGGTGAAGGTCCACGTGATCCGGGCCGTGGACAACGACGGCGTGTGGACGCCCGGGCTGGAATCGGGCATGGCGGGCGTGAAGGTGACGCTCACCGACACCGCCGGGGCCACCGTCGAGGGCACCACCGCGGCCGACGGCACGGTGACGCTGACGCCCGCCACCGGCAAGCTGACCGGCGGCAAGTACCGGGTCCAGGTGGTGAATCCGAAACCGGGCGCGCTCTATCCGGCGTTCGCCTCCCGCGAGGGCACGGACGGCGGCCCGAACAAGCTGAGCTCCAACGAGGAGTTCGTCGACGTCTCCGGCGGAAAGACGGCGGACATCACCACGGGCCTGTGGAGCCCGGGCGACTACTGCCAGAAGAACGCCCCGCTGGTGACGACCTGCCAGCCCGTCCCCCGGGACGGCGGGGCGGCGCACACGCTGGTGTCCTACCCGTACAACTCCCGCGGGGTGGCCGGCACCCAGGTGCCGGTGACCGACCTGGCCACCAGCGAGCAGACCGGCAACCTCTACGGCATCGCCTGGAACAAGGCCGACCGGCGGGTCTTCGCCTCGGCCCAGGCCAAGCGGACCACGAGCTACGGCCCCGGCGGCCCCGGCGGGATCTACGTCACCGACGTGGCGCAGAAGAAGACCACGCTGTTCACCACCGTCCCGGACGCGGGCACCACCCCGCACAGCCCGGGCAACGACGACGGCTTCCTGGCCGCGGTCGGCAAGGAGAGCCTCGGCGGCATCAAGGTCACCGACGACGGCAAGGACCTCTTCGTCGTCAACCTGCACGACCGCAAGCTCTACCGCTACGACGCCACCCTGGCGACGGCGGACGCTCCGAAGGCCGTCTACCCGATCCCGGACCCGGGCTGCCCGGCGGCGGGGGACTGGCGCCCGTACGGCCTCGGCCTCCAGGACGGGACCGGCTTCCTCGGCGGCGTCTGCTCCGGCGAGTCCACCGGCAAGGCCGCGGACCTGCGGGCCGTGGTGCTGCCGTTCGACCTGGCCACCGGCGCGTTCAAGCCGGCGGTGCTGAACCAGCCGCTCGACTTCCCGCGCGCCGTGTCGGTGGGCACCTCCTGCCCCGGCGCCGGCTGGTTCCCGTGGCAGGACACCTTCCCGACCTCGCAGAACGGCCAGGCCTGCACCGGCTACCTGGCCAACCCCGAGCCGGAGTTGGGCGAGATCGCGTTCGAGACCGACGGCTCGATGCTGATCGCCTTCCGGGACCGCTTCGGCGACCAGTCCTCGGCCGGCCCGACCCAGGGCCAGGGCAGCCCGGTGCTGCCCGGCGGCGACCTCAACAAGGCCTGCCTGGTGAACGGCACCTACGTGCTGGACACCAACAACGGCTGCGGCGCCACCACCCGGGGCACCCGGTTCTTCGACAACAACCGCCTCGGCCACAACAACGCCGCCAACGCCGGGCTGGCGTTCTCCAAGGTCGAGGACTCCATCGCGACCGCGGGCTACGACACCAACTACATGGTCGTCGGCTTCGGCACCGCCTCCGTCAAGCGCGACGGCAAGGCGGACGGCGGCGTGCGGATGAACCCGGAGAACGGCCCCTCGCCGTTCGGCAAGGGCGCCGCGATGGGCGACCTGGAGGTCCTCTGCGACCAGGCGCCGCTCCAGATCGGCAACCGGGTCTGGTACGACCCCGAGCGCAGCGGCCTCCAACTGCCGGGCCAGAAGCCCGTCCCGGGGGCCACCGTCCACCTGTACGACGAGGCGGGGAAGCTCGTCGGCACGACCACGACGACCAAGCGCGGCGAGTACTACTTCGACGACAGCAACGTCGAGGGCGGCCTCAAGCCGCGGACCAAGTACACGATCAGGCTGGACAACCCGGCGGACTACGCCAAGGGCGGCCCCCTCTTCCAGTGGGTGCCGACCGACCACGACGTCGGTGACAACCACTTCATCGACTCCAAGGGCATCGTTCCGAAGGGCGGGAAGTACCCGGAGCGGGCGCTGACCACCGGCGGCCCCGGTGAGAACGACCACACCTACGACTTCGGCTTCCGCCTCCAGGAGGGCGCGCTGCGCCTGGTCAAGCACGACCAGGACGGCAAGCCGCTGGCGGGCGCCAAGTTCCAGCTGTGGCACGAGACCAACGGGACCGACGGGCTCCAGACGGCGGGCGACAAGCCCGACGCCAAGCCCGACACCAAGGTCGGCGAGGCCTGCACGACCGGGGCCGACGGCATCTGCCAGGGCACCGGGGTGCCGGGAACGTACTACTGGCAGGAGCTGAGCCCGCCGGACGGCTACGCGGCGCCGGAGGTCACCGTCTTCGGCCCGCTGAAGCTCACGTCGGCCAACCTCGACGCCGGTGTGGAGGTGACGGCCGTCAACACGCTGATCCCCACGCCGACGCCGACGCCCACCCCGACCCCGACCGAGACGCCGGCCCCGGCGCCGACGTCGGCGGCTCCGGTGCCGCCCGCACCGCAGCCTCCCGCACCCGGGCACCTGCCCAACACCGGTGCGGGTGACGGGATGCCGCTCGCCCTGACGGGCGCGGTGGCGCTGATCGCCCTCGGCACCGCCGTGGTGCTGGTGGTCCGCAGGCGCAAGGCGGCCTAGCGGCCGTGGTCAGGGGGCCCGGTGCCGGAAGGCCGGCACCGGGCCCGATCGGGCGGGTTCGTGGGACGGTCGGTTCCCGGGCCCGCCCGACTGTCGTGTCCGACCGAGGAATGGGAGCGGCTGCATGCCCCGCAAGACGAAGGCCGACGGCCGTGGCCCCCGGCGGCCCCTGGCGGGCCGGTTCAAGGCGCTGATCGCGGTCGCCGTGTGCGGTGCCGTGGCGGGCGGCGTCGCCGTCTACCGGACGGCCTCCGACGGGCCCGCCGAACGCCCGGTGACCACCGACGAGGCGGGCCGGCTGGCGCTGTCCCGGCTGAACCTCTACCAGGCCAGCCCGGTGGCCGTGACGCTCACGGCCGCGGAGGGCGGCGGCGTCACCATCCGGGTCGACGGCGTCGTCGACTACCGCAACCACCGGGGCGTCGGCCGCTACCGCACCAGCGGCGCGAGCGGAGCGCTGGACCACGGCCTGATCGTCTGGGACACCGGCGGCCTCGGCCTGGCCCCCGACCCGGCCGGCACCGCTGCCACCGCGACCGCGGCCCCGGGCGCCGCCGCCGGGACCTCCGCACCGAGCGCCGCCGCCCCGACCGACACCCCGGCCTGGGAGCAGGCCGAGCGCATCCCGCGCCAGGGCTGGTCCCCGCGCAGCTACACCGCGGACCCGCTGGACGCCGGGCTGAACCTGCTGGTCCAGCTCGGTGCGGACCGCCCCGACAACCCGCTGCTGCTCGCCCAGTCCGGAGCCCGCTGGCTGGGCCGGGACCGGATCGACGGCCGGGACTTCGACCGCTTCGCCGGCCCGCGCGCCCAGGGCTCCGCGCCCGACGGCGCCCGCTCGCCGCTGACCTACTGGGTGGACGGCGACGGCGGGCTGCGCCGGGTGACGATGCGGATGCCCGGGCTCGGTACCCCCACGACCGTGGAGGTCACCGGCCGGCAGGCGGACGCCAGGCTGCCCGAGGCCCCCTGGCTCACCGGGTGAGCGGCTGACCGGGCGCGGGCGGAAAGCCGCAGGACAGGGGCGGTCAGCCGTACAAAAATCGTTGGTGAGGCAGCAATGGCTTCATCATCTTCCGTTCACCCTGATCCGGCTGCCAGCATCGGCGCACCGTCACCGCCCGAGGGAGTAGCCGATGAACCGCCCCCGTTCCCTGCGCTGTCTGGCCGCACTGTCCCTGGTCGTCCTGGCCGCCACCGCCTGCGGGCGCTCCGACCAGGGCGGCTCCCCGGCCGCCGGTGCGGCGCACGAGGGCCAGAACTCCGGGAAGAGCGCCGCCGAGCTGCTCCCGGCGAAGAACCGGCAGAGCGGCGTGCTCAGAGTGGCCACCTCCGTCGGCTACCCGCCGATGGAGATGTACAAGACCGGCACGACCGAGCTGACCGGGGTCGACCCGGACCTCGCCGCCGCCATCGCCGGGAGGCTCGGCCTCAGGCTGGAGCTCGCCAACTCCTCCTTCGACGGCCTGATCCCCGGCCTCCAGGCCGGCCGCTACGACCTGGTGATGTCCTCGATGACGGACAGCGCGCAGCGCCGCCAGGCCGTCGACTTCGTCGACTACTTCCGCACCGGCGGCGTGATCATGACCAAGAAGGGCAACCCCGAGGGCGTCAGGTCCCTCGAGGACCTCTGCGGCCGAAAGGTGGTGCTCGCCAAGGGCAGCTCCAACCTGGAGATCGGCGAGCAGCAGAACGCCAAGTGCGCCACCAAGATGACGATCTCGCAGAGCGAGGACGCCCCGACCGGGCTGCTCCAGCTGGACAGCGACCGGGCGGTGGCCACCATCGTGGACTACCCGGTGGCGCAGATGTTCGTGCAGAACAGCGGCTCCTACGAGGTGCTGCCGGAGCAGTACGGGACGGCGCCGTGGGGCATCGCGGTGGCCAAGAAGGACTCCGGACTGCGCGACGCGGTGCGCACGGCGCTCCAGGAGCTCATCGAGAGCGGCGAGTACCGCAAGGTGCTGGACGCCTACCAGGTGGGCGGCAGCGCGGTGGAGCGCGCCACCGTCAACGCGGCGCAGTGACGACGGCGGCACCGACGAGATGAGCACCGACATGAGAGACCCCGCGATGCCCGCAGACCCCGTGACCCCCGCCCCGGCCCCCCGGGCGGCCGCCGCCACCGCGGCCGCCGACGACGACCTCGCCTTCGAGGTGACCGGCCGCCCCCGCCCGGCGCGCTGGCTCGCCGTCCTGGCGGCCGCCTTCGCCGCCGTCTGGCTGGCCTGGACGATCATCGTCAACCCCAACCTGCACTGGGACATCGTCGCCCGGTACCAGTTCGACGGCGTGATCCTGGAAGGCCTCTGGGTGACGGTCCAACTCACCCTGATCTCCCAGGTGGTGGGCATCGTCATCGGCGTGGCGGTCGCCGTGATGCAGCTGTCCGACAGCCCGGTGCTGCGCACCACCGCCGGGGCCTACACCTGGTTCTTCCGCGGCACCCCGCTGCTGGTCCAGCTGATCTTCTGGTTCAACCTGGCGCTGCTCTTCCCGGAGATCAGCATCGGCATCCCCTTCGACGGGCCCAAGCTGGTCAGCTGGCAGTCCAACACCCTGATCACCGGCTTCGTGGCGGCGCTGCTCGGCCTGTCGATCAACGAGGGCGCGTACATGTCCGAGATCGTCCGGGCCGGCATCCAGAGCGTCGACCCCGGGCAGCGCGAGGCGGGCGCCTCGCTGGGCATGTCCAACCGGCAGATCCTCACCCGGGTGGTGCTGCCGCAGGCGATGCGGGTGATCATCCCGCCGTTCGGCAACCAGTTCATCTCCATGCTGAAGACCACCTCGCTGGTCTCCGTCATCGCGGGCGCCGACCTGATGACCGTCTCCCAGCACCTCTACCTCGCCAACTTCGAGGTGATCGCGCTGCTGATCGTCGCGTCCCTCTGGTACCTGGTGCTCACCACCATCGCGAGCGTCGCCCAGCACGCCGTGGAACGGAAGTTCAACCCGGCCGGCGCGCCGCCGGCCCTGCACCGCCGGGTGCTGGCCAACCTGCGGCCGGGACGCGGCGGGGCGCGCAAGCGCACGACGAGGAAGGGGGAGGGCAAGTGAGGACGATCGAGCTGGACAAGCCGGGCGGGGCGGTCCCCGCGGTGGTGCTGTCGGCCCGCAGGGTGCGCAAGCGCTTCGGGGACCTGGAGGTGCTGCGCGGCATCGACCTGGAGGTCCGTTCCGGGGAGGTGCTCTGCGTCATCGGCCCCTCGGGCTCCGGCAAGTCCACCCTGCTGCGCTGCTTCAACCACCTGGAGAAGATCGACGCCGGGCGGATCGAGGTGGACGGCGAACCGGTCGGCTACGAGCCGCACGGCGCCCTGGGCGACAGGCTGCGCGAGCGCCGTCCGCGCGACATCCGCCACCAGCGCGAGCGGATCGGCATGGTCTTCCAGCGCTTCCACCTCTTCCCGCACCGCACCGCGCTGCAGAACGTGATGGAGGGCCCGGTCGCGGTCAAGGGGCGCCCGCGCGCGGAGGCCGAACGGCAGGCCCGCCAACTGCTCGGCCGGGTCGGCCTGGCCGACCGCGCCGACCACTACCCGGCCCAGCTCTCCGGCGGCCAGCAGCAGCGGGTGGCGATCGCCCGGGCCCTGGCCATGGAGCCGACCCTGATGCTCTTCGACGAGCCCACCTCCGCGCTCGACCCGGAGCTGGTCGGCGAAGTGCTCGGCGTCATGCGCGACCTCGCCCGCAGCGGCATGACGATGATCGTCGTCACCCACGAGATGGGCTTCGCCCGGGAGGTCGCCGACCGCGTCGTCTTCATGGACCAGGGCGCCGTCGTGGAGGCCGGCAGCCCGGCCGAGGTGTTCACCGCCCCGCGGCACGACCGCACCCGGGCCTTCCTCTCGACGGTGCTGTGATGGGGGTGAGGGGACTGATGAGCGCGACGGGACTGACGGGACCGACCGGACTGACGGGAACGGACATGGCCACGACCCCGGTCGACCTGCTGCTGCGCGGCGGCACCCTGGTGGACGGCACCGGGGCGCCCGCCCGCCCGGCCGACCTCGCCGTCGCCGACGGCCGGATCACCGTCCTGCCGCCGGGCCGCGCGGTGGCCGCGGCCGAGACCCTGGACGTCACCGGGCGGGTCGTCACCCCCGGGTTCATCGACGTCCACACCCACTCGGACGCGCTCGCCGCCCCCTTCGGCGGCGGCACCCACACCGACGGCGACGCCCTGGACGAGCTGCGGCTCGCCCCGCTGCTCCAGGGCGTCACCACCGAGATCAGCGGCAACTGCGGGATCAGCCTGTTCCCCGCGCTGCCCGAGCGGCTGCCCGAACTGGCCGGGCACCTGAGGGTCTCCTTCGGCCTCGGGCCGGTGCTGCCGGCCGAGGACTTCGACGCCTTCGCGGCCGGGCAGCGGCCCGAACTGCGCCGCAACCACATCGCCTCGCTGGTCGGCCACGGCACGCTGCGCGCCGGGGTGATGGGCTTCGAGGACCGCCCGCCCACCCCCGAGGAGCTGGCCGCCATGTGCGGACTGCTCGACCGGGCGCTGGGCCAGGGCGCGGCCGGGCTCTCCACCGGCCTGATCTACCCGCCCGGCGTGTACGCGGACACCGACGAGATCGTGGCCCTCGCGAAGGTCGCCGCCCGGCACGGCAAGCCGTACGTGACGCACCTGCGCGACGAGATGTCCCAGGTGGAGAAGGCCCTGGAGGAGGCGCTGGAGATCGCGGTGCGCTCCGGCGCCCCGCTCCAGGTCTCCCATCACAAGACCGCCGGGCGGCACGCCTGGGGCGCCACCCTGCGCACCCTGCCGAGGCTGGAACGGGCCCGCGCCGACGGCGTGGACGTGCTCTGCGACGTCTACCCGTACACCGCCGGCAGCACCGTGCTGCACGCGATGCTGCCGCCGTGGACCAGCGAGGGCGGCCCCGCCGCGCTGCTGGAGCGGCTGCGCAGCAAGGAGGTGCGGGACCGGATCCGGGCGGACATCGCGAACGGCGTCGAGGGCTGGGAGAACACCGTCGGCAACGGCGGTTGGGACCTGATCTCGGTGGCCGCCGCCCCCGCCCGCCCGTCCGTCGAGGGCCGCCGGATCGCCGACCTGGCCGCCGAGCGCGGCACCGACCCGGTGGAGTACGTCTGCGACCTGCTGCTGGAGGCGCAGGGCGAGGTGACCATCATCAGCCACTCGATGCGCGAGGACGACGTCCGCCGGGTGCTGGCCAGCCCACTGTCCATGATCGGCTCGGACGGCGTGCCCAAACCCGGGCGCCCGCACCCCCGTTGGGCGGGCAGCTTCGCCCGGGTGCTCGGCCGCTACGGGCGCGAGCAGGGCCTGCTGCCGCTGGAGCTCGCGGTGCACAAGATGACCGGCCTGCCCGCCCGGCGGTTCGGGCTGGCCGGGCGCGGCGTGGTCCGGGACGGCGCCGTCGCGGACCTGGTGGTGCTCGACGCGCGGACCGTCCTGGACGGCGCGACCTTCGAGCGGCCGCTGCTGGCGCCGACGGGCGTGGAGACGGTCGTGGTGGCCGGCCGGGTCGCGGTGCGCGGCGGCCGGCCGACGGCGATCCGGGCCGGAGAGGTGGTGCGGGTCCGATGAGCCTCGCCCAGGTGGCCGCCGCCGCGCGCAGTTCGGCGGCGCTCCCGCTGACCCTCGCGGTGGCCGCCGTCGACGTGGACGCCGCGGGGGGCGGTGACGGCGCGGTGGGGGTGGACGACACCGTCGTGCTGCCCGTGGCCAGCGCCTCCAAGCTGCTGCTGCTGGCCGAGGTCGCCCGACGGCTGGACAGCGGGGAGCTGACGGCCGGGCAGCGGGTGGCGATCCTTCCCGAGGACGTCACCGGCGGCACCGGCCTGCTGGGGCGGCTGAGCCGGTCGGGCTGGACGGTGGAGGACCTGGCCTGGCTGACCGCCGCGGTCAGCGACAACACCGCCACCAACGCGCTGCTGCGGCTGGTCGGTCTGCCGGCCACCGCACGGCTCGCCCGCGACCTCGGGCTGGAGGCGCTGACCCTGCACGACCGGGTGCGCGACGAGCGCGGCCCGGGCGTCCCGCCGGTCTTCGCCACCGGCACCGCCCGCGACCTGGCCCGCCTGGTGGCCCTCGCGCTGCGCGGCGCCATGGCCGGCCCGGCGGCCTCGGCCCGGCTGCTGGGCTGGATGCGCGCCAACACCGACCACGGCCTGGTGCCCGCGCTCGTCGACCACGACCCGTACGCCGCCGGCTTCCCCGAGCCGCTGCCGGGCCGCCTCCTGGTGGCCAACAAGACCGGTACCGACACCGGGGTGCGGGCCGACGCGGGCGTCGTCGTGGGCGCCCGGAGGGTCGCCTACGCCGTCGTCGCGCACTGGGACGTGGCGCTCGGGCCCAGCACCGAACGGGCCGCGGTGCACGCCATCCGGGACGTCGGCCGGGCGCTGGCGGCCTGGGCGCAGCGCCCGGCCTGAGTCGGCCCGCCCGCACCGGGCCGGCCCGGACCCGTCCGACGGGTCCGGGCCGGCCGCCGTCTCAGTGGCCTTCCTCCGAGCGGGTCTGGGTGTGGCCGCCCGCGGTGGAGGCGGTGTCCTCCTCGGCGACGACGGAGGCCGGGGCGTGCCGCTCGTGGACCACGGCCGTCGCGGCGGCGGAGAGCAGGGCGGCGGACAGCAGGGCGGCGGCGACCGGGCGTACGGACATCCGGCGGATCATCGGGTTCCCCCTCGGTGGACGGGTGCTGGCGGGTGCAGCATGGCACACCCGCGCTCGGCCGCCCAGGGCCGGGACGGGCGCCCGCTCAGGCGCCCCAGCGCATGTCCAGCAGCGACCTGATCTCCCCGGCCGCGGCGCCGAGTTCGGCGAGGAAGGAGCGCAGCACCGGGTTGCGGTTGGTGGCCCGGGTGGCCACTCCGATGCGGCGGTGCAGCTGCGGGTGGTCCAGCCGGCAGACGTGCACCCCGGCGCTGTCGGCCAGGCCGAGCGCCGGGATCAGCGCGACGCCCATACCGGCCCGCGCGAGGTTGATGGTCACCTGGTAGTGGTCGCTGCGGCAGCGCACCCGGGGGCGGAACCCCTCGGCCGCGCAGGCGCGTTCGAGCACCGGCTCGCCGGTGCTGCCGCCGTGGGTGCCGATCCAGCTCTCGCCCTCCAGCTCGGCCAGCCGTACCACCGAGCGCCGCCCGAGCCGGTGCCGCAGCGGTACCACGATCAGCTGCGGCTCCTCGAAGTACATCCGCACCTCCACCGTCGCCCGGCGGCACCACGGGTCCAGCGGGTGCTCGAAGACGACGGCCGCGTCCAGCCGGCCGGCCTCCAGGTCCGGGACCAGCTCGTGCGGCTGCCCCATGATGAGCTCCAGCTCCACCTGCGGGTTCGCGGCGGCGAACGCGGCCAGCGCCCGGGGCAGCAGGTCCAGCCCGGAGGAGGCGAAGAAGCCGATCCGCAGCACGCCCGCCGCCCCCTGGGCGTGCGCCCGCAGGTCGTCCCGGGCGACGGCCATCAGGTCGGCGATGGCCTGGGCGTGCTCGGCCAGCCGGACCCCGGCGGGCGTCAGGCGCAGGGACTGCGGAGCCCGTTCCACCAGCGCCACACCCAGCTCCTGCTCCAGGCGGGCGAGCTGGTGCGAGATGGCGGACGGGCTCAGGTGCAGGGCCTGCGCAGCGGCCACGATGGTGCCCCGGCGGGCGATCTCCAGCAGGACGTGCAGGCGGGCGCTGTTCAGCATCGGCCCAGGTTAGGACGAGTGCGCCCGTCGAGCAGCCGTCGGCTCCCCGCCGCCGCCCCCGCTGCCGCCGTCCGCCACGGCCACGTCCAGCCGGAGCAGGTCGTGCTCCGTCTCCCGGCGCACCACCGGACGGGCCTCGCCGTCCCGGACGAAGACCACGGCGGGCCGCGGCAGCTTGTTGTAGTTGGACGCCATGGCGTAGCCGTACGCGCCGGTCACCGGGGTGGCCAGCAGGTCGCCGATCCGCAGGTCGGCGGGGAGCGCGGCGTCGTCCACTATCACGTCGCCGCTTTCGCAGTGCTTGCCGACCAGCCGGGCGCGCTGCGGGCGGGGCGCCTCGGGGCAGCGCGGCAGGAAGGCCTCGTAGCGGGCGCCGTACAGCGCGGGGCGCAGGTTGTCGCTCATCCCGCCGTCCACGCTGACGTAGGTGCGCACGCCCTCGATCCGCTTGACGGTGCCGACCCGGTAGAGGGTCAGCCCGGCCCGGGCGGCGATCGAGCGGCCCGGCTCGACGGCCACCTCGCCGCTCCAGCCGGCGCCGCGCACCGCGGCGCGGACCCGCTCGGCCCAGACCGCGAAGGAGGGCGCGGACTGCCCGTTGAGGTAGGCCACGCCCAGGCCGCCGCCGACGGTCAGCCGGCGCAGGCCGTGCTCGACCGCGAACCGGGCGGTCGCGGCGGCGCCGTCGGCCAGCTCGCCCGCGTCCAGCACCTGGGAGCCGACGTGGGCGTGGACGCCCTCCAGCCGGACGGCGGCGGAGCCCTCGGCCCGGCGCACCGCGGCCTCGGCGGCGCCGTCGGCCAGGCCGAAGCCGAACTTGGAGTCGTGGCCGCCGGTCCGGATGGCCTGGTGGGCGCCGGCCGCGACCCCGGGGGCCACCCGCAGCTGGATCCGGGCCGGGGGCAGCCCCTCCTCGTGGTGCAGCCGCTCGATCCGGTCCAGCTCGTCGAAGCTGTCCACCACGACGTGGCGCAGGCCGGCGCTCAGCGCGGTGCGCAGCTCGGCCTCGTCCTTGTTGTTGCCGTGCAGCACGATCCGGTCCGGGGCGACCCCGGCGTACAGCGCGGTGCGCAGCTCGCCGCCGGAGGCGACGTCCAGCAGCAGGCCCTCCTCGGCGGCGAGCCGGGCCATCGCGGTGCACAGGAACGCCTTGGAGGCGTAGGCGACGTTGTCCCGGCCGAAGGCGGCCACCGCCTCCCGGCAGCGCCGGCGCAGGTGCTCCTCGTCGTAGACGAACAGCGGGGTGCCGTACCGGCGGGCCGCCTCGTCCAGGAGCACGCCGCCGACGGCCAGACCCTCGGGGCGGAACTCGGCGGTGAGCGGCAGCAGGCCCGGATCGACGGGCGGCAGGGCTGGCGACACAGGGGACACGGCTTCCTCCCGGCTGGGCTGGCTGGCCCGCCCATCCTCGGCCCTGCGGGAGGGGCTGAGAAAGCGCATTCTTCCGGCGCTGAGCGGTACCGAAACCGATGCTCCGGGCCGGAGGGCATCTTGTATCTAAGCTTGCATCTATGGTGCTACGGTGTGGTCCATGGCCGACACCCCGCCCGCCGCCCGCGTCCCGGCCGCGGATCGCGCGTACGAACTGACCAAGGACCTCATCCTCGGCGGCGGCCTGCCCGGCGGCACGCTGATCAGCGAGGGCGAGATCGCCGAGCGCACCGCGCTCAGCCGCACCCCCGTCCGGGAGGCCTTCCTGCGGCTCCAGGCCGAGGGGCTGCTCCAGCTCTTCCCCAAGCGCGGCGCCGTCGTGGTGCCGGTCGGGCCCGGCGAGGCCGAGGACGTGCTGGAACTGCGCGAGGCGCTGGAGAGCACCGCCGTCCGCCGGATCATCCGCCGCCCCGACGGCCTCGACGCGCTGGTGCGGCAGCTGTCCGAACTGATCGACCAGCAGCGCGAACCCGCCCGCCGGGCCGACCTCGGCGCCTTCGCCGAGGCCGACGAGGCCTTCCACCGGGGCATCGTGAGGGCCTCCGGCAACGAGCTCGCCGAGCGGTTCTACGGGACGCTGCGCGACCGCCAGCGCCGGATGGCCGTCCAGCTGCTCCGGGTGCAGCCGGAGCGGCTGGCCCCGCTGGTCGAGGAGCACACCGTGCTCGTCGAACGGATCGCGGCCCGCGACGCCGAGGGCTTCGGCGCCGCCCTGCGCGCCCACCTGGACGCCCACCGGGCCGTCACCGACCGCTGAGCCCCGACCGGGCCCCCTTCGCCGCGCACCGGCACCCGGCTGCGCACCCCCCCGACGGACCGCCGGGACCGACCATCCGACAAGGAGCAGCACCACCATGAGCACCACCCGGCCGCCGTCCGCCGGTCCCGCCGCACCCTCCGGCCGGGGGCGGCCGTGGCTGCTCGCGGCCCTCGCCATGCTCTGCTGCGGCTGGGGCGGCAACCAGTTCACCCCGCTGCTGCTGATGTACCGCCACCTCGGCGGCTACTCGGAGGTCACCGTGGACGCCTTCCTGGGGGCGTACGTCCTCGGGCTGGTGCCCGGCCTGCTGGTCGGAGGCGCGGCCTCGGACCGCTACGGGCGCCGTCCGCTGATGATCGGCGCGGTGGCCGCCTCGCTCGCCGCCAGCGGGGTGCTGTGCGCCGGAACGGCCGGTGAACTCCCCATCTACGCCGGGCGGTTCCTCACCGGCATAGCCGTCGGCATCGCGATGGCCGTCGGCACCAGCTGGGTCAAGGAGCTCTCCCAGGCCCCGCACGACCCGGCCGCCGACCCGGGCGCCGGCGCCCGCCGCGCCTCGCTCGCCCTGACCCTCGGCTTCGGCCTCGGCGCCGGAGCGGCCGGCGCGCTCGCCCAGTGGGGCCCCTGGCCGATGGTCACCCCGTACCTCGCCCACCTGCTGGTCACCCTGCCCGCGCTGTTCCTGCTCCCGAAGGCCGTCGAGACCCGGGCCCGCTCGGCCGTCGACCGCAGCCTCTGGGCCGACCTGAAGGTCCCGGCGGCCGGGCACCGGCGCTTCCTGCGGGTGGTGCTGCCGATGGCGCCGTGGGTGTTCGGCTCGGCCGGCGTCGCGTACGCGGTGACCCCGCAGCTGGTCGGAGACCGGCTCGGCCACTGGTCGCTGGCCTACGCGACGCTGCTGACCGTGCTCACCCTCGGCACCGGCGCCCTCGTCCAGCCCTTCGCCAAGCGCCTGGACTCCTTCTCCTCGGCCCGCGGCGTGATCGTCGCCATGGTGCTGATGGCCTGCGGGATGGCCGTCTGCGCCGGGGACGCGGCGCTCCGCTCGCCGCTGCTCGGGCTCGGCGGCGCGGTGTTCCTCGGCGCCGCCTACGGCATCGGGGTGGTCTCCGGGCTGCTGGAGATCCAGCGCATCGTCACCCCCGACGACCTGGCCGGCATCACCGGCGTCTACTACGCGCTCTGCTACTCCGGCTTCCTGCTGCCCGCCGTGCTCGCCGCGTTCTCCTCGCTGGCCTCCTACACGGTGATGCTCAGCGTGGTGACGGCCCTCGCCCTCGCCAGCCTCGCCGTGATCGTCCGGGCCTCCCGCCGCACCGCGCCGCCCACCGTCGTACCGGTCCCGGTGGACGCCTCCCGCCCGTGACCGACCGGTCGGCGCCCGGCCCGGCCCCGGAACGCAACACGGGCGGTCTGCTGCGTCCGGTACGGTCCGCACCCCTTCGGCACGCCCGTCCGTCTCCCGGCACCGTCCGACCCGGAGCCCGGCACCTCCCGGTCGCAGGGGCTACACCGTGGCGTCGTCCTTGGGGCGGGCGTGGGCCGGGAGGCCGGTGGCGAGGTCCTCGACCAGGAGGCGGCGGGCGATGGCGTCGGCGGCCGCGCGCAGGCGGGGGCTGCGGGGGCGGCCGGCGTCGGCGTCGAGGCGGGCGTTGAGCCAGTTCGACCAGGCGTGGCCGAGGGCGCGGACCTCCTGGGAGCCGGCCTCGGTGGGGGAGAGGCGGTCGCCGTCGCGGGTGAGGTAGCCCTCGGCGGCCATCCGGTCGAAGACCGGCTCCAGGACCTCCGGGGGCACCCGCTTGCGGGCGGCGATGAGGTCGAGCGAGGCGTGGCCGACGGCCTCGGTGTGGCCGGCCACCTGCATCAGGGCCCAGGCCCCGGCGAGGTCCACCCGGGTGCCGGCGTCGCCGACGATGGTGCGTACGGTGCCGAGGTCCACGCCGCGCACGATCGAGCTGACGGCGAGCTCCAGGTGCGGATCGGAGTCGCTGGTCGTCGGCTGGGCGAAGCCCTCGCCCATGTCGGTGGAGCCGGCCCGGGTGGTGTCGCGCAGCTGCACCTGCTTGAGGAACAGCGCGACGACGAAGCCGACGGCGGCCACCGGGATGGTCCACAGGTACACGGTGTGCAGCGCGTCGGAGTACGCCTGGACGAGGGGCGCGGCCTGGTCGGCGGGCAGCCGGTGCAGGCCCTGCGGGCTCCCGGCGGCGTGGGCGAGGACGGCCGGGTCCGCGCCGGTGAGCCGGGCCGCGGTGCCGACCCCGCCGGCGAGCTCGGTCTTCAGGCTGTTGGCGTAGATGGTGCCGAACACGGCGGTGCCGAAGGAGCTGCCGATGGTGCGGAAGAAGGTCACCCCGGCGGTGGCGGTGCCGAGGTCCGCGTAGTCGACGGTGTTCTGCACGGCGATGGTCAGCACCTGCATGGTCAGCCCGATGCCGACGCCCAGTACGACCATGTACAGCGAGGCGAGCGCGGTGCCGGTGCCCGGCTGGAGGCGGGAGAGCAGGTACAGGCCGAGGGCCATCACCAGGGTTCCGACGATCGGGTACAGCCGGTACCTGCCGGTCCTGCTGACGGCGTTGCCGCTGGCGATGGAGGCGACCAGCAGGCCGATCACCATGGGCAGCATCCGGACGCCGGAGACCGTCGCCGAGTCGCCGTCCACGTACTGGAGGAAGGTCGGCAGGAAGGTCAGCGCGCCGAGCATGGCGAAGCCGACGATGAAGCTGAGCACCGAGCACACCGCGAACACCGGGTTGCGGAACAGCCGCATCGGCAGCATGGGCTCGGCGGCGCGGGTCTCCACCCGGCAGAACAGTGCGAGGGCCACCGCACCGCCGACGAACAGGCCGATGATCACCCCGGAGCCCCAGGGGTACTGGTTGCCGCCCCAACTGGTCGCCAGGATCAGGGCGCTGGCGCCGACCGTGACCAGCGCGATCCCCAGGTAGTCGATCACCGGCCGGACGGCCGAGCGCACCGAGGGGATGGTCCGGGCGGCCGCAACCACCACCACGACGGCGATCGGCACGTTGACGTAGAACGCCCAGCGCCAGGACAGGTGGTCGGTGAACAGCCCGCCCAGCAGCGGCCCGACCACCGTCGCCAGCCCGAACACCGCGCCCATCGCACCCTGGTACTTGCCGCGCTCGCGCAGCGGGATGACGTCCGCGATCAGTGCCATCGCGGTGACCATCAGGCCGCCGGCGCCCACGCCCTGGACGGCCCGCCAGGCGATCAGCAGGGTCATGTCGGTGGACAGGCCGCACAGGAAGGAGCCGCCGACGAAGACGATCGCGGAGACCTGGAACAGCAGCTTGCGCCCGTACAGGTCGCCGAACTTGCCGGCGAGCACGGTGGCGACCGTCTCGGCCAGCAGGTAGGAGGTCACCACCCAGGACATGTGCGCGGCCCCGCCGAGGTCCGCGACGATGGTGGGCAGCGCGGTGCCGACGATGGTCTGGTCGAGGGCGGCCAGCAGCATGCCGAGCACGATGGTGGCGAAGACGACGTTCCGCTGCCGGACGTCCAGCACCGGAGGGGCGGACGGCGGGGTCTCGGTGGCGACGCTCATGCCGTCAGCCTCCGGGGTGAGGGCGGCAGTCGCGATCCTGTTGGGCCGTCCGGGTGAGGCCGGAGGGTGGTGCGCCGGTGCCGCCCCCGGTGGCGGCCCGGTGGCGGCCCGGTGGCGGTCCCCGGCGGGCCGGGCGAGGATGAGCCGGACGAAGCCGACCGACGTTCGTCCACGGACCGGGCGCCCAGGCTTCGGGGAAAGGGCTCCCATGACCGCAGACCCGCCGCCCCGCGCCGGGCACTCCGCGCACTCGCCGCACTCCGGGCACGCCGCGCACTCGGCGGCACCGCCCGGAGCCACCGCCGCCGACGGCGGCCGGGCCGCCGCCCGGCGCTGGCAGGCGCTCGCGGTCTGCCTGGTGGCCGGGTTCATGACCCTGCTGGACGTCAGCATCGTCAACGTCGCGCTGCCGACCGTACGGGCCGGGCTGCACATGTCCGACAGCGGCCTCCAGTGGGTTCTCAGCGGCTACGCGCTGGCCTTCGGCCTCGTCCTGGTGCCCGCCGGGCGGCTCGGCGACGCGCGCAGCCGGCGGGCCGTCTTCCTCGCCGGGCTGGCCCTGTTCACCGTGGCCAGCGCGCTCGCCGGGGCGGCGCGCAGCCAGGAGTGGCTGGTGCTGGCGCGGCTGTTCCAGGGCGCGGCCGGCGGGGTGCTGGTGCCGCAGGTGTCCGGGTTCATCCAGGTGCTGTTCCAGGGCGCCGACCGCGGCCGGGCCTTCGGTGCCCTCGGTGCGACCATCGGGCTGTCCACGGCCGTCGGGCCGCTGCTCGGCGGGCTGCTGATCCACGTCGTCGGCCCGGAGAACGGCTGGCGCTGGGTCTTCCTGGTCAACCTGCCGATCGGCGTCGCCGCGCTGCCGATCGCCTACCGGCTGCTCCCCGCGCCCCCGCCCGCCGCGGAGCGGGCCGGGCACCGGGACTTCGACCCGGTCGGCGTGCTGCTGCTGGGCGCCGGGACGGTCTCGCTGCTGCTGCCGTTCGTCCAGGCGCAGCAGTGGCACGGCTCGACCCGCTGGCTGCTGCTGCCGCTGGCGGCCGTGCTGCTCGCCGCGTTCGTCGGCTGGGAACTGCACTACGGGCGGCGGCGCGAACCGCTGGTGAGCATGGCGCTGTTCGCGGTGCGGCCGTACGCGGCCGGGACGCTGCTGTCGCTGGTGTACTTCGCCGGGTTCACCGCGATCTTCTTCATCTTCACGCTCTACCTCCAGGCCGGGCTGCACTACTCGGCCCTGACGGCGGGCCTGGCGATCACGCCCTTCGCGGTGGGCTCGGGGGTGTCCGCGGCGGTGGGCGGGCGCCTGGTGAGCCGGCTGGGGCGGCGGCTGGTGGTGGCCGGGCTGGTGCTGGTGCTCGCGGGGCTGCTGGCCTCGGCACTCGCGGTGCAGCTGTGGTCGGGGCCCCATGTGGGCTGGACGACGGCGCTGCCGCTGCTCGTCGCCGGTGCGGGCAGCGGGCTGGTGATCGCCCCGAACCAGACGCTGACCCTCCAGCAGGTGCCGGTGTCCCGGGCGGGCAGCGCGGGCGGGGTGCTGCAGACCGCGCAGCGGGTCGGCTCGGCGGTGGGCATCGCCGTCGTCGGCTCGGTGTTCTTCGCCCGTGCCGCCGGGCCCCACCCGGACTGGGCGTGGGCCTTCCAGCTGGGGGTGACGGTCGCGGCGGGCCTGGTGCTGGTGGCGCTGCTGGTGGCGGTCGCCGACATGGCCTCGGGCCGGGGGAGCTTCCGGGCCGCCGGCCCGCGGGCGGGGCCGTGACCCGGCGGCCGTGCTCCTGCGGCCGTGATCCGTCGGCCGTGCTCCTGCGGTAGGGGCTCCGTCGGTGGTGGCGAACCGGGCGCGGAATCGATCCTGCGAAGGCGTCGGCACCGTCAGGGAAACGATTCTGCGCCCGGTTGTGCGGCACCGTCCGTCAGCGCTTGACCGCCACGCCCGCGTACATCGCGATGTCCTGGTCGCGCACGGGCGCGGCCCCCGCGTCCGGCCGCCAGTGGTGCACCAGCGTGACCCCCGGGTCGAGCAGCTCGAAGCCGTCGAAGAAGGCCTCCGCCTCGGCCCTGTCGCGGATCTGGAGCGGGATGCCGCGCGCGTTGTACTCCCGGCCGACGCCGCCGACGCCCACCGGGTCGGTGTCCCCGGTGAAGACCGTCAGGGCCAGGAAGCTGCCGGGCGCCAGGGCGTCCATGAAGCGGCGCACGATGCCCTGGGGGTCGTCCTCGTCCAGCACGAAGTGCACGATCGCGATCAGCGACAGCGCCACCGGCTGTGAGAGGTCGAGCACCTCGCGCAGCTGCGGGTTGTCGATGATCGACGCCGGGTCGCGGAAGTCGGCGTCCACGTAACAGGTGCGGCCCTCGGGCGTGCTGTCCATCAGGGCCCGCGCGTGGGTCAGCACGATCGGGTCGTTGTCCACGTAGGCCACCCGGGCCTCGGGGGCCACGGACTGGGCGATCTCGTGCACGTTCGGCGAGGTCGGGATGCCGGTGCCGATGTCGAGGAACTGCCGTACGCCGTACTCCTCGGCGAGCCGGCGCACCGAGCGCTGCATGAACTCGCGCGTGGTGCGCATCGAGACCGGCAGCGACGGCCAGGCCTGCACCGAGGCGTGCGCCGCGACCCGGTCCGCCTCGAAGTTGGTCTTGCCGCCGATGAGGTAGTCGTAGACCCGGGCGGAGTGCGGGACGTCCATCCGCAGGTCCACCGACGGGTACTCCTCGCGCGGACCGCGCTCCGCTCGGATCTCGTTCACCATGTTCGTTCTCCCGTGGCTGGGCATCCGTCACCGACCGCCCTGGCGGCGGTTCATGGTGCGCATGGTAACGGTCGCCCGGCGGAGGGATGACAGGGCCTCAGGCGTGCGCCTCCGGAGGGGCCGGGTCGAGCGCGACGGCACCCGGCTGACGGGGGAGCGCGGTGGGGCCGGTGTCGCGCCGGCCGTGCGCCGCCAGTTCGAGCGCGGCGCCCGTCCAGGCGAAGCCGAAGGCCCAGGTGGCCAGCCACTCGCCCAGGTACAGCGGCCGGACCTGCCAGCCGGAGCCTAGGCCCGTCGCCTCGGCCAGGACGGCGAGCGCCGGGCCGGCCAGGATCACCACCCCGGCCACCAGGTAGGCCGTGCCCACCCGGGCCGGCTGGGCGGAGCGGGGGTTGCGGAAGGAGTGGAAGCAGAACATCGCCAGCATGACGAACAGCAGGCCGGCGAAGACCAGGTGGAACACCCCGACGGTGCGGTCCAGGCCGGAGCCGCCCCCGGTGTACGTCGGGCACAGCGCGACCCCGAGCGCGAAGAACCCGGCCGCCGTGCTCCAGCGGTCGTCCCGGCGGTCGTAGCGGTAGCAGATCAGGAACACCCCGAGGGCGCACAGCGCGCCGACGAAGACGTTGCGGGTGTCGGAGTAGTACGAGGCGCTCATCGAGCCCGGCCAGAAGCCGTCGGTGCTGCGCCCCGTCACCACGGCGGCCAGCCAGTTGCCGAACGGCAGGGCCGGCGGCAGCAGGATGCCGATCAGGCCGACGCCGAGGCGCAGGATCGCGATGGTCCGGACGTCCTGGGTGCTCTGCCGGGCACCGGGGAAGTCCTGCGGGCGTGTGTCGTGGGTCACGGACGCCTCCTTGCCTTTCGCACGGGCCCGCGGGCCCGATGGTCCTCCGGTCGCGGGGGCGGGGTGGGCGGTGTCGGACGGGCGCCGCCACACACCTGAACGACCGTCAACTTGTGTACCCGCATCGGCGTTCGAAGGCACCACCGGTTCGAGCGGTTTGGGCCCCCGACGACCGTCCGGAGCACCGCGGGCGGCCCTCTTCCACGGACGGGGCGGCGTCGCCGGTTCAACTCCCCGCGCGGCCGCCGGACCACGGCCCCCACCAGCCCCGACCGCCCCTGGACGGGCCGGAACCGATCGGTGCGATCCCCTTCCGGACGGCGGTCCGGTCTGACAGCATCGACCGCTGTCCGACCCGTCGCCGGTGGCCCGTGCGCGCTGCCCGGGTGCGCTGCCCGCACGAGGCGTCCGGCACGAGGTGTCCACCCGCGGCCGACCGCAGTCCGCCGCCCCGCCGCGCCCCCGTGGAGGAGACGTGACCGCCAATGCCGGTGCCCCCGGGGCCGCCCACCGCCCGGCGCGCTGGGTCCGCACCCGGCTGCGCGCGAGCCCGGCGGCCGCGCTGCTGACCGCGCTCCTCGCCTTCGTCACCGTCCTGCTGGCCGTGGCCGTCCCCCGCGTCGTGGACCGGGACGCGGACGCGGCGCTGCGGGACCACGTGCGCCGCACGGGCATCCACGCGACCAGCCTGCACGTCACCTCCTGGGCCCGGCCGACCGACACCGCCGAGGCCCTCGACGCCGTCGACCACGAGCTCGTCGCCCGGGTCGGCGGGCGGCTGCCGCTGTCCCGGCCGGGGCTGGCGCACGGCGCCGTGGCCGCGCCCGCCGCGATGGGGAACCCGGGCTACCGCCGGCTCGGCGAGAGCGCCCCGAGCACGCTCTCCCTGGTCCACCTGGCCGGCCTCGCCGACCGGGTGACGCTGACCGAGGGCAGCTGGCCGGGGCCCGCCCCCGCCGGGGGCCCGCTGCCGGTCGTGGTGAGCCGGACGGCCGCCGAGCTGATCGGCATGAAGGTCGGCGACGTCATCGACGGCGGCGCCGGCCCCGACACGGCGGCGACCGCCGTGGTGACCGGCCTCGTCCGGGTCGACGACCCGCTGGACCCGTTCTGGACGGGCATCGGCTGCCCGGACCGCCCCTGCCTGAACATGGACGCGGGGCACGGCAACTGGCTCGCCGCCACCGGCTTCGTCGACGGCGGCAGCCTGGCCGCGCTCACCCGCTGGAGCCCGTCGGTGCAGGACTTCTGGCGGCTGCCCCTCGACCCCGCCCCGCTGCGGGCCGACCGGCTGGAGCGCACCCGCGCCGACGTGCTGCCCTTCCTGGCCGGGCCGAACGCCGTGGACCTCGCCGCCGCGACCGGCCGCACCGACCTGCGGACCGTCTCGACCCTGCCGGCCGTCCTCGCCGGGGCGGCCGAGCGCTACCGGGCCGCGACGGTGCTGAGCGCGATCGGCCCGGCCGGCGCCGCGGGCACCGCCGTGGTCGTGCTGTGCCTGGCCGCCGCGCTCGGCACCGACCGCCGCGCCGCCGAGCTGCGGCTGCTCCGCGCCCGCGGCTGCTCGCGCGGCGGCGTGCTGCTGCGGTTGCTCGGCGAGGGCGCCGTCACCGTGCTGCCCGCCGCCGGGCTCGGGGCGACGGCCGCCCTGGCGCTGCTGCCCACCCCGCGCTGGGGCCCCGCGCTGGCCGCGGGCGTGGCCGCGACCCTGCTCGCCCTGCTCGCCTTCCCGGCCCGGGCGGTGCTGGTCCGGGACCGCCCCCGGCCGGCCGCCCGGGGGCGCCGGGTGGTCGGCGAGGCCGTGCTGCTGGCCGTCGCCGCCGTGGCGGTGGCCGAGGCCCGCCGGCGCGGCGTCGGCCACCCCGGCCGGGTGGCCGACCCGCTGCTGGTGGCCGCCCCGCTGCTGCTCGCCGTCGCCGGCGGCCTGCTGCTGGCCCGGATCGAGCCGGTGGTGACCGGCCGGCTGGCCGCGCTGGCCGGCCGGGGCCGGGGCCTGGTCGGCTTCCTCGGCCTCGCCCGGGCCGCCCGGGACGGGACCGGGCGCCGACGGCCCCGCGCCCTGCCGCTGCTCGCCCTGCTGATCGCCGTCACCACGACGGGCTTCGGCGCCACCCTGCTCGCCTCGGTGGACCAGGGCAGGCTGCACGCCGCGCGCGTCGCGACCGGCGGCGACATCGCCGTCTCCGTCCCGGAGTACGCGACCCTGACGGAACCGTTCCTCCAGGCCGCGGGCGCCCTGCCGCAGGTCCGCGGCGCGACCGCCGTCCGGGTGGACCCGAGCGCCCGGTTCGTCGGCGCCGGCCCGAACGACTACACCACGGTGACCCTGGTCGTCGCCGAGCCGACCGCGTACGCGGAGATCGCCCGCACCCTCGGGGCCGGCGGGTTCGATCCGGCCGCGCTCGCCGGCGCCCCCGGCGGCCCGGAGACCCCGGTGCCCGCGTTGTTCAGCAGCGCCCTGGCCGCACGGCTGGCCGCCGGCGCGCCGACGGTGCACCTGTCCACCGCCGGCGAACTGCGCACCACCGTCGCCGGGATCGTCGCCGCGACCCCGGCGCTGCCCGATCCGGAACGGCCGTTCGTCGTGGTGCCCAGCGGCCCCGCCGTGGAACGCCTGCCGGAACTGGGCCGGTGGAACCGGTGGCTGGCGGTCGGCGACGGCCTCGATCCCGAGCGGATCCGCTCGCTCCTGCGGGACCGGGGGCTGGTCGAGCCGACCGGGGTCGACAAGCTCGTGGCGGAGGAGGCCGCGGCGGCCGGCCGGGGCAGCCACCGCCTGCCGCCGGGCTACCGGGTGGGCAGCAGCCGCGAGTTCGCCGCCCAGCTCGCCGGCGACCCCCTGCCACAGGCCGCCGGGCGGCTGTTCCGGTACGCGGCCCCCGCCGCCGCCGGATTCGCCGTCCTCGCCGTCCTGCTGACCCTGCTGCGCGCCGCGCCCGAGCGCACGGCGCTGCTCGCCCGGCTGCGCACCATGGGCCTGCGGCCCCGGCAGGGGATCGCCCTGATCCTCGCCGAGGCGCTGCCGCGGACCCTGGTGGCGGCCGTCGGCGGCGGCGCGGTGGCGGTCGCGGCGGCCGCCCTGCTGGGGCCGGCCTTCGACCTGTCGACCCTGGTCGGCGCCGGTACGGGCGGCTCCCTCGGCCCCGCGGCGCTGCCGGTGCTGCTGCCCACGGCGGGCCTGGCGCTGGCGGCCTGCCTCGGGGTGGTGCTGGAGACGCTGGTCGCCGGACGGCGGCAGGTCGCCACCGAACTGCGCGTGGGGGAGCCGTGACGGTGGTCCGGCCGGGGCCCGGGGCGGCTCGGTCGGGGGCCCGGGCGGTTTCGGCCGCGGGCCCCGGCCCGGCGGGGGTTCAGCCGACGGGCCGACGGCTGCGTGCGATCACCGTGTTGAGCAGGGCGGCGCCGCGCTCGGCGTCGTCGACGCTGACCGCGAAGTCCGCGCCCCGGCGGGTACGGACCACCAGGCAGTCGCCCCCGCGCAGCATCACGGTGGTGCCCAGCCCGTTGACCCGGTAGCCCCACCCGCCCGCCTGGCCGGCGGTGCGCCGCTCGACGCGGGCGGACTCCAGCTCGCCGGGGGACCAGTGGCGGGCCGGCCGGCCGAAGGGGCCGAAGCCGACGGTCAGGCCGTGGTCGGTCACCCGCACCCGCACCGAGGAGCAGAGGAGCACGGCGAGTGCCGGGAGCGCGAGCAGCAGCACCAGCGGCCAGCCCACGGCGGCCACCCCGCTGACGACGGCCGCCGCCGCCGCCACCGCGACCAGTCCGAGCACCGCCGACACCAGTTGCAGCCACGGGTTGGCGGCCGGGGAGAGCCAGACGACCCGTTCGCCCGCCGGCACCTCCAGCACCGGTGCCCCGGCTACCGGGCGGGGGTCAATCCGCCCGCCGTAGCGGCGGCTCGCCAGCAGGGCCAGCGCCCCGGCGGCGCCGGTGGTCAGCAGGACCAGCGCCACCTCGACGCCCATCGGCGCGGCGTCCTGCCAGCGGGCGCGGTCCAGGTTGGCGTGCACGATGGAGGCCTGCGCCCCCGTCAGCAGCACCCCGCCGGTCGCCAGCGTGGTCGACGCGGCGCCGGGCGCCCGGGTGCCCGGGTACCGCCGCAGGAACAGCGCGACCAGCACCAGGACCGCCCAGAACACCACCGGGAAGAGCACGGCCGCCGTCAGCGACATCGAGCCGTCGGGGTCCCGCCCGCTCCAGTGGGTGGCCAGCGGGTCGGGCAGCCGGTGGCGGGCCGTCAGCGGCAGCGCCACCAGCAGTCCCGCCACCCCGACCGCCCAGGCCGCCCCGGCCCAGACCGCACCGCGGTGCGGGGGCCGCTGCGCCGCCTTCGTCGTGGTCGTCCCCTCGTCCGTCACGAGATCCCCCTGATCATGTCCACGAGATCGTTCCTGCTGTAGCCGGCCCGGGCCGCGTCCTCGACCAACGCCCGTACGCGGTCCACCAGTTCGGACCGGGTGTCGGCGCCGGTCGCGATCGTGATGCCGCGGCCCCGGCGGAACTCCAGCACCCCCTCGTCGCGCAGCGTGCGCAGCCCGCGAAGCACGGTGTTGGTGTTCACCCCCAGGGCCAGCGAGAGCTCCCTGGCCGGGGGCAGCTTGTCCCCGGGGGCGCACTCGCCCTCGGCGACGGCCCGCCTGATCGCGCCGGCGACCTGTTCGTGCAGCGGTCGGGTGTCCCCGATGTCCAGCTTCAGCAACATGGTGCTAATGACGATAGCACCATCCCTGTCCCGGAACGGGGCCGGGGCGCGCGGCAAGGCCCCGGCCCGGGCCTCCCGCGCGCCCCGGACGCGCCCTGGGGCCGGCTACTTCCGCTCGTCCTCGATCAGGCCGAACTCCTGCATCAGCTCGCCGATCTCGGTGGCCTCCAGCCGGCGCAGCAGCCGCTTGCGCAGGAACTCGGGCCCGGGCAGGTCGAGTTCGGCGCCGTCCCGGAGCCGGGTGGTGGCGGCGAGCAGCTTGCGCACGTCGTAGGTGGAGTTGAACACCTCGGGCACGCCGCGCTCGACGCCCAGCAGCCGGTAGACGGCCTCCATGCCGGTGCGCACGGAGTACTCGGTGGTGAAGATGCAGTCCCGGGTGGTCTCCGCGAACTGGCCGATGAAGGCGAAGTTGACGGCGCCCTCCGGCACCACGTCCGGCCTGTCGCCCGCGTGCCGGGGCAGGAAGAAGGACGTCACGTACGGCATCATCACCGGCACGCAGCGGGCGGCCTCGGCGGCCAGCTCGGGGATCTCCTCGACGGGCACGCCCAGGTGGTACAGCCACTCCCGGGTGATCTCCTCGCCCGTGCACTCCTGCATCGGCTTGCGCACGAAGTCGCCCGGGCGGTCGACGAACAGCCCGTAGACCCAGGCCACGATCTGGTCGGCGGGCTGCTGCTTGAAGTGCGGCTGGCGGTTGACCGTCCAGCTCATCAGCCAGGAGGAGTCCCGGGCGGTGACGATGCCCCCGGTGACCACGCCGCCGCTGAACGGGTCGCGCTTGGCGACCTTCTGGATGTAGCGCGGGATGCGCGCGTCCAGGGTGGTGACCGTCGCCGACTCCCACTTGCTCCGTTCGATGTCCCCGCAGAACACCTCGGGGCGGCCGAAGGACGGGTTCTTGGCGGCGATCCGGCGCCACAGGTCCCAGGCCGGGGCCGGGCCCTCGTTCAGCCGGGCCGGGGTGTGCTGGTCGCCGTCGTCGGAGTTCTCGGTGAGCGAGCCGATGGTGGTGAACACCAGGTCGTCCGGGCCGAGGTCCACCCCGCCCTCCCGGCCGGCCTCCCGCCAGTGGATCCGGGTGGCCTGCTTGCGGCCGGGGGCGTCGGCGGTGCCGGGCGCGAGGTCGAAGTCGATGTCGGTGACCTCGACCTCGTAGCGGAACCGCACACCCTGGTCCATCAGCCAGCGCGTCAGCGGCAGGACCATCGACTCGTACTGGTTGTACTTGGTGAACTTCAGCGCGGACAGGTCCGGCAGGCCGCCGATGTGATGGATGAAGCGGTGCAGGTAGAGCTTCATCTCCAGCGCGCCGTGCCACTCCTCGAAGGCGAACATGGTGCGCCAGTACAGCCAGAAGTTGCTCTCCAGGAAGTTCCGCGAGAAGACCTCGTCGATCCGCTTGCCCTCCAGCTCCTCGCGGGTCGCGAGGAAGACGCGGACCAGGTCCTTCTGCGCCTTGTCGTCGAGTGCGAACAGGCCGTCGGTGCGGGCGTCCCGGCCCTGGCGCTCGGTGACCCGCTGGAGCGAGAAGTTCGGGTCGTCCTTGTTAGGCGAGTGGACACCCCTGCACCTTGCGAGTTGCGGGGGTCTCCACCTGACAGGACGGTGGAACTGTGGCGGGCACGAACAGCAATGATCTTCCCTTGGTTGACCTTCTGCTCCGCAAATCGCAAGAGGTCCGGGGGGTTGCCACCCGTGACATCCTGTCGATCAAGGCCCAGGAACGACGCGGGCGCGAGTGGGCCCGAGAGAATGGCTATCAAGTCCGACGCGTCTGGCGCGAGAACGTTTCGGCCTACAAGCGCACCGTGAAGCGGCCGGACTTTGACGCGGCTGTTCATGCGCTGCTTGTCGGCGACACGGACGCGCTCTGGGTTTACGACTCGTCGCGATACTCCCGCAAGGGTGCGGGAGACGTGCTGAAAATCCTGGATGAGCCTGGAAAGCGGCTCATCTTCGACTACAACGGCCTGGACTCGGCGAAGCGGAGTGATCGAAAGTACATCATTCAGAATGCCGAGGAGGATCGGGAGTTCAGTGAGCGCCTGTCTGCGAAGCTGAAAAGCACGAAGGCAGAGCAGCGGGAAATGGGCCTGTGGCTGGGGGCCGCCCCATATGGCACCCGGGTTACCAAGAAGCGGAAGCTCAAGAATGACAAGAACTGGCCCATCATTGAGCGAATCCACTACGAGGCTGCCGATGGGAAGTCTATCCGGCAAATTGCATTCGGGCTTGCGCGTGATGGCATCCCGTCACCGACTGGCGGCCTGTGGAGTCACGGCACCATTAGCAAGATTCTGAGGCACCCGGTTTACCTGGGATGGCAGGCGATCACTGTCAACAGCATCGCGCAGGTCTATCTGAACTCCAAGGGCAAGAAGGTGAAGGTCTTCGCTAAGGGGGCCAAGACGATCCCCCAGGAGGTGTGGGATCGGCATCGCCGTATCGCGGCCGGCGTCGAGCTGCCCGAAGGGTTCGGGGAGCCTCGGAAGGACGAGGCGAAGGGCGATCTCCATCCAATGGCGAGGTTCCCCACCTACTGCGAAGGCTGCGGAGGGCGGGCCACGCTCCGAGGAACAGCCCTCGGGTGCTACCTGGCGGTTACCGGCGGAGAATGCCCTGCCCCTGTCTCGATGAACAGGAATTCGACGTTCATGGAGATCAAGCGGCAGTGGGAAGCTCGTCTCGACGCCAATGATCCGATGGACCCCACGATGCTTGCGGTGGCCAAGGGATGGGCTGCCTTGTCTCAGCCCGAGGAGAGCAACGCGGAGCAAAAGGCTCGCGGGCAGGTGAAGCTCGCGGAGGAGGCCGTGGCACGTCTCGACCGACTGAACGCGGCCGGGGCCTACGGCGGGCGCGACGGCGAGGCTACGTTTGTCAAACTGAGGCGGGCGGCTGTGGAGGACGTCGAAGCAGCCCGCTCGGACTGGGAAAAGATCGCCAAGCCGACCGGGGATATCGGTGTTCTTACTGATCCAGAGCGCAGGGCGAAGCTATGGGAGACCTCTACCAGCGGATACCAGAGGAGCCTGCTGCAACTCGCCATCGACAAGGTCTATCTAAAAAAGGCGGCCTACCAAGGGCAGCGGGTGACGCCCGACCGGATTCGAATCGTATGGAAGACCGTCGAGTTGGCGCGTGATGACGAGCCCGCCAAGCCGACGAAGAGGAAGACCACGACGCCGAAGGCGGCATAACGCAGAAAAGGCCCCCGGTCAGCACTGTTCGAGCAGTGCCGGCCGGGGGCCTTCGTGTGGGTCAGGTGGGGGTCACCACCCGAGGTCTTCGATGTCGGTAGCGAGGTCCAGGGCGATGTGCTCCGGGAGAGGGACGACCGTCCGGGTGAGCTGCCCCGGGGCGGTGTGCTCGGTCTCGATGACGACGACGCGTTCGCCCGCCGGGGTGCGGGCCTCGTAGGCGCGGGCGGCCTGGTGGACGACGGCGTGGATCACGGGGAGGGTCACGCTGCCCCCTTCAGCAGGTAGTTGGCCATGGCGATGCGGGAGGCCACTCCGGCGTCCGGGCCGAGGAGTTCGGAGGCGCGCAGGAAGGCCCGTTCGCGGTCCTCGGTGCCGGGCTGCGGGAGCATGGTGTCGGCGAAGGTCGGCGGCTGGGGCGGGGCGGGCGGCATCTCGGTGATGGCCGGCTGGGGTGCGGTGAGCATGTCGGCCAGGACGGGCTGCGGGAGGGCGGCGGGTGAGGTGGAGCCGCCGGCCGTGAGGTAGGGCTGTCCCTCGTGGCGGGCCTGCTCGGCCTGGCGGGCGGCTTCCATCTCGCCGAGGCGCAGGGCGGCTTCGGCCTCCTCCTGGCGGACGCGCTGGATCTCCTGGAGGGTGGCGCGCGAGCGGGCGGCCGACTGGACCAGGGTGTTGCCCATCGACTCGGCGACTTCGGGGTTGAGGTAGATGGACGTGGTGGTCTCGCCGCAGTGGACGAGCAGGCCGATGTCGCCTTCGGCGTCCACGTGGGTGCGGGCGTAGTCACGCGGGCCGTCGTACTTGCAGGGGAAGCGCTGTTCGCCCAGGCGCACTGTGAACTGCTCAGGTGCGGTCGTCATTGTTCTCTCCGTTCATCAGGAACTCGGCAAGGCGGAGCACGGCGCTCACGCGGGCGTCAAACGGCTGGTCCGGGTAGCCGCGGTTGTTGGTGGCCATATCGGTGACGGTCTTCTGGGCGAGGGCCAGGGCCTCGGCGCGGGTCATCGGCTCCCCCGGGGGAACAGGGCCAGGAAGGCGTGGACTTCGCGGGCGGAGTGTCCGCCGTTGTAGCGGACGCTCTGGCCCTCGCGGGTGACCTCCAGGCGGTAGCCGTCGTGGTCGTCGGGTGTGACGTGCAGGGTCGCGCCGTCGCGCAGGTGGTATGTGCCGGTGGGGTTCTTCATCGCGTGTTCCTTCCGTGGGTGTTCGGAAGGCTTGAGCCGGGGCGGTTAACAGCCCGGTTCACGCCCGGTCCCGGAGCTTCTTCAGGGCGCGGGACCAGGTGGCCTTGACGCTGCCGGGGGTGGTGCCGAGGGCTTCGGCTATGCCGGTGGCGTCGAGCTTCCCGGCGTCGGTGAGCATGGGCGGTCCGTCGAAGCCGAACGCGGCGCGGGCGATGGCCGCCTCGGTCGGCGACATGCCGGCCAGCAGTTCGTTCGTCTTGACCCGGGTGGCGGCGGTGAAGCGGGCGTGGGTCTCGGCGTCGGCGGCGCGGTCGATGATCGCGCCGGTGGCGTGCTTGCCGCGCTTGGTCCCGGTGACGCGAACTCCCTTGCAGCGCACGGCGTCGCGGGAGATGGCGATCGGGTTGAGGGCCAGGGAGGGCTGGAGGTCGGTGCACCAGCCCGCGGTGGTCACGGCGGCGACGACCGGCTGGCCGTCGGTGACGGCCAGGTGCACCCGCGCGGCGCGGGGGGTGGTGCCGAGCGGCGTGTATTCGACCAGGTGGTCCGGGTCCTGCGCGGCGGAGGCTTCGAGAGCGCTCTCCGCCACGCTGGTGATCGGCAGGGGGCGGGTGAGCGCGGCGGCGACGATGTCGGCGTGCTCGGGCGAGAGGCGGCGCTTGGCGTCCAGGCCGGTCACCTCCTCCTTGGCGGCGGTGAAGCACCCGTCGTTGCGCTGGAGGGCGCCCATGAACGCTGCGGCGGAGTCGCGTGTCACGCCCGGGGCGATCTCGCGGGTGGCGGCGGCCCGGCCGTCGAGCTTCGCCCGCTGGTAGGCGTACGAGGTGAACTCGGCGGTGTTCGGGCCGTCGACGTCCCAGGAGTGGATGGCGCGCCAGAAGCTCAGCCGCATCTCCTGGGCGATGTCCTGGGCGGCCTGGTGGCTGTCGCCCTCCATCTGCGCGGCCCGCTTGCGGGAGACGGACCGGGCGATGCCCTCAAGGCCGTTCAGGATCTCCTCGGTGGCCACGCGGCCCCGGTCGAGCTTGCCCATGCCGGTCAGGGCCGGGAGGGGCTTGGGGGTCTGGGCCTGGCGGATCAGGTCAGGGGTGATGCAGGGCGAAGACATGAAACGTCCTTGACATGTACAGAACAGAGAGATGGGCGTGCGGTATCGCGGCGCGGCGGAGCGCAAAAGGGCATGGCGAAGCCGCCGGCCGGCGCTCAGGCCGCGTCAGGGCATGACAAAGCCCCGGCGGGCGCACGGCCGCGTCGGGGCATGAAGAAGCCCCTGCCGGTTCGGGTCAGCCGAAGACAGGGGCGCGAAGGCGGCCTGAGATCAGGTCAGGCCGCGGTGGCTCCCAGGGCACTTCGGCGGGCTGCCGGGGTGCCGGTGAGGGTGAGACGTCGGGAAAACAGGGCCATGCAGCGCGCAAGGCGCGTCAGCAGGGCGCGCAGGGCGTGCACCCGATGGAAGGGGGGCTGCACGGCCAGAGAGGCGTGCAGGTCGGCTAACACGCGCAGCATCCGTCGGATGTGCTCGCGCCCGGCCTCCTCCAGGGGAAGCTCCGCCAGACTGAGGCCGCTGCCGTCGGTGATGCCCATGGCGCGGCGAACTGCCGCCGCCACGGGCGGGGTGATGATCCGTGCCTCCTCCCGCCGAGCCCGGCCGAGACGGCGTAGGTGCCGATGGGAACCTCCCGTGAGGTTCCATCCTCCCCGCCGCATCGTGACTCCTAGTTATGGGTCGCACCCCCTCTGGTGCGACATGCGGGGAGGAGCATAAACATGTGCTCGATCTGTGCTCAAACTGTGAAGAAGGGGTGATTTGCGGCTTTGGTGACGATCAAGCCCGCTACCTGCAAAAATGTAGGCAAAGAGTAGGTAATGTGATCTCTGCCTCATTTGCCGTGTTTGCGTAGGTACTCCGCGCCCCTGTCCAGGCGGGCGGAAGAGTCCCCGAAGTGGCCGAGCGCGCTGTTCTCGCCCCTGCACAGCAGCCTTCTGACGGCCTGTCCGCGAGGCTTGTCGTGGTCGTGGTCGACCACGAGGCGATCCCCGACGGCGGCCGTCTGGCCGCAGATCGCGCACCGCCACCGCTGCTGGCGACCCATCCGCTCGTAGTCGCTCAGCGTGATGCCGTACACCCGGCGCAGCCGGGCGTCGCGGCGCTTGCGGACGACGGCCGGGTCCTTGTTGGCCTTGTGGTTCGCGGCGCGGACGCAGGGGCGGCACACGTTCGCCCGGCCGTTGGGCGCCCGCTTGCGCCGGCCGAACTGCCCAAGAGGCTTCTCGTCGTCGCACACCTCGCAGAACTGCGTGTGCGCGCTCTCCGGTTCACGCCGCATAGGCCCACTCCTTGGGCAGTCCGTAGCCGTCGGCCCAGCTCGGGCCGTAGACCTCGGCGTCGGTGTCCAGCGGGACCCCCAGCAGCGTCATCTTCATGGCTTGCGCGCACGCCTGGGCGACTTCGGCGGCCTCCTTTTTCGGGGCGGTGCCCACGACTTCGTCGTGCACCCACATGGTGAGGTACGGGGTCAGGCCCTGCCGGTCCATGGTGATCAGCGCCTGCCCCATCGTGTCGCGGGCCGTCGACTGGCACGCGTAGGCGACGGACTTGTAGAGCTTGTCGCGGTCCAGGTGGAGCCGCCGGCCGGTGACGGTGGTCATCGTGCAGCCCTCGGCGAGGGCCTGGCGTTGCAGCTTGCGGGCCCACCGCTTGATGCCGGGGAACGCCCGGCCGTAGCGCTGGAGCGTGTCCCGCATGACCTGGACGTCCTGGCCGGTCTGCTTGGCCAGCGTCGCGGGGGGGGGGGGGGGGGGGGGGGGGGGCCCGGCCGGGCCCCCCCCCCCCCCCCGGCCCCGCGGGGAGAACGCCCCCGCCCACAAAAACGCCGCGGCGCCCGCCCCCGGCCAGGCCCCCGC
>NZ_JBISAI010000014.1:84988-156628 GCF_044391605.1 Kitasatospora sp. NPDC018619
GCCCCCCGGCTTGAGGCGGGGGCCCGCCGGGCCGCCGCGGGGGCGCGGGCCCCGCTTGCCCGGGACGGCGGGGCGGGTCTGGTGGGCCCGCGGCGCGCCCCCGCCCTGGTCGGCGGTGCCGAGACCGGCGATCTTCGCCAGCGTGCGCTGCCCCTTGTCGAAGTCCTCGCCGTACATCATCTCGGCGGCGAAGCCGTGCAGGTCCTTGCCCGAGGCGATGGCCCGGATCATCCGGGACTCACCGGACAGCGCGGCCAGCACGCGGAGTTCGACCGCCTGCTGGTCCACGGAGAAGTAGACGTGGCCCGGCTCGGCGACCACGCACCGGCGCACCTCCCAGCCGTGCGAGGGAAGCTGGGCCATTGCGGGGTCGGAGTGCGAGGCGCGGCCGGTCTGGGCACCGAGCGGGTTGATCTTCGGGTGGATGCGGTCGAAGTGGTCGCGGTTGTTCAGCATCGCCTCGGCGTAGCTGGTCGACCACTTCCCGGCCCTTTTAGCTCTCAACACGGCGTCGGCGAGCGGGTTGGGCTCGCGCATCCCCAGGCGCTCCCAGTCCTGGTCAAGGTCCGCCAAGGGCAGCAGCACCTCCTTGGCCACTGAGAGCGCGCCGCTGTCGGTCTTCTCCGTAAGCCGTTCGCCCATCCCCAGCAGGGCGCCGGCCACCTGGTCCGGGGAGTTCACCGAGTCGACGCCGAAGCGGGCCGCCACGTCGGAGAAGAACTTCTTCTCGTCGGCGAGCCGGCCGACGAGCCCCTTGGTGTACTCGGGGTCGATCAGCATCCCGGTGCGCTGGAGCTTCGCGCATACCAGGGCGAGTTGGTGTTCGTAGGGCAGCAGCGCCGAACGCAGGCCCTCGGCCCGGTAGCGGTCCAGCAGCTTGGGCAGCAGCCGGGCGACGAGCAAGGCGTCGAGACCGGCGTACAGCTCGTAGACGTGGTGCGAGAGGTCGATCCGGGCCCAGCCGTTCTCCTTGGTCAGCCCGAGCCCGTTGAACACCTTCGTGAGGTCGTTCTGCGTGTCGGGCGCTGCGGGGTCGACGTACCAGGCGGACAGCGGTTTGAGGGACAGGCCGACGCCGCCTTCGTAGTCGTGGCGGCTGTCGAGCAGGTGGGCCGCGATGCGGGAGTCCTGGGCGCGGGGGTAGAGGTCTTCGAGCCGGATGCCCAGTTCGGTGTCGACCTTCAGTGCGTCGAACGCCAGGTTGTGCGCGACGAGGTTCGGCAGTGCGGCCAGGGCCTCGATCGCGGCGGCGCGGAAGGGGCCGCCGAGTTCGACGGGGATCACCCACGCGGTGTGGGTGTCGCCGAGCTGGACGAGGCGTATTCGGTCCGTCCACGCGAGGCCGGTGGTCTCGGTGTCGAAGCCCAGCAGGGTGCCGGCCGCCGCGTGGGCGGTCCACCAGGTGCGGAACTCCCGCAGGTCGTCCGCTCGTTCGGGGACCTTGATCTCGACCGGCTCTCCGGCCAGCCGGTACGGGTGTACCCGCATGTGCTCTCTTCCTAGTCGTTGGTGGTGTCGAAGACCCCCGGGCCGGCGGGAGCGCTCTCGGCCGCGAAGCGGACGCCGAGCAGCACGCGGCCACGGGTCATGCGGTGCTGGCGGATGCCGCGCTCGTCCAGGGCGGAGACGAATCCGCGGCGGGTCCACGCCTTCTCGCCCTGGGCCTCGCACCAGTCGCGGTAGGCGTTGTAGGCGTCCTGGCTGGGGACGTGGTGCTTGTCGTCTCCGGTCTTGACCAGGACGTCCGTCAGGAACTCCGCCAAGGCATCGCTGTTCTCCTTGAAGTTGGCGGTCGCGGCCTTGATGCAGTCGGGCTCCCTCAGCCCGTCGCGGTACCACTCCACCGCCCCGGCCACGGCCCACGCGGCGATGCCCTCGGCCTCCTTGCGCAGGTCGGCGAAGATGCCGTGGTCGCGTTCCTCCGGTGCGAAGTAGCGGTCGAACTTGATCAACTTCACGCGCCTCCACAGGCCCTCGTCCTGCGACCGGAACGCCGGGGTGTGGTTCGACGCGAGCCACAGCAGGAAGGTGGGCTGGTAGGTGAAGAAGTTCTCCCGCATGAACCGCGCGGTGAGGCGGTCCGACCCGGTGGCGCGCTTCAGGACGGACTCACTCATCGCTTTGCCCGCCTCACCCTCGCTGGCCATCACCATCCGGGCCCCGCGCAGCGCGGCCAGGTCGGCGGGGATGCTGGAACCCCGGTCCTCGAAGGTCTCGAAGCGGGTCGTCTCCGACAGGTCCCCGAAGACGTACGAGAGGGTGTCCAGGAACACCGACTTGCCGTTGGCGCCCGTCCCGATCAGCACCGCGAACGCCTGCTCGGCGGTGCTGCCCGTGATGCCGTACCCGCACAGCCGGCGGATGTAGTCGACCATGGACGGCTCGGTGGGGAACACCTCCTTGAGGAAGCGCCGCCACCGCTTCGCCTTCGCCAGCCGGTTGTAGTTCCAGGGCAGGGACTTGGTCAGCATGTCCGCCGGATCGTGCGGCCTCAGAACCCCGGTGCGCAGGTCGAGGGTCCCGTTGGCGAACGACAGCAGGTGCGGCTGGTTGTCGAAGTCGTCCACCGAGCAGTTCACCCCGCGAACCGACGCCAGCTCGCGGATCATGTCATCGATCCTGCGCGCCATCGTGAAGCCCTTCGCGGCCTTCGCCAGCGGCAGCGCGGCGACCTGCTTCTCGTACTCCGCCTCCAACGCGTCCCCCGCGAGCTTCAGCGCCAGGGCCTCGCGGATGACCGCCTTCTCCCGGGCCAGCGTCTCCACCATCGCCGCCCCGAGGTCGTGGGCGGCTTGGCGCACCAGCACCTCGTCCCTCACCCAGTGCGTGCCGTTCCACACGTGGAAGCCGACACCGTCGGCGTACTTGATGCCGCCCTTCCTGAACCGCACCAAGGCGTGGGCGTTGACGATGTCCGAGGCGCCGTAGCGCGACGCCGCCTCGCGGTAGGCGGCCACCGCCTCGGCCGGCGGCAGGGTCAGCGACGGCCCGTCCGGCACGTACGGGGTGGTCAAACGGTCGATGTGGCACACCGTCACCGGGTGGATCTCCAAACTGCGTAGTCCTTGAAACCGGCGGGCAGGGTCAACCGCCGGGCGGGCACACCCCGTTCGTGCAGGGCGGCCAGGATGGTCTGGGCGAAGGCGTGGCCGGAGCGGTCGTTGTCACCGCACACCCGAACGTCCCTGTCGGCCAGGCCGGCGGCCAGCGCGTCCAGGGTCGACGGGTCGTTGTTGAGCAGCGCGGCCCCGCGCACACCGACGGCGTTGTGGCCGTCGGCGACGATCGCCAGCGGGTCCGACAGGCCCTCGGCGACGATCCACGGCGCGCCCGCGTCGGGGCCCGGGAACACCCCGAACCGCTGCCACTCGAACCCCTCCGGGTTCGCCAGCGAGACCCACCGCACCGGGCATCGGCCCGACAGGTCCCGGCCCTGGGCGCCCCTGGCCTCCCCCGCGAAGTCGTGCATCGGCACGACGAGGCGGGGGTAGCGGAGGAACGGGGTCGGGACCCAGTCGGGGCACGGCTGCGGGCCCGGCCACCAGCGCAGGCCCAGCCGCTCCTGCTCGGCGAGGGAGAGGCCGAAACGTTCCTGCGCGTAGGCCACGGCCGGGGCCGCATCGTCTCCGGCCGGCAGGCCGTCCAGCCACACCCGCAGCCCGGCCGCCAGGAACGGGGAGACCGGCTGCGGCCGGGCCTCGGCGACGGCGACCAAGCCCTCGGGGTCGACGTTGAACAGGTTCCTCGGCAGAAGGCCCATCCCCGCGACGACATCCTCGAAGCGGCACCCAGCGCGACAGGCCAGGCCCACCATGCCGGACGTCTTCAGGTTGAGCCACAGCGACGGCTTCCCGTCGTCGTGGGCCGGGCAGCGGGCGACCCACTCACCAGGCTGGTAGTCCCGCCACTCCTCCAGGCGGTCCAGGATCGCCGACATGCGCAACGTCCCGCTCCTCTCTCTAGTAACCGGCCTCCCGCAGGGCCTTGACGATCGCCGCGTGGGTGCGGATGGACGTGACGGCGTACCCGTCCTCGGTCCGGGCCCGGGGCCGCTTCACGTAGGCGACGCCGAACGGCATCCCGGCGTTCTTCGCCTCGGCCTCGGCCTGGCGGACGTAGGCGGCGAGGTCGAACTGCTTCTCGGCCTTGCACTCTCCGGCGAACGGGCGAACCCCGAGGTCGCCGATGTCGTTGACGCCCTCCTGTACCTGGCGGCGGACGTTGTCGCGGTCGGTGGGGTCCTTCCAGCGCACCGCGCGGTCGCCGTCCTTCCAGAACTCCCGGTACTGGCCGAGCTGTTCGTTCAGGTAGTCGGCCACCGCGGACTCCCAGGCGGTGCCCTTGGCCTTCGCGCGGTTGGCCACTACGCGGACACCACCGTCAGGGCCGCGCCCCGGAACACGGCGACCGCCGCGGCCTGCCAGTAGCGCAGCCAGTCGGGGCGCTGGCGGGCGTCGTGCAGGAAGACGATCGTGTCGCCGGGCCCTGCCGTGTAGAGGTCGCCGATCGCCGGGGCGGTGCCCGCTCCGATGCGGTAGGTCATGTGTCCTCCTGGTCACGGGGTTCGCGGAAGTCGGCGACGTGGGCCGAGTCGGAGGCCCGAAGCACCCGGGCGGCGGACGCGCCGGCTGCGGCGAGCGCCCGCGCCCGGCCGTGCAGGAAGGCCCGGCGCTCCTCGGGCCGGACCTTCCACAGCGGCGTGGAGTAGTCGGTCAACGAGCCGTCCCCTCCTCCGGCAGGTGGGCCCAGGAGGTCCGCCGCGCGATGTGGCGGCACGCCCGCTCGGAGATCCCGAAGGCGTCGGCCAGCGGGGCGAGGCTGGCGCCCAGATCGGCGCAGCGCCGGATGGCGTGGACCTTGCGCTCGGTCAGCTTCGCCTGCGAGTTGCGGGTGCCGGCCGACGGCGGGCGGGGCGACTCGCGGAAGGCGGAGCGCATGATCTCCTGTGCCCGGTCGACGTCCGGCAGGGGGTTGACGAGGCGGGCCGGGATCGGCCCGGCGGGGGTGGGGGTGCGCACAGGGTCCTTTCTCATCGGGGGTTGGCGTACGCGGCGGCCAGCTCGGCGACGGCGTCCAGGCTGTGCAGGTAGGCGCGGTTCGTCTGGTCGGGGATGCTCAGGGCCTCCAGGCAGTCGACCAGGCGCATCACCGCGTCCGCGACGGCATCCGGGGCCCGGTCGGCGATGTCCTCGGTGGCGTGCTTCATCCGCTGCACGTAGGTCGTGATGTGGCGGCTCTGAGGCACCGGGGCCAGGCGCACCGTGGGGTCGGCGGCGAGTTCGGCCTCGGCCTGCTCCAGCGTCACGTCGTCCGGCTTCTCGGGCTTCGGCTTCGGCGGATTCGCCTTGCGGTAGAACTCCGTCCACGTCTTCGAGTCGGGAAGATCCACGTCCACGCCCGGGGCCAGCTCATCGCGCGGCGGGACGTGCCCGGCCTCTGCGAGGAGATCCCATGCCGCGAGGTAGCGCTTGACCGTGTTGACGCCCTTGCCCGACGTCTTGGCGAACTGGGCTGCGCTGGCCTTGACCTCGTCCATTTGGACGAGGTCCGTGCGTTCTCCGGACAACTTCTCCTCTACGCAGCGTGCCGCGAGCATCGCGAGGAACGCCTTGCTTCCTGCCTTGCCGAACAGCTCGGCGTCCATCTCCCAGGCGCTCACTGCTGGGCTCCCATCGCGTCGGCGATCTCCTGGATCGCGGCGGCTATGTGCTTCGGAACGACGACAGTGACGTAGCCCGGGGGAAGCGGCGGCGTGACAGGAACGCTCGGGGCCACGGCCGCGCGGCGCGCGTCGGGAAGGTCCCTGATCGCGAGGGTGTAGCGCGGGGAGAGCTGGTTCTTGCCTGCGGCGACGATGTACAGGATTCCGGGGCCGGAGAGGATTCCGGCACGCGCCGCCATCTGCTCGAAGGTCAGGCCCGTGCGGTCCCGCTGCTCCAGCAGCTCGTCCCCGCGCATGCGGCTGCCGGGCATGTTCGGCAGGTGCACGCCCGCCCCGCCGGGCGCGGGCTTCCTCGCCTGTGCCCGCACGGCCGCCTCGGTGCGGCCGAGCAGCCGGGCGACCTCCGTGAAGGCGACGCCCCGGGCGCGCAGCTCGGTGAGCCGGTGCTTCTCGGCGGAGTCCCACGGCGCGCCGTGGCGGTGGTTGCCCGCCCAGGGGGCCGGCTGGTGGACGGTGACGGTGGTACAGGGGTACATCGGTTTCTCTCTCCAGGGAAAACGGGGGCGGGACCGGCCCCGAAGGGACCGGTCCCGCTGGTGGTGGAGCGCCGGTTAGAACGGCGGCTCCTCCTCGATCGCCGCCGCCTTGGTGTCGGCGATGGCCTGCTCGTAGGGCTTGATCACCTTGGCGGTGAGCTTCTGGTAGTCCACGTCCCGGCCCGCCTTGCTCTCGTACTGGACGCGTTCGTTGATCAGGTGGACCAGGGCCGGGCCGCCGGCCTTGGCGAGGGCGTTCTTCAGCGCGGGCAGTTCGCTGATCAGCGTCCAGCCCGACGTCTTGTAGCGGAAGACGCCCAGGTGCGGGTCGTGCGCGAGCCGGAAGTTGATGCGGATGTCCGGCTTCGGCCCCCGCTCGTCCTTCGCCCGTGCCCGCAGCTCCGCGATGGTCCGCGGGCAGCGGCACGGCACGCCGACGTCCTCCGGCGGGCTGAGGAAGGTCCGGGTGTCGCAGTGGTGGGCGAGCTTGCCGTTGACCCAGTGCTTCATGTCGAACTCGATCGCGTCGGGGCCGTCGATGATCACCTCCACGCGGTCGGTGTCGGTGTCCACCGCGATGGCGTCCTCGGCCTCGGTGTCCAGCTCGTGCGGGGTGCCGCCCAGCAGCTCGGCCACGGCGTCCGCCGTGGCGGGCAGCGCGCAGGTGATCCGCCACTGGTGCAGCGCGCGCGGGAAGCCGCCGGCCGGGTCGGGCTCGTAGGCCCGGAAGGTCCCGGCGACGTCCGGGCGGGCGTTGGCCTCGGCGCGCTCCGCGCGCTCGGCCAGCTCGGGGTCGCTGTCGAAGATGTTGTCGAGTGCGTCGCTCAAGGGCATCCGTTTCTGTCAGGGGGTGGGGCCGCCGGTCGGCCGGCCCCGCGTTCACACCGTTTAAAGGGGCGGCGGTTAACAGCCGCTCTCGTGAGCATTGAGCTGCGGCGGGTGACAGCCGTGCTCGCAAACGTTGAGCCGGGGCGGTTAACAGCCCGCCTCGAACCCCGCTCGCGGAGGTTGAGCCGGGGCGGTTAACAACCCCGCCCAGAGGGTTCAGCCGGGGCGGTCAACACCCCGCCCCGGGCGTTGAGCCGGGGTGGTTAACAGGCCGGTTCAGGCAGCGCGGCGGGCGGTGCCCGTGAGGTGGCCGGTCTCGTTCTTCCAGGCGACGCGGCCGATGATCCCGGCGTCCGAGGCGCGGTCATCGGCGAAGCGGCGGCGCAGGGTGAGGAACCGGTCGAAGATGTCGCGGTCGATCCTGACGGGGCGGAACTCCGCCCTGTGCGGGGTGATGTGGAGCACGGCTCCGGCGTCGATCTTCGGGAACGGCTGGAGCTTGCGGTCCACGGTGATCAGGTCGTCCGCGTGGGCGTAGGCGGCGAGCTGGTAGGCGACCGACAGGTAGACCGACTTCGCGGTCTTCAGGTCGCCCAGGACCGTCTTGCCGTTGATCTTCACCATGAAGTCGAACGAGCCGGCGTACTCGTGCTCGCGCGACCAGGCCACGTCTTCGGCGTGCAGCAGCTCGGGCTGGTAGCGGTCCAGCCACGCTTCGATGTGCGGGACGTACGGCTCGACGTCGTGGTGCGGGTAGGGCACCTCCTCGCCGCGCAGGCGCAGCTCGAAGTAGTCGTGGACCAGCGAGCCGACGTCGGCGCGGACCTTGGTGTAGCGCTTCGCGGCGTAGGTCAGGAAGTCGACGGCGGCTTGGCGGTCGCGGGCGGCGATGCGCTGGACGACCTCCAGGTCCGTGACCGCGCACTCGGCGGCCATGCCGGCCGCCCAGGTCTGGAGGAAGGGCTTCGCCTCCATGTTCAGGATGCTGGTCACCGACGGGGCGAGGTCCCCGGTGTTGGGGTGGACGTAGTAGCGCGAGCCCTTCTGGTGGATCGTGCGGACGCCTTCGGACATGTGCTCTCGTTTCTGCGGCGGGGCATGGGAAAGGCCCGCCCGGGGCAGGGCGGGCCGGGGAAGGCCGGGGTCAGGCCGTGGTGGCGAGCGAGGGCAGGGTGTCCGAGAAGCCGGGCACCTCCGCCCGGACGCGCGCGGTGGCGGCCTGCTCGCCGGCCGCGCGTTCCTGCGGGGTGAGCGGGTCCGGCACGGGGGTGTAGATGAACACGATGTTCTCGATGGCGGTCGCGGTGCGGTCGATCGCGTCGTAGCGGTCGCGCAAGGTCACAGGGCCTCCAGGGCTGCGTGGATTCGGGCGTGGAAGTCGGCGAGGGTGCCGGTGTTGGGGATCACCTGGTCGGCGTGCGCGGGGCCGAGCTGTTCGCTGGGGTGGTCGCCGTCGGGGGCGCCACGGTCGATGAACCAGACCGCGAACCCGGCCGCGCGCAGGGCGTTCACCTCGTTGTCGAAGCGCACGTCGGTGACGACCACAGGCCGCTGCGACGCGGCAGCGGCGGTGACGCAGCGGGTGATCCAGAAGTCCTCGGCGACGTGCCGGCGGACGCCCTCGGTCCCAAGGCGCTGCAAGAAGCGGCGGGCCGCTGGGAACCTGTCCTTCACCGCCTCCCAGCCGTAGCGGTCCACCGCAGCGGCGAGGTGGACCGGGACCGGGGCGTCGACGCCCAGCAGCTCGACGCCCACCACGGGGTCGATGTCGTAGGCCATCTGCTTGAGCGGGTCGGCCAGCGCGCGCCGGACGTACCCGTACTCGGCCAGCACCCCGGCGGCCGTGTCCTTGCCGGACCTCGCCCGGCCGATCAGCGCGATGTTCTTCATGTCGGAACCTCCTTCGCACCCCGTTGAGCCGGACCGGTTAACAACCCGTCCCGCAGAGCCCCGGAACGCGAAAAGGGCCCCGGCCCGTCCACGCAGGACGAGCCGGGGCCCAGGGGTTACCGCTTGCGCTTCATGCCGTCGCCCTGCGGCGGGGCGGCGGTGTGGGGGTCGGCGTGGGGGCACGCGCAGCACTCGGCGAGCGCTGCGGCGCGGGCGGCCTCGGTGCTGGCTGCGTCGGTGGCGTGCGTGACGACGCGCTTACCCGCGGAGTGGCCGGCGGCCATCGTGGCGGCCATCAGCAGCAGGCCGATGACGGCCTCGTTGGTCTCGATCCCTGCGAGCTTGGGCACGACGGTGCCCAGCGCGGTCAGCGCAGCGACGAGGGCCGATCGCGCCTTCACGGGGTTGTCGGTGATCCAGGTCTTCAGGTCTTCGATGGTGCTCAGCCTTTCAGGCGTGCGACGACGTCGGTGATCAGTGCGGTGCCTCCGGCGAGGCCGGAGGCCACGACGCCGTAGCGCCAGCGCTCCAGTGCGCGGACGCGGTCTTCGTGGTCCTTGAGGGTCTGGTCCACGGTGGCGCTGCTCTGCGCCAGCGAGCGGACGTCCTCCCGGACGCCCACCAGCTGGTCGTAGATTTCCCTCGGGCCGATGACGACGCCGCCCAGGCGCTCGTTCTCGTCGGCCATCAGTACCCGCCCGCCTTCCAGGCGATCGACTCGAACGAGCCGTACGTCGCGTTGGCGTAGCGGACCCCGGCGATGATCGAGTCCACCGGGTTGAGGATGTCGCGGTGGCCGGGCAGCGAGTAGGCGTCGAAGGTCGGCCGGATGCACTGGAGCAGCCCGAACGTGCCCCCGTACACCTCGTTGCTGTCCCAGTGGTTCTCCGCCAGTGGGTTGCCGCCGGACTCGACCATCGCCCGGTGCTCGATCGCGGCGGCGGACGGGACGAGGTCGCCGTTCGCCCGCAGGATGTCCCGGGCCTCTTCGATCCACCCGGCGAGGTCATCCGAGTAGCCGGTGCCTGTCGCGGCCGGCGGCTCCTCGGCGACCGGAGACGGGGCGGCCGGAGCTTCCTCGGCGGCCGGGGCCTTCGGCTCGGGCTCGACCTTCGGGGCCGGTGCCGGGCGCGGGACGGGGGCGGAGCCGTCCGGGATCACGATGTCCTGCCCGGGGAAGATCAGGTCCGGGTTCGCCACGGTGGCGGTGTTCGCGGCGACCAGCGCCTCCAGGGTGACCCGGTAGCTCCCGGCGATGTCCCACAGGGTGTCGCCCGGCAGCACTGTGTGGACCGGCGCGGCGGCGGCCCCGGCGGGGGCGGTCGGGAGGCTGACGACCTGGCCGGCCTCGATCCGGTCCGGGTCGGTGATCTGCGGGTTGGCGTTGACCACGGCGTCCAGGCCGACGCCGTAGCGGACGGCGATGGCGGCCAGGGTGTCCCCCGCGACGACGGTGTGGGTGGCCGCGCCCGGGGCCGGGGACGGCAGCGGGTCCGGATTCGGGGCGGGCTGCTCGGGCTCGGCCGGGGCGGTCTCGGCCGATTCCGGGCTCGCCGTCGCCTCCGGGGCGGCGACAGGGGCGGACGCGGCGGGGACGGTGAGCTGCTGGCCCTCGGTGATCCGGTCTGGGTCGGCGATCTGCGGGTTGAGGGTGAGCAGCCCGGCAACGGTGGTACCGAGTGCCACGGCTATGCCGCCCAGGGTCATGCCCCGGCGCACGGTGATCGTGCGGGTGGCCGGCGGCACGGTCGGCAGTGGCTCGGTGGCGTCGCCGTGCTCGGCGAGGAGGCGGGCGAGCTGCTTGGGGCCGGGGATGCCGTCGGCGTCGGCGGTGTCGCCGATCTTGATCTGGTAGGCGCGCATCGACTCGGTGTCCGCACGGCCCCACACCGGGCCGGGGCCCTGGGTGTAGCGGGAGCAGCCCGCGCGCACCAGGGCGCGGCCCATGGCGGTGATGTGCTCGCCGCGCGCACCCGGGCCGTACGCCAGCCCGTTGATGGTGACGGCCTGGCCGGTCGACGGCGCGGTGGTGCCGCTGGCGCCGCTGGTGGAGTAGGCGGGGCGGCCGACGCCGAGCACGACGGAGCGGGGGCGGGTCTTGCGCACCACGCAGCCGCCGGAGCCCTGGCCCGCGCCGGAAGTGCGGGCGGTGTTGCCCTCCACCGTCTTCACGCTCTGGCCGGGGGCGGAGTCCTCCAGGACAATGCCGACGTGGTCGGCGGTCGGGCCGCCGTCCCAGGAGAAGAACACGATGTCGCCGCGCTTGAAGGCGGCGTCGCGGCCGTGCCACTGGCCCTTGTCGCGGAAGTACTGGACGTGGCTGGGGCAGTAGGCGTACTTGCCGACAGTCGCGGCCTCGCCGCCCTTGTCGGCGCACCAGCTCACGAACATGTCGCAGTACGGCTCGTGGTTGAGCCCATACCAGCGGCCGAACGGGGTGTCGTAGTACTTGCCGTTCGGGGACAGGCCGCCCCGGTAGTTCTGGTCGGCCCACGTCAGGGCCTCGGTGATCATTGCTTCGCGGGAGATGGAGCAGGGCCTTTCGGGTGTGCGACGGGCCACCTACTCACGTGAGTAGGTGGCCCGCGAGGTCGGGGTGTCAGGCGTAGCCGGGCGGGATTGGCACGGGGGTCCAGGTGCCGGCCTCGGTCGCGCGCGGGGCCTGGTTGAACGGGAGGGCCATGGCCACGCCGGGGTCGACGGTGCCGCCGCCCTCGACGTCGGTGCGGGTCTGGAGCTGGACGCGCTGCCATTCGCCGGGCTGGCCGCCTCCGGTGGGCAGGACCCAGTCCAGGCGGACCCAGCCGTTGTTGAGCGCACCGCCGGTGTACTGCCACTCCGCGGTGACGGCGCGGGCCCGGTCGACGTCGAACAGGCGCAGCCAGACGCTGGCGCCCTGCTTGGCGGAGACGCGCAGGTCCAGGCGCAGGACGGGGTGGGCGATGCCGGCGGTGGGGATGGTGGCGGCGGCGCGCCAGGTGGTGGTGACGTCCAGGCCGGGCCGGTAGGGGGTCATGGGCAGGACCGCGCCGAGTGCGGACGCGGTGCGTTCCATGGAGGCCAGGCGGGTGTCGATGGTCTGGAACTCGTCGGCAAGGGTGGGGCGGCCGTAGACGGTCACGCGGCTGCCTCCAGTTCGCCCTTCACCCAGTCGTCCACGCGCTCGAAGATCGTGACGGGGACGAGGGCCAGGGTGGTCTCCTCGCCGGTCCGGGAGACCTTGGTGTTGATCTCCTGGATGACGTACTCGGCGTCGATACCCGGCCACTTCGCGGTGCGGGCGCGGACGCGGATCTTGTGGCCGACACGCAGCTCGGCGGCGGAGTACTCGCCGCCCGGGTGCAGGGTGACCTCCGGCACGACGATCGGAAACGCACCGACAGCCGTCATGCGCTCGGCCTGCGCGGTCAGGGTCTCCACCCGCACCACCGAGTTGTTGGTCTCGATCGCGGCCAGGCGGGGGATGCGGCGGCCTTCCTCGGTTTCGAGCTGGCCGTTGTACCACCAGGACTTCAGCTGCGACCAGCCTTCGCCCGCGCCGTTGACACCGGTCTCGGTGCACATCTTGTCGCCATCGCTGGTGACGGAGGTGACGGTGCAGTTCGCCCCGTGCTCCAGGACGATGCCGGTGTCCTGGCCGCTGGCCGGGTACAGGAAGCGGAAGTGGTTGCGGATCACGCGGGCGTCCACGTCCCAGTCGTGATCGATGCGGAAGTCGAAGCCCTTGATCACCGCGCCGAGCTGTTCGACGGCCTCACCGACGGACTTCCACGCGAACCAGTCGTAGGTGCGCTCGCGTTTCATGGTGTCCAGGTCGGGGCCGAAGGTCAGCGCGCCGGGGCCGTTGCTGCCCCAGTAGCCGTACTCGCCGGGGGCGACGGGCGAGGGGTTGTCGGCGAACTGCTGGATCAGCTCGCGGGCGATGGTGGTCTGTTCGCGTGGCGTGGTGCCGGTGGAGTACCCGAGGTTGATGATGTTGCGGCGGTAGTACTCCCACAGGCCGACGCAGTCGAGCGTCATCTCCTCGGCGGCCAGGTCCACGTTCCAGGTCAGCAGCGGGCCGCCCCACAGGACGCGGCTGCCGCGCTGGACGTGGGCGGTGATCCGCCACGGCGATATGAGCGACCAGTCGAGTCCGGCCAGCGGTTCGGAGGCCAAAGGGACCGTGAACGAGGCGGAGCCGGGGGCGTTGAGGATGGAGCGGTAGTTCAGGGCGGAGACGGGCAGTTCGGCGAGCAGGGCGCCGCCCTTGAACTCGGAGAGGATCACGCGGTAGTCGGACGCCATCAGGCCGCCGGGAAGACGACGGCGTCGGCGCAGGACGTCCACGACGCCACGAGCCGGACGTTGTTGGCCTGGGTGTTGTCCGTGGTGACGGCGGTGGCAACGCTCAGAGGTGTTCCGGCCGGCACCTTGACGGTGGCGGTGCCGCGAACGTCGCGGGAGTCTCCGGCCCTGATGTACTGCGGGCGTCCCGCACGGCGGCGCTCGCCGTGCCCGATGACCATGGGGACGATCCATCCCTCGCCGAAGTCGCCCCGGTAGCTGACCTCGAAGGACACCGTCGCCAGGCGCGGGTACGGGGCGGCGGGCGCGGTGAACTGGTGCCAGCCCTCCGAGCCCCACGCTCCATCGTTGGCCTGGTAGGAGATGTCCAGGCGGACCGCGCCCGGGACGAGCGGGGCGGTGGTGTTCGGGCCGGTGACCTTGTGCAGGGCGGTGGTCGCGGTGTCGTAGACCAGGGAGCCGGCCGGAGCCCCGGCGGTGACCTGGGCGATGCCCTGGGCTCCTGCGGTGCGCAGGTGGCGCAGAGGGGTGGTGTCGAGCTGTCCGGCGGTGACGAAGCGCTGGTCTTCGATGCCGGTGATGCCGGTCTGGGCGATGTTCACCAGCGCGAGCCGCACCGCGTTGGACGGCACCGGCCAGTCGCGCGCGCCGGGGGTGGACTCGGCGAGGACGGCGATCGACCAGCCCTTCGCGCCTTCCTTCGTCACCTGGGTCCCGGAGGCGGCGGTCGCGTAGGGGGTGCCGTCGGCGGCGTAGGAGACGGGCTGCATGTACTGGTCCGCGGTGGTGCGGATGTCGGCGAGCTGGGGGCCGGCGGGGACGGAGTCGGGGTCGGCGAAGGCCACCACCAGGTCGGTGCGGGCGGCTTCGCCGGGCTTGGGGGTGGAGCACTGGAGCTGAATGCCGGCGTCGAGATTCGCGAAGTGCACCGCGCCCTTGTGGCTCACGGCGACGTCGTCTGGCAGCCACACCGACCCGGCCGCCACCGAGACCCTGGGGGTGGGGTTGTCGACCTTCTCGACCAGCAGGGCGGTGGGCCCGGCGACGCCGACATGGGCGCCCCGGGTCCCGCCGATCATGGTTCGCAGGTCGAGCGCGTCATACCTGCCTTGCTGAATGAAGAGTGGGGCGCGGAGTTCAACAGCCAAGAGAACAGGGGTCCTTACATCCAGGCGGAGCGCCAGAAGACGTCCGCCGTGACCCCGGTGGGGCCTTCCAATACGTCGAGTTGAACGGTGCTGTCGCCGGGTGGCAGAGCGAACCAGGTGGAGGTGGGTTCGACCTGGCCGAAGCGCGAGGCGCCGTTGAGGGTGATGCGGCGGCGGCCCATGTCGACCACGAGGGCGTCACCCCGGCCGATCCTCAGCCCTCTGGTGGCGAAGCGTTTCCGCACGCCGCCGTGGACGAGGGTCAGCGAGGGGTCGCGGACCTCCCCGTCGTGCGGGGTGAGCCGCACGACGGGCCAGGTGTCCACCGAGCCGGTGTTGTCGATGTCCGGCGCGGCCCGGGTGGTGGGGCCGTTGCCCAGGTCGAAGGGGAACGTCAGCGGGAAGATCGGCCTGCCCTCGCGCGGGGCGGCCACCGCGACGGTCGCGCGGGCTTCGTCGGCGGAGTACAGGCGCGGGTCGGTGGCCAGCAGCTCGACGGTGACGCGGCGGCGTCCGGCGTGGAAGTCGCGGTCGATGGTGACGGCGCGCTTGCGGACCCGGGCCATGATGCGGGCCTTCCCGCCGGCCACCCCGGGGAAGGCGAACTCGAACGGCTTCTCCTCGCCGCCGGGGGCGAACGCGGCCAGCAGCGCGGGGAGTTCGTGGTCGTCCAGGGCCAGCATGGTCAGGGTGACGGTGCGGGCGCCCATGTAGTCGGTGCCAGGGGTCAGGCCGTCGCGCTGAAGCAGCTCGGCGTCCGAGCTGCGGACGTCGGGGGCGTCCAGGAGGCCGGCGACCTCTTCCAGGACGACGGAGGAGTCCTCCCCGAGCAGCAGCCCGCCCCAGGCAGCGGTCCACGGCTGGCCGGTGTAGGGGTTGTGGGCGCTGGGCTGCGGGCCCGCGTCCGGCAGCGCGGGCGGGGGCAGGTCCGGCCGGGTGCGGAACACCACGGACTCGGACCATTCGTCCAGGCCGGGGCCGGTGCAGTGGTAGCGGACCCGGTACTCGGTGTCCGGCTCCAGGGGCGGGTCGTCGCCCAGCGGGCCTTCGTCGCCGACGAGGGCCGTGCCCGGCCAGGCGGGGTCTTCGGCGTCGTAGTGCGCCTTGCCCGTGGCGGTGTTGGTGGTTTCGACGTCCGTCCACGCGCCCGGCGTCTTCGTGAAGAAGACCCGGGCGCTGGTGGACGTGACCTCGCCGATGAAGGGTGGGGAGAGAGCCCCCAAGCAGCTACCTCCCGGAGGTCTTCAGCTCCCACGCGATGGCCTTGCCGATCTCGTGGGGGTCCGCGTTGGTGCGGGCGTTGACGGTGATGTGCGCGCCGTAGCGCTCCCGGCCTGCGGCCTTGGGCTCGGTCTCCGGGTGGCGCAGCCCGGCGGCGGCGCGCTGGCCGTAGCCGTAGGTGTCCAGCGAGCGCAGCCCGGTGGCGACCGGGCGAAGGGCCTGTTCCAGCGGGCTCGCGTACGCGGCGGCCGGCATGGCGAACGCCATCATGGGCGCGGCCATCAGCGAGCGCGGCGCGGCCACCGGAGCGGAGGCGGGCGCGGCGGACTTGAACGGGTTGAGGCTGCTGACGATCCCAGAGACGACGCTCGTCACGGAGATCGACTTCATGCCGTTGACCAGGCCCTGGATCGCGCTCTTGCCCTTGTCGAACAGCAGCGAGCCCAGGTCGCCGATCGCTCCGAGGATCTTGCCCGGCAGGCTGGAGACGTACGAGACGACGGTCGAGATGCCGGAGGCTACGCCGCTGGCGATGTTCGACCAGGCGGAGGTGACCACGCTGACGCAGGAGTTCCAGGCCGACGACGTCCAGGACTGGACGTTGCGCCACGCCGCCGAGACGGCGGACCCCACGGACGAGGCCGCCGACGACACCGTGGACGTCACGGACGACCACGCGGACGAGGTCCAGGACGTCACGGAGTTCCAGGCGGACGACGTCCATGAAGAAACGTTTCTCCACGCGGTTGAAACGGCGCTGCCGACAGCGGAGGCCGACGACGAGACGGTGGACGTCACGGACGCCCAGGCGGAGGCCGTCCAGGAGGTCACCGCGGACCAGGACGAGGCGATGGCGGAGCCTGCGGCGCTGGCGGCCGACGAGACGGTGGACGTCACGGACGCCCAGGTGGAGGCAGTCCAGGCGGTCACGGCGGACCAGGCTGCGGAGGTGGCGGCCGTCAGTCCGTCCCAGGCGGCCTGGACGGCGTGCCAGGCCGCGACGGCTCCGACCGCCAGGGCGTTCCAGGCGGCCATCGTGATGTCGAAGCCGACGACCAGGGCGCGCAGGCTCAGGTCGACCAGCCGCATCATGGCGGCCGTGGCCTCGGCGTTGTCCTTGAAGACCTGGAAGAACTGCTGGAGGGTGCCCGCGAACCACGAGATCGACGCAGCGATCTCGGGCGAGAACTGGACCGCCAGGGAAGCGAGTCCCTGGAGGAAGACGTCGAGCAGGCCGTTCAGCGGCGGCAGCAGCGCCTTCAGCCGGTCGCCGCCGTTGGCCAGGGTGAGGAAGAAGTCACCGAGGCTGGCGCCGATGCCGACGAGCGCCTTGGGCAGCTCGTCGGTGAACGCCTTCATCCCCGGCGAGTTCATCGCCGCCGTGAGCTTGGGGAACAGGACGTCCGTGAAGTCGGTGATCGACTTCACCATGGGGCGTACGAACTGCGCCCCGGCGTCGAAAAACGCCTTGACCTGCGGCTCGGCCTGGCGGAACCAGCCCGTGATGTCGCGAAGCGCGCCCCCGAACTCGGAGCGCATCAGCGCCGTCGCAGGCTTGACGGCCTCCGACGCCGCCTGCATCGCCTCCTCGGTCTTCTTACCGAGGGCCTTCATGTCGCCAGCCGCCGCGATGGCCGCGAGGCCGATCGGCAGGACCGGCAGGGCGGCCAGCGCCAGGACGGCGACCAGCCCGGAGGCGACGACCGTCACCCACGAGGCGATGGCCGTCACCGCGACCAGCAGCGGAGCTGCGGCAGCGGCGGACTGGGCGAAGCCGGCCGCGATGCCCAGGGTGCCCTGGGCGGCCGAGCTGATGCCCGACCCGATGCCCTGGAGGGCATCGGCGGTCTGGGTGATCGAGAGGGTGAAGAGCCGCCCGAAGTTCCGGGCGACCTCCGCCGCGCCGGAACCGATCGACGCGAGACCGGACTTGACCCGCTCGATCCCACCCCTGGCGAGGTGGACGTTGACGCCCAGCCGCCAGCGGCGGCCGGTGAACGCCCGAAGCTGGGCCTCGGCCGGCGCGGTGTCCGCGTCGGCCCTGACCCGTGCTCGTCGCTCGCGGGTGAGCGCTGCGATCCGGGCGGCGGCCTCGCCGGTGTCGGCGACGACGTTGACCCGGACGTTGCGGTCGTGGGTCAGCTCCCGCAGCCGGGCGTTCACGCCCGTGGTGTCAAGGTCCAGCTTCACCTTGAGCTTGGTGTACTTCTCCAGCATCTCCAGGTATTGCTTGAGGCGCTGGCGGAAGTCCGAGGTGTCCGGCAGGACGCGCACGTGCACGCGCCCGGCCTCCTTGCCGCCGGGGCCGGCCATCGGCTCACCTCCTACGTGAGTCGGACCGGCGCGGGCCGCGTCTGCGCGGTGGAGCGCGCGAGCACGGCCGCCGGAAGGCGGAACGTTTCTGCAAGGGGGGTTGTCTCGGCGAGCACGGGGCCGCCGCCTTCGCCGACTTCACGCTGGAGGGCGGCGGCGAAGGGGCTCGTGCCGGTCGGCCGGCGGGGCTTCCCGGCGTAGGGGCGCGGGTACGGCTTCGGCCGCTCCACGCTGCGCGGGTTCTTCGCGGCCTTGGCGACCTGGACGTGGGTGAGCGCCTGCACGGCGTCCACCAGGTCCGCCAGGACGTAGGTCCGAGCGTCCCAGCCCAGGGCCTCACGGCCACCGCGGAGTGCGGCCACTGTGGCGGAGTCGTCGGGGAGCGTCCCGATCAGGGCGAGGATGAAGCGGGCGGAGTGCCGGCCCCGGAACCAGTCCAGGACATCCGTGCCGCAGTAGCGGCGCAGGTCGGCGGTGATCTCCGCGCCGTGCTTGTCCAGCAGCCTGATCAGGCCGGCGCTTCCCCCGGCGCGGCCTCCTGCATCCACGCCTCGACCACGGTCATGGTCTGCTCCAGCGGCAGCGCATCGATGCTCTCGCGCATCGCCTTCTTGTCGGAGGCGACCGCGACCAGCAGACCGGTCATCGCGTCGATGCGCTTGTCGTTGGAGACCTTCTTCGACTGCACGACGTCCAGCAGGGAGAGCGCCGCCTTCAGGTCACCGCCGGGCAGGGCCTCGATCCGGCGCAGCCTCAGCTTCTTGCCGTTCTTGGCGACGAACTTCATGCCCTTGCCGGTGTGCTTGCGCTCGGCCTCGGCGGCGAGGTCGGCGAACGCCAGGGTGGTGCTCAGGGTGCAACTCTCCTTGCTGGGTGGTGCGGTGGGGGTGGGGCGGGGAGGCTTACGCGGCGGCCTGGAGGCCGGCGGCCAGGTCGAACACCGGGGTGACGGAGCCGAGCGGCGTGCTCTGGTTGAGGGCCACGACGGTGGCCTTCACGGGCATCTCGCCGAGCGCGGCGGGGTCCATGGTCACCGAGTCCGCGCCGATGATCGACGTCTTCGGGTAGTGCCAGACGACGGCCTTGCCTCCGTCCACGGCGGCGATCATCAGCGCGCGGTTCTGCGCGGTGGGGCTGGTCGGGATCGAGAACATGCCCTTGCTGTCCAGGCCCTTGTCGGTGCCGTAGTACAGCTTGTACGACTCGGCGGTGAAGTCGCTGAGGTTGATCGTCACCGCGTAGGTCTTGCCGGGGTCGGTGGTCTTCAGCGACTTGTTCTGCCAGCTGCCCAGCACCTCGGGCTCGTCGCCGTCGACCGACATCTCGATGCCGTTGTCCAGCGAGGTGTTCCCGATGGACTTCCAGGTCAGGCCCTCGGGCCCCCACTTGGTGCTGTCCTTCGGGTCGAACCCCGGCTTGCTCAGGTCCGGCAGCGGGGTGCCCGGGGTGGCGACGTAGATGTATCCGGTGCCCGGTACCAGGACCGGGGCGTCGTCAGCAGCCAAGCTGACTCCTTTCCGGCCCTCAGCGGGGCCTTGTAGCGATCATGTAGTTGGCCGAGAAGCGGTAGAAGTCCGGCTGGGCCTCGGTCATCGGGTCGGTCGTCATGAACGGCCCCGTCGCCTCGCGGAAGCGGGAGAGGTAGCCGTCGGCGTTGCCGAACTGCTCGAAGGTGAGGCGGACCAGGCCGGCGCGGGCGCGGCGGGCCATCAGGGAGGCGTCCGCCCGCGAGGTCGCGTAGGTCTGGACGGTGAACATGCCCTCATCGATGAACCGGCGGTCCTTCATCGTGCCGCCGACGCGGCGGGCGATCACCAGGCCGCCGCTGGTGCGCAGGGCGAGCTGCCAGTCGGTGGGCAGGTAGACCGCGCAGCGGTGCTCCGGCAGGACGGTGCGCAGGGCGTCCAGGACGATCCGCTCGGAGTCGGGCATCAGGTAGGGCTCGCGGGTCACCACAGGGCGGCCTCCATCGCGTGGATGCCGTCCACGTGGCGCCCGGCGCGGTGGTTGAAGCCGCCCCAGTTCTTGTGTGCGGCCAGCGGGTCCAGGTTGATGATCGCGTAGCCCTTGGAGTGGCGGCGCACCTTGAGTCCGGCGATGAACTCGCCGGTGTCGATGTGCAGCGCGGCCTTGGCGACCACGCGGGCCTTGCGCTCCTCGGCTTCGAGCTTGAGCGCGCCCATCACCCCGGGGAGACCCGCGATCACGGCGTCCAGGTCAGGACGGAGTTCCGCCACTCTGGCCACCGCCTTCCACGATCACGGTCACGAACCTCATGCGAGCCGATGCGCCGTGGTGGGCGCGGGGCGGGTCGACCACGGCCCACCGGGTGCCGGGGTCGCCCTGGTCCTCGAACTCGATGGCGGACCACTTGTCGATCACGGCCTCCGGCGGGAGCACGATCTTGCGGCGGATCGGCGGGGCCCAGCCGACCTGAGCGCCGACCGGGGCCCGCCAGCCTGCGGCGTCGCCGACCGGCTGGACCCACGCCGAGTAGGTGGTGCTCGGCCCGGGTGCCGGCCGACGGTCGCCGTAGCCGTCATCGACCATGACCACCGTGTGGACGGTCACGCGGGTGCGCCCGCGTTCCAGCAGGCTCACACCGGCCCCCAGGAGTCCTCGGGGTCCGGGAACGGGTAGCCGGTCCGCAGGCCGCGCGAGGCGACCTCGCGGCGGGCCTGCACGGAGCGGAGTCCGGAGCGGCCTGCCACCCGTTCGATCAGCGCGACTTCGCCCCGGGTGAGGGCCAGGCCGATCGGTGTGCCGTCCGGCATCCGGTAGGAGACCTCGCCGGCCTGCTCCTGCACGTAGCCCTCGGGGTTGCGGAAGCGGCGGTCGGCGACGGCCAGGGCCAGGGTGCGGATCACCGGCGGGTGCCGCTCGGGCGACCAGGCGGGGTGGCCGGTCGCGGCGATCACCCAGAACGCGTCCTCCAGCGCGGCGCTGGCCCGCTCCCAGTCCGGGGTGCCGGGCTCGGGAGCGGGCTTGCCCAGGCGCTTGAAGAGGTCGGCGACATCCAGCGCCACAGGCACCCCTTACTTGGTGGAGGTGCCGGCCGCTGCGGGCTCGCCGGTGAACGTGACCTTGACGCCCCGGACCTTGACCAGGTTCTTCGGGTCCTGCCAGTTGGTCTCGCCCTTCTTGAGGTCGGTGACCAGGGTGGCGCCCCAATACGAGGAGAGGAACGAACGCTCCATCGCCGCGCCCGAGTTGTAGTCCTTGATCCAGCGCAGCGCGAAGCCGTCGGCACTCTGCCGGCCGCCCTTGGCGGACTCCGGGACGGACGGCGCGCCGGAGACGAGCTGCACGGCGCTGCGGTGGAAGGCGTAGATGCCCATCGGGTTCAGCACCCCGTTGGTGGACTCCACGATCTTGAAGCCGTGGACACGGCCGATCGTGGCCTCCTTGAGGGCCGCGCCGCCGTCGGCGTGCTCGGAGGCGTTGAGGATGGACGAGGAGTTCAGCAGGTAGAACGCGGCCTCGGAGCCGAGCACGGCGGTGCGGCCCTCGGTGGGGATGTTCTCCTTGTTGAGCTGGACGCGCAGGCGGGCGAGGGCCTTGCGGATCATCTGGCCGGCGGCCTCGTCGCTGGCGGCCTTGGAGAGGTCCACCGGGATCTTCGCGGCGGTGGCGACCTCCGGGAACTCGTTCATCGCGGAGGCGACCTTGTTCTCCAGGCGCTCGGTGATGGAGTCGATCTGCGGGACCATCACCTGTTCGCCGAACGAAAGCAGGTCAAGGCTCAGCTCGGCGTCGGACAGGTCCACCGCGGAGTAGGCGTGGGTGTCGAGCCGGACTTCGAGCAGGCCCTCGTTCAGGTTCTCCGACTGAATCCAGGTGGAGGCGTCGTTGAACTTGCGCTTGGCGTCGATCGCCTCCTCCGCACCCTTCAGGCGGGCGGGGCGGCGAATCGAGATGACCTGGCCGGTGGCGTTGACGAACTCGGACGCGGCGCGGCGGTCGAACATGCCGGCCAGGACCACGGAGTCCTTGAGGTTGGCGAGGGCCTGGGTGACCAGCTTGTCCGGGTTCTGGAAGGCGTTGGCACGTGCGGGGTTGAGAGAGATGGCGCTGTTCCTCGGGAAGACGGAAAGCCGCCCCGGGGGCAGGACGGCTCAAAGATGGGGTGGGGGTCAGATGCCGTAGCGGCGCTGGCGCAGCTTCTCGGCCAGGCCCTTGTACGGGTCGGGCTCGGAGTGCGGGGTCAGCCCGCCCGCGCCCAGCAGCGGCTTCGGCGCGGCGACGGCGGCCAGCTGCTCGGCGTGGGCGCGCACGGCCGCCTCGTCACCACCCTGGACGAGGGCGGCGAGCACGGGCGGCAGGGCGTACTCGGCGGCGATGCGGTCCCGAAGGGCCTGCTCCTGGAGCTGGGCGACCTGGGCGCGCAGCTCGTCCGCCTCGACCCCGGCCTCCTGGCCGCGCTCGCGGGTCGCCTCCAGGTCGGCCTGCATCTTCTCGTACAGCGCCTTGTAGTCCGGTTCCACCGGAGCCGGGGCGGCGCTCTCCTCGCCGCCCTCCTCGGTGGGGGCCGGGGCCTCGGGCTGCGGCTCGGTGGGCGGGGTGTCCGGGTGGGCCACGCCGCCGGGGATCGCCTCGGCCGGGGTCGGGGTCTCGGGCGTCGGGGTCTCGGACAAGGTCTCTCCTAGGTCTTCGTGGTCTTGCTGTAGTAGGTGCGCCAGTCCGCCAGCGAGCCGCCCCCGAACCGGCGCCACATCGAGGCGAACCGGCCGTTCTCGGCGGGGAGCTGGTAGCGGCGGGAGAAAATCGGCACGGCCTGGCAGTGGCAGTGGGGGTGGGCGCCGAACGCGGCCGTGCGCTTCGACTTGTAGACCGCGCCCCGGGAGGCCATGAGCGCGCAGAAGTAGCACGGCGAGCTGTCGGTCTTGCGGTAGTAGCCGATCGCCCCCGGGTCGTCCTGCAACGCGGCGTGGATCGCGTCCCGGCCGCCGTCCTGGACGAGCATGCCGCCCGCCCCCGTGCTGCCGGTGCGCAGCGACTCCAGGAACTCCTTCTCCCAGGCGATGAGTTCGGCGTCGTCCAGCGCGGCCGAGCCCCGGCCGGCGCGCTCGCGCTCGTGCCGGGCGACGCGGTCGGCGACCTGGTGGCGGAACGCCTCCGCCGCCCGGTCGGCCTCGCGATTGAGGTCGGCGGCGGGGAACGGGTTGCGGATGTCCACGGGCAGAGGCGTCGACGGTCCGGAGCCGGTCCGCTTGCCCGTCGCCTTGTTGAAGTCCTGCCACAGGGAGCCGAGCGAGGCACCCGGGCGGTAGCCGAGGCCTCCGACCACGCGGCCGGTCTCCAGCGCCCGCACCAGCCGGTAGAAGGCGATGGACAGGCGGTAGGAGGCCGCCGCGGATTCGCGGATCGCCGCCGCGAACTCGGCTTCCAGCTCGCTCAGCGAACCGGCGACCTCGCGTGCTTCGACAGTGGCCAGCACCTGAGCCCAGCGGGCTGCGAAGTCAGCGGCCAGCGCTTCCTGAGCGAGCTGGTACGCGGCCACCGCCCTCAGGATCTCGGCGGACCTTGGAGTCCACGCCACCGGCCGCCTCCTTCTGCTGCTTCAGGGCCTCGGCTTCGGCCGCCTCCGCCTTGCGGGCGGCTTCCTCGGCGGCCTTCACCGCTTCATCGATGTCGGCCTGGGAGAAGCCGGGGACCTTGCGCAGCGCGACGGCGAGCGGGACGCCCTGCTGCATGAGCTTGACCATGGCGTCGGCGGCCTGCGCGAGCGAGCGCGTTGCCTTCTCGGCCCACTCGACCTGGCTCTCGTCCTGGGCGATCTCGCCCCGGCCGGCCGCACGCGCGCACAGCCGGAACACGCTCTCCCACGACTCGCCCAGCGAGTCCTGGAGGGTGGACAGGAACCGCTTGAACGACGTCTCCGCCGCCGCCAACGCGTCGGCCGACAGGTTCACCAGGTTCGACCCGGCCAGGTAGTGCGGCGGCACGTCCGCCAGACCCATGATCTCCTCGATCGTCTGGCGGCGGGAGGCCAGCAGATCGCCGGTCGGCATCGCCGGGAGCTGCCCGAACTTCGCATCGGAGTTGGGCGCCATCAGCAGGGTCGACGGGTCCAGGCTCGGGACGTCGTAGACGGGCTCGCCGGTCTCCGGGTCGCGCAGCGGATCACCGGTCTCCGGGTCCAGCCGCTCCGACGGGGCCAGGCCGGTGCCGAAGCGGATCGCGTGGGCGCCCCAGTGCTCGTTGAGCAGCAGCGACAGGGTCTGCTGGTTGAGGCGGTCCTGCGAGACGATCAGCGGCTCGACCAGGCCCCGGGTGCGGCCCCGCAGGTCGACGGCCGGCGCGAACCGCACCACCGGGCACACGCCCATGCCGTGCGGCTCAGTGGCGAGCACGGCGGCGTCCGGCTCGGCGTCCAGGTCCACGGTGTACTTCGCGACGTCGTCCCACAGCCAGGCGAGCGTGCGGTGCTCGTCCGGCTGCTGCTCGGGCACGTGCAGCGCGTACACCGGATGCTCGTCCCACGCCGGATCGGTGTAGACGGCCACGGTGCTGATCGCGTCGTAGGCGCGGATCAGCGGCTCGCGACGGCCCTTACGCGGGTCCGGCGAGACGACGACGTACGCCGCCCCGGAGGTGAGCGCGGCGCGGTGGACGGCGTTCTGCCGCTCGTCCAGCCGGTTGTTCTGCCAGTACCGCCACTCGTACGCGTTCTCGCCCGAGCCCGGCTTGCGGAAGCCCTGCACCCGCAAGGCGTTCAGCGGGGCCTCCACCGCCAGGCCGCTCACGTTCACGATCGAGCGCTTCACCAGGTCCTTGAACTCGGCGTTCGCCTTGGCCGGCATCCACGGCGCGCGGTGCAGGCCCCGGGCGTAGCGGTCGACCAGGTTCAGCCGGTCGAAGTCGCGGTCGATCAGGCCCTTCGCGTGGCGGGCACGCTGGAGAACGACGGGCAGGGAGGACATCAGAACCCTCCTCTGGTCTGTAGCGTTCCGGGCCGCTTCTGCGGCTTGAGCTTGCCGCTCTCGGCGAGGCGGCGCAGGGCGATCCAGGCGATCAACATCGTGGCGTAGAGGTCGACTTTCAGCTTCGACTCGCGGGACTCCTTGCCGAACGAAATGCCGTACTGGTTCGGCCGCTTGCGGGCGTTCAGGGTGTGGCGGGTCAGCGAGTAGTCGCGCACGTGCGGCAGGGCCGCCGTCTCGATCGCGCCGACCATCGCCATGTGCTCGGTGGTGATCTCGCGTTGGTTCGCTCGCATGTCGAACCCGCAGGTCGACTTCCCGGACGCCTTGATCAGCAGGTGCTTGCCGTACTTCTCCGACCAGTCGGCGACGTAGGACTCCCACCCCGCGACGTCGGCGAAGAACGCGGTAACGGTGTACTTCTGAAAGACGTGGCCGACCATGTCGTTGACCTCCTGGCCGTCGACTTCCCAGTTCTTGCCGGCCGGGCCGTCGGGCTTCTCCCACAGCGCGAGCTTCTGGACGAGCTTGTCCCGAACTCGCATGGCCAGCAGGGCTGTCGAGTCGTCGGTCTTGCCGCCGTCGAAGGCCAGCACGATCCGCTCGCCGGGCTTGATGCCGTCCTCGGGCTCGACGGTGGCCAGGTCCCAGGTGTCGCGGTCCACCAGCGCGTCATCGTGACTGGAAAGCTGGTTCAGGTACTTGCGGCGCGACTCGTCCTCGGTGGTCGACGCCGACCAGATGTCCTTCATCACCCGGTCCGGGTTGATCCACACCGAATCCCCCCGGGCGCACAGGATCGCGGCGCGCAGCTGCTGCTCGTCGGCGAGGTCGACCCCGGGCGGGGCCTCCACCGAGTCGTAGTAGATGCCCGCGTCGCGGTTGACGCCGTCGCGCTGCTTCTCGAAGGCGTACCAGGTGCCCTCGGCGACGGACTCCTCGCCGATCACCGGGGCGTTGGTGATCTCCATCGTCCGCCCGCCCACCTTCGTGGCGTTCGGGCGGATCGTGGCCGCCAGGCGGGGGCCGTGGTTGCCCTCCACCCAGTGCCAGGTCTCGTTCAGCAGCGCGAACGAGGGGCGCCCGCCCTCGGCGGCGCGGAACGACGACGCCTTCGCCTCCAGACGGCACTGCCGGCCGTCGGTGTCGGCCTGCGAGGCGTAGCAGACCTCCTGGCCCAGCTTGATCGCGTACCGGTCGATGGCGGCCTGGGAGAAGACGGTGCTCAAGGCCGACATGGTGTTGACGTTCTGGCCGGCCGCCGTGGCGAAGATCTGCACCCACGCCTCTTGCGGCGGTCCGCCGATCGGCGAGCCGTCGGCGCGGAAGCCGACCAGGCGGCACGGGCCGACGAACTCCATCGCCGCCACGCTCGCCATCATCGGGTCCTTGCCCCAGCCCTTCAGGCGGCGCAGGGTGCCGGACTCATGGCGGAAGGCCCGGCCCCAGGTCTCGGGGTCGTTCGGGTCCTCCGGAACCGCGCCGTCGCGCAGCTCATACCAGCGGGCGAGGATTCTGACCTGCTCCGGGGTGTACTTCCAGTCCGGCCGGAACGCGCGGGCGGACCAGCGCAGCAGCTCGCCCGCGAGCGTGCGGTGCGGATGCGGGACGGTGTCCGGGATCGTGCAGACGGGCTCGTAGGTGAGGGGGTGGTTCATGGGTCACCCCCTCGCGGAAGACGTGCGTTGAAGTGTCGAGAGTCGCCAGCACCGCTGGTCGCAGATCAGTTGGTCTGCTCTCCACACGCCCACGCACGGACCTCGTCCAAATGGACGAGGTCAAGCCGCTCTCCGCGCGTGCGGAGCTTGCGAAGTGGCCCGCCGGCCTACGGCTGGGCTGCCTCCCGGCGGGCGCGTTCTTCCAGGTCGCGGGCCATCGCGGCGGAGACGTGGTCACCCGCTTCGAAGGGCGTGGTCATGTCGTGGGCCCACAGCTCCCTGGCCGTCTCGTGCGGCACCGTGGAGTCCAGGCAGACCTGGTAGTAGGCGATCGTCCGGGCGATGCGCAGGGCCTCGTCCGAGGGGCCGGCGGCCCGTGTCTTGCGGCGTGCCACGGAGACCCCCTTCTCAGACTCGGTTGCCCCAGCGGGCGCCTACGGCGTCGCGGGCGTTGTGGCCGCGCTTGGGGCCTTCGCCCTCACCGCGGATCTTGGCCAGCAGGGCGCCGGCCTGGGCGCGGTTCTGCTGGGCCTGGGTGACGCCCGGGTGGAGGACCATCATTCCCTTGCGGTTGCCGCCCTCGATCATCTGGCCCTCGCGGCGCACGATCGCGTCAAGCGAGGCGGCGCGCGCGAGCATGGCCGCGGCGATGTCGATCGCGGCCAAGTCGCCCGGTTCAAGGTCGAGTTCGGTCTCGTACAGCTCGACCAGGGCGGCGCGGACGGCCTGCGGGTCCTTCAGCGTCGGGTCGACGTTCAACGGACCTCCCCGGGGTGCGGTCGGCGGGTTCGGATGGGCTGCCAGCGCATCGCGGCGGCCCGTCGGCGGGCCCGGCCGGCGTCGGCGGCGTCCTTGCGCAGGACGTGCCAGTCGCACAGCGCGCGAAGGTTGGCGGGGTCGTCGGAGCCGCCTTCGGAGGCGGGGACGATGTGGTCGCAGTGGCGGGCGGGCTCGCCGCACGGTTCGCCGGTGTCGTAGCGGACGTGCTGGCAGCGCCAGGCGTCGCGGTTCATCACCGAGCGGCGAAGGCGGGCCCAGTGCGGGGGAAGCGGGGTCGTGCGGCGCGAAGTCGCGGACACAGCAGCCTCCTTGAAGCGCAGGGCCCCGCCAGGTGCTCGACCACGGCCGGGGAGAGAGGACCGGTCGGGGAGCGTTGCCCTGGCGGGGCTGCGAGGGGAGGCTGGCCGGGGTGCCGCTGCAACATGCGCGCACGCGCGCGAAGCCGCCTCCACAAGTATTAAGCGGCCCCGGTTAACACACCAGCCGACGCCCGCGGCCTCACTCTCCGCAGTTAGTACGTGGCAGGAAGTTCATTTCCGCTGGTCACAATGCGTTTTCCCGTCAGTAAAAGGGGTCGGCTGATATTCGTATCGAATTCGGACTGCTATGACGCCCCGGGCAATAAAGGAACGCGCGCGGGAGTCATCCCCCGGGTATTGCCGGGAATTCATGAGGCGCAGATCACGTCGCCTCAACTTGCGTTCTGACCTGCGCATTTGCTTCATTGGAATTGCTCGGCCGACGGACGAAGCGCAGCGAAGACGAAATGCCGCTGCCACGGACGAATTCACCGCCTGAGCGATCTACTGGAAATCCTCCGAATGGCGGCGCGCAATAGCCGCGCCCCTCGGTCCCCCGAAATGAGTCACCGTGCGTAAAAACAACCTTGTCCCCGCCACCCTCGGTCTGGTCATGCTGCTGGCGGGTAACCCGTGGCAGACCCACAACTGGGGCGGCGGGATCGCTGCCGCCCTGCTGACGGTCCTTGTGGCCCACGGGGCGGGCAAGGTGCCCGGTCTGGTCAAGCGGGCCGTGCAGGGCCCCTCTGTGGCCGCTGCGGCGGAGCCGGTGACCGTCGCGCCCGCCGCCGTGCCGGTGAACGCCTACGACCGCGACCGCGCCGCCCGCTGACCACCCCGACTCAACCCCTCGGAGCACCCGCGATGAACCCCCGCCGCATCCTCGCCGCCCTTGCCCTGTCCCTCTCAACCGCCGTCGGCGGGTGGCTGGTTGGCCACACGACCGCCGCCCCGGCCGCGCCCGAAGCAGTCCGGGTCGAAGCGTTCAACGACGGGTGGACCGAAGGCATGGCCGACGCCTGCGAGCAGGGCAGCGCGTACGCCTGCGACTGGCTCTCCCGCTAACCCACCGCCCCACCCCGAACCGCACCACCGCAAGGAACGATCATGAGCGCGACCCTGACTGACGAACTCCTCTCCGCCACCGGCCAGCACTGCCACCGGTACGACTTCGTGACCCGCATGGAGGCGGAGGCGGACGCCCACGGCTGGGCCCGGATAGGCATGGTGCTGGACGGCACTGGAGCCCTGTTGGAGGACGGCGAAGGCTGGCACCAGCACGAGTCGGACGCCATCCGCGCACAGTCCAACTGGCAGGCCGCATGCCGGATCATGGGCGACGCCGCCGGGGAGTGCGGGGCGCTGTGGGACACGTGCGGCGAAGGGATCATCTACGACGCTGACTCGTTCCTGGCCGCCGACGCGGCGCGCCGGATCGCTGACAGCCTGGCCGCCTACCCGTTCCTTGACGAGGCGGACCACGGCGAGCGCGAGTGGGCCGCGATGGTCGAGGAGATCGAGGGATCACCCCTCACCCTGCCGGACGGCGTGGACGGTGAAGACGTGCTGCGCGAGCTGCCGTGCCCGTCCCTCGGAGAGATCACCATGTCCATGGTGGAGGACGTCCTGTCCAGCATGGGGTACGTCGAGTGCTCGGACTGCTCGGAGTGGCTGACCGTGGCGGACGCCCGGACCGGCGAACCCCTGTGCCGTGACTGCGCGTTGGAGGAGTCGCGCCCGCCTGTGCACTGGACCCACCCGACCCTGACCGGCGGGTCCGGCTGGACCACCGGCAAGCCCCTGACCGCCGTCCTGACGCCCTACCTCGACGGCTACGCCACCCGCCAGGGAGCCGCGTACCGCGAAGACGTCCGCGCCATCGTCCGGGGCTCCAAGCAGGGCTACCGCGCCGTGTACGGCCGCGCCGCCTGACACCAGGCCCCACCCCCGCCAACTCCCGCACCACAGAACGGAAAGCACCACCATGACCCGCGCCGACATGATCCGCCTGTCCGGCTACTGGCCCCGCCTCGCCATGCTCGGCATGGACCACCCCGACCAGGTGGCCGCCCTGTTCGACGCCTTCCGCGACATGCGCCGCGACCCGGAGTTCGGCACCGGCCTTGACCTCCTGCTGGACGAGCTGTTCGACGCCCCCGACACCGTCTGACACCAGGCCCCACCCGCACCCCCGCACCGACCCCGAGGAAGACCCCCCGCCATGAGCCGCACCGCCGACTACCTGACCGCCCTTGCCGAAGACGCCGGAATCGTCGCAGAGCTGGAAGCCCTCACCGCCTACGCCGCGCACGTCGGCAGCGCCGAGTACGCCGTCGCCACCTTCGAAGACGCCTACGAAGGCGAGTGGGACGACTTGGAGGACTTCGCCCATGACCGGCTGATGGAGATGGACGACGAGTACCGCGCCGTGATGGAGAGTTGCCGGGGCTGGCGACCCTCCCTGGACATGATCGCGTGGCAGTGCGACTACTTCCACACCAGCAGCGGGCACGTCTTCCGGTCCATCTGAGCTGTGCGCCCCTGGTGAGGGCCCAGCGCCCCCGCCGGGCCCCCGCCAAGGGTGCACAGACACCAGACCCCACCCCCTCACACCCCCCGGAGGCACAGCCATGCCCGTCAGCCTGATCAAGCCCGCCGCCGTCGCCCAGACCTTCGCCGCCATCGTCGCCGACCTGCCCGACCCGGACGTCACCGCCGACGACGAGTTCCCCTGTGAGGACTGCGGCGGAACGCTCGAAGCAACCGCCCCCCTGTGGTTCAACATCCGCCGCCGCCCCGACGGAACCCCCGCCCTCGACATCTACGGGGTCGGCATCGAGTCGGCCACCGTCATCTGCAAGGACTGCCGCCAAGCCCCCGGGGACCACCTGTACCGGCTGATCACCGACGCCATGGAGCCGTGGGACGACGCGCTCAGCGGCATGGAGGGCTGAGCCGCTTCGGTGGCGGCCGGAACCCTCCGGCCCCCGCCGTGGCCGCTCAGACACCAGGCCCCACCCCCCCCCGACCACGAAGGAACAGCGCCATGACCACCGCCCGCCTGCAAGCCCTCGTTGACCGCATCCACCGCAGCGAAGCCGAGTGGGAAGCCCTCTTCTACGAGCGCATCCCCGGGTACGACCCGCACTGTGGCGACCAGCCCACCGACGACCGGTACATGGGTGACTACGACGAGGCGGACACCGATCGCGCCTTCGACAGCCGGGACCTGCTGCTGGACCTCACCGCCGAACTCGAAGCGATCATCCGCGAGACGGAGAGCGGCCGGTGATCAGCGCCCAGGACTTCGCGCTCCTGTCCCACTGGGCCTTCGCCGACCGCATCGGGGCCGACGTCGCCGACCCCGACGGCGCGGCGGCACAGCGGCTCGCCGACGCGGGATACCTCACCCCCGGGGTCGTGGCCGGGTACTGGCGCGTCACCCGCGCCGGACAGGCCGCCCGCGCCGAGTACACCAGGGCCCACCCCATCGGCCGTCGCGTCGGAAGCATCCCGCTGTGACCGGCCGCTGACACCAGGCCCCACCCCCGCACCACCCCAGAAAGCGAAGCACCACCGATGAACACCCGAGACACCTACGACGCCCATGTTGACCAGCTCGGCGACCACGCCGCCGTGAACGGCGCGAAGGCGTACGCCACCGAGAACGACTCGCCGAGCACCAGCGTCGACGTGCTGGCCCAGCGCCTCGCCCGCCACGCCGTCCACCACGGCGCGACCCTCACCCCGGGCCCCGGCGGAGCCGTCACCGTCGAGTGGCCCAGGCCCGGCCGAACCGTCCGCGTCGTATGGCTGCCCGTCATCCAAGCCGCCTGGGCCAGCGACCCGGACGACCTGCCCGAGTGGACGGCGGACAGCACCGCGTACGGCCAGGGCGCCCTGGACGCGAGCAGGATGCGCGGCTGGCGGCTCAGCCGCGCCGGATACCGGGCCTGGGCCGAAGCCGCCGGGCTGAGCGGCGACGACGGCGAGTGGTTCGCCTACGAGACCGGATACAGCGACTGGTGGATCTCCTACGAGGGCCACTGACGCCAGGCCCCACCCCCGGCCGGCGTCGGACGCCCCCGATGCCGGCCGGGCCCAGGCCCCACCCCCGCCCCGAAGGAACAGCGCCACCATGAACACCAGCACCGACCTGACCACCACGCTCCGCCTGCCCTACCAGCACGAGGAGAAGGGGAAGTTCACGACGAAGCACCGCACCGTCACCGTCACCACCCCGTCCGGTCGCGGCGCACAGGCCGCGCACACGAAGGCCGTGCAACTCGCCCTCGACCTGCCCAAGGTCAGCAGCCCCGGCAAGCCTGTGAAGATCGGCCCCGGCCCCCGACCTGCCACCAAGCCCAGCAAGACCCGCACGAAGGGCAAGGGCTGGCAGCGCTGGACCGAGCCCGACGGCACCGTGCGCTACGGCGTCGCCAGCGACACCCACCCCGGCGAACTCGGCCTCGCCTGCCCGGCCGTTGCCAAGCCCCGCGCCCGCTTCCGCGTCGTCGTCCCCGCCGACGGCGGAGAACCGTTCGCCATCGTCACCGCCCCCGGCTTCCCGTGGATGCGCGACCGCCACACCGAGATGATCCCCGCCCTCCTCCAAGACTGCCTGCCCGGCCTGCTCGTCAACAGCACCGAACTGGCGGCCTGACCCGCCCCGGTGCGGCCCGGACCACCCGTCCGGACCGCGCCGAGGCCCGGCCAGACCCCAGGCCCCACCCCCGAGCAGCCGAAGGAACAGCGTATGCCGCAGTACATCGTCCCCGTCGATCTGATCACCGTGCACCTCGTCCCCGTCCTCGCCCCCACCCCCGAAGCCGCCCAGGCCGAAGCCGAACGCATCGTCACCGGCGACTGGGAGACCTGGTACGACCACACCGAGCCCGTGGTCGTCGGCGACGCCCTCACCGAAGCCGAGTGGGACGCCCAGGCCGGCGAATGGGCGTCCTGGAAGCAGATCGCCGAGCGCCACGCCCGCGCGGAGCACCAGGCCCCGCCCCGGGGCCGCCGGCCGAAGCAGAACACCCCCGCGGCCCGGTTCAAGGCGCCCCGCACCGACCACCACGCCGACGGCACCGTGTGCCCGCCCTCCCACAAGCACACCAGCTCGGGCAAGCCCCTGACCGAAGGCTGCCCCGGCCGGGCCTACTCCACCGCCGTGTGCACGTGCGGGTGGACCACCCTCAACACCGCCAAGGGCTACACCGACGAGACCCGCCGCCGACACCTCGCCACCGAGCACGGCTGAGCCCCCGCTGACACCAGGCCCCACCCCCACCCCGGAGACACCAGTGCCCACCGCCACCGCTCCCGCCACCCGCTACACCCTCACCTACCCGCAGCCCCGGCCCGACCAGCCGCCGATGGCCGTCCGCTTCACCGTCGCCCCCGACGCCAAGGGCACCTGGACCGTCGAACGTCAGCCGTACGGAGCCGCCGGCCGAATGCTCACCGGGGATCGGCCCCGCCAGTACTTCGGAGACGAGGCCCAGGCCCGAGCAGAGGCCGCCTACCGGGGGCTCGTCGTCCGTGAGTGCCTGCACCTCGGCCGGATGCTCGACATCACCCTCGAACCCCGGGACATCCGCTTCCGCGACGGCCACCCCACCATCGACGGCATGGACGCCGGTCAGTGGCTCGAAGCCCTCGGAACCGACTGACCGAACCCGACCGACACCAGGCCCCACCCCCCGCCCTTGGGGGTGGGCCGGTGTCGAAATGCCGTGTGCCGGACCCCGGTTCTGGTTGAGCCCCACCCTCAGAGCCTATGTCTATATGTTTTTGAGAAATGTCATAAAAAATGACATAACGACATAGACCCTTACGCTGTGCCACCCCTCCACCACCCTGCGTGACCGCAGGCCCCACCCCCCAGGAGACCCCAGTGCCCACCCCCACCCGCGCCCCCTGGATACCCGGCGGCGGCACCGCCCTGGAGTGGGGCCTGCGCGACACCTGCCCCGTCGGCGTCGGCCCCGGCGGCTACCGGGGCGAAGGCGGGAAGGTGTGGTGCCTGGCGTGCGGCGACCGCTACACCGGCCGCCCCGCCCAGATCGGCGACGACCACGCCCACCGCGACGACGCCCACCACGCCGCCCGCCTCCACGCCGACGACCACGAAGCCGACTTCCGCCGCTTCCTCGCCTCCGCACGCCACGCCGAGACCCGCGAGAAGTCCGGCTGGACCACCGCCGTCTACGCCCTCGTCGCGGCGGCCACCCGCGAAGACCCCGACGGCGGCGTCTGGTGGGACGGCACCGGCTACCGCCTCATCCCCGCCGGAGCCCGCTGGGGCGCCAAGGGCCGCCGCGTGCGCCGCCGCGTGGTCGAGCTGGTCATCGCCGCCGGATTCCTCCGCCAGGACGAGCACGGCGACGTGGTGGCCACCGCCGACGGGCACGCCATGCTCACCGCCTGGCGCCACCACCGCGCCGACCTCGCCGAGCCCTGCCCCGCCCGCCGCGAACCCCAGGCCCTACCCCCGCTGCCCGGCGGCCAGGAAGCCGCCCGCCGCCGCGAAGCCGCCCGCCAGCGCCTCGCGGAGCTGGAACGCCGGGCCGCCCAGTCCCGCGCCGAGTACCTGCGGCTGCGCGAGAAGGCCGAGCAGCAGCACCAGGCCGAGCTGGCCGCCGCCCGCCAGCGCCGAGCCGACGAGCACGCCGAGCGCCAGCGTGCCGAGCGAGCCCGCACCGACGCGGACATCGACCTGACGTGGTCCGCGGTGGCCGCCGGCCGCTGGAACGTCACCGGCTCGGGCCACGACCGCCGCTTCGACGTGGTCCTCAACGACCGCGACTTCGCGCAGGAGATGTACGAGATCCGGGAGAACGACCACTTCCACTCCCGCCACCGCTACCGGCACCAGGCCGAGGCCGCCGTGAAGCAGCTGCTCGCCGACGGCGTCGAGATCGGCGAGCGGACACCAGGCCCCACCCCCACTGCCACCGTCAGCCTCTGCCATCGACCGCTGCGACCAGCGTCCCCGCATCAGGACCTCCGACCCGATGCGGCTCGCGCAGAAGTCCAGCAAGCTGTAAGGCTGCGGTCGCCGACCAGAGCCGCAGCACGATCGCTGAAACCAGCTCCGCCCCGCCCACGAAGGACCACCGATGTTCAAGCGCAAGCCCCAGAAAGCCCAGTGGGGAGCGAACGCCGAACCAACCCCCGTCATCCCCGCCCCGGGCCGGCCAGTCACCCCGGCCGAGATCGAAGCCGCCCTCGACTCGGTGCTCCAGACACAGGCCGCGCACGGCTGGACAGTCGTCGCACGCACACCGGGGCAGGTCGTCATGGCCCTGAGTACCACCGGCGGTGGCGGTGCCGGGTGGGCAGTCGGCGGGGCGCTCGGCAGCATGGCAGCCCACGCCACCCAACAACAACGACTCCACATCTGGGCGGATCCCAACGGAGCGATCTGGGCACGACCGATGGGTAGCGGACACCTGCACCGCTGACACCAGGCCCCACCCCCACCACCCGCCCGAACGGAAGGAAACACCGCTGCAACCCCACCCCGCCAACCTGCTGCCCGACGGCCAATGGGACGACCGAGTCTTCGACCTCACCTACGAGGGACGAAAGGGCCACTTCCGGGTCGTCCGGGGCCTGGGCGAACAGATCGGCACCGTCGAACTCCGCGGACGCGTGTGGATACCGAAAACCACCGAGGGCACCCCGCCGGGCACCCTCCCGCCCGGCTACGGCTACCAGATCCGGGCCGTGGCCGGCATCGAGCTGTCCATCGCCGTCCCGCTCCCACCGCCGGAGGACGAAGAGCAGTACCGGGTGGCACCAGGCCCCACGCCCTCCTGCGGCGGTTCGAGACTACTTCCTGCGGGAGACGACGAAGTTCCCGATCACTAGAGCATCCAGCCCGCAGTTGACAAAGGTCTTCACTGCGTCACCAGGGGTACAAACGATCGGCTCCTCTGCTCCGTTGAACGAAGTGTTGAGCAGAACCGGTAATCCGGACAGCCTGTGGTAATTCCGGATGACCTGCCAGAGGCCCGGGTTGGTGATGCGACCGACCGTCTGTACTCGGGCAGAGCCGTCGGTGTGGACGATCGCCGGAACCTCGTTGCGTCGGTGCAGCCGCACGGGCGCTGTGGCAAGCATGTACGGGTAGACCAGCGTCCCGGCTACGGAGAGGTCGAAGTACTCGTCGGCGTGCTCGGCCAGAACTACTGGTGCGAAGGGGCGGAACGCCTCGCGCCGCTTGATCATGGCGTTGATCCGTGCAGCTGTCTCGGCCGCACGGGGTGAAGCAAGGATGCTGCGGGCCCCGAGAGCGCGCGGCCCGAATTCCATACGGCCCTGGAACCAACCGATCACGTGCTCGGCGTGCAGCAGCCTCGCCGCCTCCCGATGGGGGTCAGGGGTATGCCGTACCTCGTAGTGGCTCTCTGGAAGGTCTCTGAGGGCCTTCTCGATGACGTTGCTCTCGAACGCGGGACCGAGAAAGGCGTTGTGAAGCGGCAGCCGTTCCTTGGCAGCTCCCGCAATCAGCGCGGCTCCGATAGAGGTCCCGGCGTCGCCGGCCGCTGGCTGAATGAACACCTGGTCGAAGTGTCCGGAGTTGATGATCGCAGCGTTGGCGACGCAGTTCAGCGCGACGCCTCCGGCAAGGCAGAGCGTTCTGCGTGGCACCAGCTGTTGGGCGTGGGCAATGTAGGCGCCGACCAGGCGCTCATGGAGATACTGGAGGGCATGGGCAATATCGCGGTGCCGGTCGGTGATCTCGTCACCGGGACTGCGAGGTGGGCCGAGAAGTTCCACCAGGGCCGGACTGTAGAGGGTGCGGTTGCGGCTTGGTCTGCGGTGGTGGTCGAAGTACCGGAGGTCCAAACATAAGCGGCCGGCGTCGGCGTCGAAATGTGCCAGCCTGGCGAGTCGTTCGGTGTAGGTGGGGCTGCCGTAGGCCGCCAGACCCATGACCTTGTACTCGTCGTGCTGCGGGCGGAAGCCGAGGTAGCGGGTGAGTGCGCTATACAGGTAACCGAACGAGTGTGGGTAGGTGATGTGGTGACGCCTGAGCAGTTTCCCGTCGGCACCGTCGAACACGACGGCGGTCTCGTACTCGCCCCGACCGTCGAGCGTCACGACAAGCGCGTTAACGAACGGGGAGACGTGATACGCACTGGCCGCGTGCGCTCGATGATGGGGCACAGGTATGAGCGGCAGGTTCTTCGGTAAGAGACCGCTGCTACGAATGGCGGCCGGTAACCGTCGGCGTTTGCGGTATTTGTCGAGGTCGGAGAACAGCGATCCGATGGAGGCCGGTGTGCCGTGGCGGAGGTTGGAGGGGGCCAGGAGTAGGTGGAGTTTGGGGTCCACGAACAGGGCCACCTGGTCTAGGTCGTTAGCGCGGGCGCCCACCAAGTCCAGACAGACCTGGATCGCTCGCTCGGGGAACACCTTGGTGTTCTTGATCCGGTTCAGGCGCTCCTCTTCGACAGCGGCGGCCACCGTTCCGTTGTGAACGATGGCCGCCGCCGCGTCGTGGGTGCCGAAGTTCAGCCCCAGCGTCAGGGTCAATCCCGCCTACCGATCCATTCCTGTCCGCCCATGTAGGGCCGGAGCGCCTTGGGGATGTAGATCGTGCCGTCAGCCTGGACGTGGTTCTCCAGGATGGCCAGTGCGGCACGGTCGGTGATGCCGGTGGACGAGATCGTGTGCGGAAGCACGGTCTTGCCGTCGCCGTCCTTGAACCGGATCTTGAAGCGGCGGGACTGGTAGTCCCACAGGTTCGAGTTGGAGTGGGTCTCGCGGTACAGCCCGAACGACGGGAACCACGCCTCAGTGTCGTACTTCTTGTACGTGGGTGCGCCCATGTCGCCCAGGCACACGCGCACGACGCGGTAGGGCAGTTCGAGACCGTCGAGGATGTCCTCCACGTTGCGCTGGCACTCGTTGAGCCAGTGCTCGGACTGGTCCGGGTGGCACAGGACGATCTGCTCCACCTTGTGGAACTGGTGCGCGCGGAACCCACCCCGGTTGGTGCGGCCCGCCGCGCCGGCCTCGGTGCGGAAGCACGGGGAGAAGGCAGCCACCTGGATCGGCAGTTCCTCGGGGTCGAGGATGGTGTCGCCGTAGAAGCCGATCAGGGTCTGCTCGGTGGTACCGATCAGGGAGAGATCGGTGCCCTGCACCCGGTACAGCTGGTCCTCGAAGAACGGCAGGAAGCCGGTCCCGAAGAACGTGCGCTCGCGCGCCATCAGCGGGGTCATCATCGGGGAGAAGCCGCGCTGCACCAGCAGATCCTGGACGTAAGAGAACATCGCCCAGGCCAGGCGCGCGCCGTCTCCCTTCCAGTAGTAGAAACCGGAGCCGGAGACCTCAGCGGCGCGCTTGAGGTCGAAGATGCCCAGGCGCTCGCCAATCACCTCGTGGGCACGGGCCTCGTCGGTCGGCTCCGGGGCTCCCACGCTCCGCAACTCGACGTTGCCTTCGTCGTCGTCACCCAAAGGGGTGTCGTCGGGGAAGATGTTCGGCACGCGGACCCACAGGTCGTCGCGCTCGGCCTGGAGGTCGCGGACGCGGTCGTTGGCAGCCTGGACGCGGCTCTTGAGGTCGCGGGCCGCCTGGATGTCGGCGCCCTTGCCGAGCTTCTTCTGCTGCGAACGCAGTTCCTCGGCCTTGGTCTGCTCCTGGCGGAGTTCGGAGTCCACCTCGATCAGGCGGTCAACGTTGACGTCGGAGCCCTTCGCCCGTGCGGTACGACGCACAAGGTCGGGGTCGGTTCGCAACAGGGCAATGTCAATCACGGGAGTTCTCTCCTTGGGGTTCCGGTGCGGCCAGTGTAGGGACTCCGGGACCTTGATCGTTCCGAGTTACGGACAGTGTCGATCACCTCGTTGACGTGCTCGGGAGTGGACATGGTCACCGCGAGGGCAGCGACACGCGGGTCACTCAATGCCCAGGCCAAGGGCCGAAGCCGAGCCCGGGGGGTGCTGGCGCGCGCGTCCACCAGCGCGCCGCGGTTAAGCGGAGACATTCCGACGAATGCCTTGCCGGCCCTCTCAATCTGGGAAAGATGCGCGTAGGCCCACGGGGAGGTGAGGTGGTACTGCGCCGCGACGGCGCTGATCGCCTCCACCCTGAGTGCGGCGGTTAGCGCCTGGGGGCCGTGGCAGTAGGCGTACACGGCATCGACTCTGCCGGACGCGAAGGCCACGCGTGCGCCGCTGCGGTAGAAGCCCCCGAGTACTCGTGGGCTGTGAAGCTGGTCCGTACGTTCGGTGCGCTTGAGGTCGACTTCGAGCACCAGCGCGTTGATCCTGGAGATGCCGAGCCGACCTGTGGAGACCTCGATAGCGGAGCGGATGCGGGCTTCGAGGTCACCGTGCAACGGGCACTCGGCCTTGACAAGATGACGTAGTCCGTCGACCGGCCCGATCTCCTCCAACACCTCACCGATGGCCCACTGAGTATCGAGGTTGGGGTTCGAGTGGATCAGCCGGACGCCGGACTGGAGCGCCGTGCGCAGTGCCGCCATGCCGGGGCCCGACTCCTTGCGCGGGAACAGGCGGCCGGCCACGAAGGTCGAGGTGCCGAAGCACAGGCGCTCCAGTCCCGTGATCACGCCGTCTTACCGCCTTCCATCTGTTCACGGGTGAGGATGGTGCGGAAGTGCGCGATGCTCTTCTGCTCGCCGACTACCTTGTCGAAGCGCAGTTCGCCGAGCTGGTCCCGGTAGTGCTTGCGGTCGGGGTTGTCGATGTCGAACTGTTCGCTGTCGCGGTAGCCCGTCAGGCGCTTGAAGGTCTCCCGCTTCTCGTCCAGGCTCATCCCCCACAGGACGGGCGGGTTCTTCTGGCTGATGCAGATCGTCGTCATGCCGTTGGGGCTGATGCGGAGCTTCCAGCATCCTCCGCACGGGTAGTCCCAGGAGAACATCGCCAGCACCGCGACCTTCACCCCGGTGTCGCCGATCTCGTAGTAGTTGTAGCTGGGGTTGTCGCCCTCGATCCCCTCGCGGCGAACCGGGTGCAGTTCCCCGGCCTTGGCGAGAGATTCGAGGATGGCCGACTCCTCCACGAACTGGTTCTTCCAGAAGGCTTCACCCTCGGCACCGAGCTGGGCCGGGTTCGAGGGGAAGAACTGGTTCAGCTTGATCGCCAACTGCCCAGCCCCACCGCTGTTGTTGAGGCTGCGCGCGTAGTCGATGAAGGCCGGCAGCTCGTGCAGGGTGTCACGCATGGTGACGCACGAGATCTTGGTGAGCGTGGGCAGCAGCTCGACGGAGCGCTCGATGCTGCGGAGGGTGTCGCTGTGGAAGCCGCGGCGGGTTATGAAGAGGTTCCGCTGCTCGTCAAGGGTGTCGATGCTGACGATTGCCCGGGTGAGGCCGGCGTCGATCGCCTCCTCGATGATGTGGTGCAGCCGGTAGCCGTTGGTCGTGACGATCTGCTGCTTGAAGCCGATCTCCTTCCCGGCCCGGAGTAGGTCAACGAAGTCCCGGCGCACGGTCGGCTCGCCGCCCGTGTAGTGGACTCGCGTGAACCCGATGTCGTGCGCCGCCTGGAGGACTTCGATGGCCTCCTCCAGCGACGGTTGGACGATGACGCCCTGCTTGCCCTCGGGCAGGCAGTACTGGCAACGGATGTTGCAGCGGGACGTGATTCCGAAGCGGAGGTTCCACTTGCGCATGCCCGGTGAGTACCGGTTGTCCATCACCTTCATAGCGTTTCTACCTTTCGGAAGTCGACTCGGTCTGCGTCTGCACCTCGCGGAAGCCCAACTGGCCTCAACTCTCCTTTCATGATGCCGAGTTACTAGGAGGGTGAGCGCCCCCGCCGCCTCGCGCGAATCGCGGGGGTTTCGAGTCGCACTGGCGATGCGGGGGCGCTCGGAGTGACCACCGTCGGGGGGCGTCGACGCCGGCCACTCGCTGGGGGCCCACTAAGGGTGGGCGGTCCGGGATCAGAGTTCGCGGAGGGCCATCAGGGCGCGGGCCACCACCAACGGCGTGTCCTCATAGGAGCGCCCGGTCGCATCCTTGTCGCGGGCGCTGCCCTTGCCGCCGGCGCTGTCGTCCCCGAACCTGGGGTCCCGCGCAGCAGTCAGCAGCTCCGACCAGACGACCTTTCCAGCGGAACCGGGATCGTAGTAGTAGCCCCACAGTTCGCTCAGCGCCTCTACCAGGAAGACGCCCCGGCCGCTCTCCGCATCCTCCCCAACCGACTTGACCACAGGCGGTCGGTCGTCATGGTCGTGGACAAGGATCGTCAGACGTCCGCGTTCGAGCCAGAGGGTCAGGGTCACGGTTCGCACCTGCGACAGTGGGGAGTACGGGGAGATCTCCTCACCCGGGCGTGAGTCTCGGATGGCATTGGTCACCAGCTCAGACACAATGAGCCGTGCCGTCTGGACGGTTTCCGGCGGAACCTGCCAACAGCGGAGCACATCAACGGTGTGCCGCCGGGCCCACGCTACTGCGTTCGGGGTGTCAGCCAGTGCCAACTGGCTGAAACCGGGGCGTGCTTGTGACACGGAGTGTCCTCCCAGGTCGGGAGTTGCTAGGGGTGAAGGCTCGCCGTGCGGTTCTCGCTCATCCGCGTTAGAGGGCAGCAGATCGTGAACTGTCCGACCGGGAGGCCAACGTTGTGTGACTAGGCTGGCGCTGGAGGTAACTGGTCCGGTACGTCCTGACCCTGCCCCGGCTCTGAACTTTCACCGAACTTCGCTGCCCTCACCGGAGGGAACCCAGCCTGCCCTCTCAGGACCGGTGCCATGCTTGGCGGCATGGCAGAACTGAACGGAAGCCCGATCGGTCTGGAGCAGCTCCAGGCCCTTGCCCTGACGAACTACGGGCACTTCACCTCAATCCGTGTGGAGGACGGCCACGTGCGCGGCCTCCACCTCCACCTGGCGCGCCTGGCCCGTGACTGCCGAGCCGTCTTCGACTCTGACCTCGACCTCGACCTCGTCCGGGAGTTCGCCCGTCGTGCTGCGCCGTCCTCCGGGGCCTGCGTCGTCCGGGTGACGGTCTTCGACCCTGCCCTCGACCTCGGACACGTCGGAAACGACGCCCACCCCCACATCCTGGTGACCACCCGGCCGGCCGGACCGCTCCCCCTTCCCGCGATGCGTGTCCAGTCCCTCGTCTACACCCGAGACATGCCGGCCGTGAAGAGCGTGGGTCTCTTCGGCTCGCTCCGCCACCGCCGCAACGCGCAGCGGGCTGGCTTCGATGATGCGCTCTTCACGGACGTCGAGTCCGTCATCTCCGAGGGTGGCACCTGGAACGTTGGCTTCGTCAAGGGGGATCAGGTCATCTGGCCGGATGCCGAGTGCCTGGTCGGCACAACCATGGAACTGCTGCGGCAAACCCACCCGTCGTCTGCCGCAACCATTCGGCTTCGCGACCTCTCCGAGTTCGACGCCGCGTTCGCCACCAACATCGGCATCGGCGTGCGAGCAATCAGCGCGGTGGACAACGTCGTCTATCCGGACGCACATCCCGTAATCGAACAACTGCGTAAGGAGTACACGGAACTGCCGGGGGACCTACTCTAGGTACTCCCCGCGCGGGAGCGACGGGTTAAGGGTTGTGGGGTGGAGGGGCCGCGTTGGCGACCGTAGAAGTATGGACCGGTGTTGAGGTAAAGGCGCTTCGGAAGGCGAAGCGGATGAGCATCGAGGCGTTCGCGGCTCACCTCGGCATCAGCGACCGCATGGTCTCGAAGTGGGAGGCAAGGGGAACAGGTATCACGCCTCGTCCGGTCAACCAGGCAGCTCTGGATACGTCGCTGGCCGCATCCGGCCCCGAAGTCCACGAACGCTTCGTTCGGTTGATCGGTACCTCAGATACTGTGCTCTCCGACCAACCCGCAGAGGCTGAATACCTCTTGCCGCGACAACACCAGATCACCCACCCCGGTGACGGCAAACGCATGGCCCTTGTCGAAGCCGGGGTGTTCCTTGCTGGCCCCGAGAAAGCGCCGATCTGGCTGCCCGACTTTTACATCGACGTCTTCCCGGTCACAAACTCGGACTACTCGCGCTTCGTCTCTGCCACGGGACATCCGGCTCCGCGCCACTGGCCCAAGGGAAAGTGCCCGGACGGGTTGTTCGATCACCCTGTTGTCTTCGTTACTTGGCACGACGCCGCTGCGTACGCGGCGTGGGCTGGCAAGCTTCTACCGACCAGCCAGCAGTGGGAGAAGGCCGCCCGTGGGCCTCGTGGCGGCGTCTATCCCTGGGGAGATCAGCAGACGCCAGCGAAGTGCAACAGCCGAGAGAGCGGAATCGGTCGGACAACACCGGTGAGCCGGTACCACAGTGGTGTCAGCCCGTACGGCGTCTACGACTTGTGCGGAAACACGTGGGAGTGGTGCGCCGACGAGTCCGCCCCGGGACGTCGCGAACTCAAGGCTGGCGCGTTCACCAGTCCCTTTGCGCGGGCGACGCCGGCTGCTTTCAACGATGCCGACACGACGATGTTCGATGACGACACCGGCTTCCGGTGCTGTACGACGCAGCTCTCCGTCTAACAGGCAGGGGCGTGGGGCGCGTCGGGAAGCATGGGGGCGCGGGGCTGGCACCCAGCACCTCATGGGGTTCCGCAGGCCGGGAACAAGGTGTAAAGGCGGGGCGGGGCCCACAGACTCCCTGATCGTCACCGCAAGACCTGGGTCAGACACCTTGGAGTAGCCGTACTACTCGGCTAGTTTCCGCAGGTCAGAACGAGATGGTGGGGTGTACACTCGCCCTTGAGCCAGTAGAACTCGTCCAGGACGGACGCGCCCTCGACCTCCAGTGAGGGCACCGAGCGGAAGAGGTCCCACAGGCACTCCATGTGGTCCTCCAGCTCGCGCCCGCCGCGGACCACGAAGCCCTTCTCGGGCACCTTGATCCCGTCCAGCGCGCCGCCGGCCAGCTTCAGCCGCTCCAGGACGGTGATCCGCTCGCCGGGCACCTGCCCGTCCCGGACCAGGAAGGCCGCCCCGGCCAGCGCGGCCAGCCCCGACCCGACGAACCAGGCCCGCTTGCGTTCGGCGCCCTCGGGCTTCCTCGGCCGGGCGAACGCCTCGTAGTTGCCGCTGCTGTAGTACAAGCCCGTGCTCCCTAGAAAGCTGGAACGTTCGACATCGAACCGCCCGCCGGGCATGCCTGGTCCCTGCGGGCCGTCTCCATCCACCCACCCGCTGGTGATCTTCGCCCGCTGAATGGGCCGAACGGGTGAAGCGCGGGCGGCCGGGGAGACCGACGGGCCGCGTAAGGAGCGCGTTCGGAACAGCGCGCGCGCCGTCAGGAAGCCGTCAAGGAGGCCAGGTCAGCGCCGCTGCGGCGGTTGGCTGGAGCACGACCGGGGACGCGACCACACGAGGACGGATCATGCACGGCAGCGGGCGGCACGAGGACGGCACGGCACCCAGGGTGGTGGTCGGGGTCGGCGGGTCGCCGGGGAGCCTGGCCGCCCTGCACCGCGGCCTCGCCGAGGCCCGCGCCCGCGGCGCCGTCCTGGTGCCGGTGCTCGCCTGGGAGCCCCCCGGCGGCGAGCACGGCTACCGTCGCTCGCCCTGCCCGCCCCTGCTCGCCGCCGTCCGGGACGCCGCCGGACAGCGGCTGCGGGACGCCCTCGACGCGGCCTTCGGCGGCGTCGACCCCGGCGTGCCGCTGCGCCCGGTGGTGGTCCGCGGCGAGGCCGGCCCCGCCCTGCTGCACGTCGCCGACCGGCCGGACGACCTGCTGGTCCTCGGCCCTGCGGGCGGCCCGCTGCGCCGCCGGCTGCGCCGCGCGGTGCCCGGCTACTGCGTCCGGCGGGCGGTCTGCCCGGTGCTGACCGTTCCGGTGCCCGAACTGCTGGGCGAGCTGCGGCGCCTGGAGTCCGCACGTCTCCGTGCGCGCCTGTGCCCGCCGTTGGGGTCCGCGCCGCAGGCCCTCGGGGCGCGGCGGTAGTCCGCGGTGCGGAGCTGCTCGGCCCGCCCCGGCGGCACCCGCGACCACCCCGTGTCGTCGCGGCTGCCGGCCGCCACCGCGGGCACCGTGGCCCTGCTCGCCGACGGCGTGCCGGCGCCGGTGCTCGGCACCCTCGGTGGACTGGACGCCGGGCCGCTGCCGTTCGCCGGCTGCCCGGCGCTGCCCGGCGCTGCCCGGTGCTGCGCGGCCTGGTCGCCTGGTCGGCCTGGTCGGCCGGCTCTGCCGCAACGCCTTCGCCCGGCACCGGCACGGGGAGCGCGGTCGGGCGGATTCCCGGCCGGAGGTGGGGCTTGACGAGCCGTCGGCCGCGGCGGCCTCGCCGGCCGCTTTGCCGGCCGCCCTTCCGTACCGCACGGGACGGCTGCCCCGGCTGCGCCACCGCGACGCCCTGCGTCGAGGAGTGTCCTGTCGGCCGCGCTGCCCGTGGACGGCCGGCCCGTCCGGAGGGGCCTCGCCGGTCGGGGCTCCGGTCGGGATCCGGGAGCCCCGACCGGCCCGCTGACCTGGGAAGCCGGGCAGGGGGAGCGCCGCCGGTCCGGACGGCGGACCTGGCTCCGGAACGGGCCCGCCACGGCCGGCCCGCGCACCGGCGGGGGAGTCGGGGCGCGGTCAGACGGTCGGGTCGCGCTCCCTGCCGGCGGGCCCCTCGGCGGCGGTACCGAGCGGGCCGATCGGCCTCGACGGTCTGTCAGGAGGCCCGGCCCGTTGCGGCGGGCGGTACGGTCGCACGGGTGCCGACGGACCTCCATGGACGCGCATCCACCGGCCCTCGCTGCCCGGACGGACATAAGGGCGCGCACGATGTCCGTATGCAGATGACCAATGTTCCGCAGGCGGCGACCCCCGAAGACGCGCCGTTCATCAGCCGATCCCTGGCTCTGGCCTTCGAGGACGATCCGATGATGTGCTGGTTCTTTCCCGACCAGGCCACCCGGCGGGAGCGATTGGGCCGTTACTTCGCCACGCTGTTCGCCCGGCAGTACGGGCGGTACGGGGTGTGCGAGCGGACGGCGGGTGCCGCCGCGTTCTGGATACCGCCGCAGGCGCAGGACAAGGCCGTCCCGGACGAGGAGATGCTCCGGGAGCTGGCGGAGATCCTCGGCGACCGGGCCGAACCGTTCCGGCGCTCCGTCGAGGCGGCCGCCGCCAACGTGCCGCAGGAGCCGCACTGGTACCTCGCGGTGATCGGCGCCGACCCGGCCGCCCGGGGCCTGGGGCACGGCGCCGCGCTGCTGCGCTCGGGGCTGGCCAAGGCCGACGCGGCGGGGCTGCCGGTCTACCTGGAGTCCTCCAAGGAGGCGAACCTCGCGGTCTACGGGCACTTCGGCTTCGAGGTGCTGGAGGAGGTCCGCCTGCCGGAGGGCGGGCCGACGCTCTGGGTGATGCGGCGTCCGGCGGCGAGGCCGTAGCCCGTGCGGCCGGCGGCGGCCCCCTCCTGACGTGTTCTCGACGTGCAGGAAATGCCCAAGGGAGAGCAAAGCGCGCCTATGGTTCAGGCAAAGCCGAAGTCGTGGAGGGGCCGATGGAAACGACCGTGCTGGAGCCGGACTGGCATGCGCTCGGCGAGCCGGGCGACGGGCGATTGGGGACGGAGCACCTGCTGATCGCGGTGGCCGGGGAGGCGGGCCCGGCCGGGGAGGCCCTCGCGGCCGCCGGGGCGGGCGCGGACACCCTGCGCGCCCTGGCCCGGGAGCGCCGGGGGCGCTGGGCGGCGGACGAGGGCCCGGCCGCCGTGCCCGCCCGGGAGGTGCTCGGCGCCACCGGCGGCGGACGGCCGCTGAGCGAGGCCGCTGCCGCCGCGTTCACCGCCGCGACCGGGCAGGCCCGCCGGGACGGCGCGTCCGCCTGCACCGCCTCGCACCTGCTGCGCGTCCTGCTCGCCGACGGGCCGCACGGCTGCAACCGTGCCGTCGAGCTTCTGCGCGCGGCCGGCGTCACGCCCCGGGCCGTCCTGGACCGGCTCGACGGCGCCGCGCCGCCCGACGGCGGGCTCGACCCGCTGCTGCGCCCCACCCGGGAGGCGCTGCTGGCCCGCCGCGCGCCCCGGGCCCCGCGCTGGAAGCACTTGTGGCAGCCGGGCTCCGGCGGCCCGGCGGCCTGGATCCGACGGGAGGCCGACGCCCAGGCGGAGCGCCTCGGGCGCCGCACGCCCGGCACCGAGCACGTCCTGCTCGCCCTGCTGGCCGTGGGCGAAGTGGTCCGCCGCGAGCCGGGGTTGGCGCAGCAGGCCGGAGTCGGCGAGGCGCTCATGGGGCTCGGCCTCGACTACGGCCGGGCGCGCGCCGCGCTCGACGCCGGAGGGGTGACGCTGCCCGCCGACCCGCGATCGGTCGAGGCCTACCTGGCCGACGCCGCAGGCCAGGGCACGGATCGGCTGGTCCGGGCGTTGTTGGAGGAGGACACCCGGGCCCGGCGCCTGGTCGAGGCCCTGCGTGCCCAGGGTCCGCGGGCCTGACGTCCGCGGGCCTGACGTCCGCGGGCCCGGCCCGCCGGGCCGCCGAGCGACCGAGTCACCGACTCACCGCGTGGAGAAGAAGGGACACCCGATGCACGTCACCCTCGCCGAGGAGCTGATGCTGCTCTCGCTGGACGACGAGTCCGGCGTGGCGAAGGACGCCCCCACCGCCGCCTGGGCCGCCGCGGGCGGCATCCTGGCCGAGTTGGTGCTGGCCGGGCGGGTCACGGTCGAGGACGGGCAGCTCACCGTCACCGACCGCACCCCGACCGGCGATCCGCTGGTGGACGGACGGCTGGCCCGTCTCGACGCCTGGGCCGCCGGGCGCCGCCCCGGCCGGGCCAAGGCGGCCGACTGGTTGACCACGGACCGCACCACGGCGGTCGCCGACACCGTCGCGCGGCTGTGCGAGCGCGGTCTGGTGGTCGAGGAGCGGCGGCGCGCGTTCGGCATCTTCCCGGTCCGCCGCTACCCGGAGGCGGACGGCACGGTGGAGCGCGAACTGCGCGGGCGGCTGGCCGCGGCCGTGCTGGACGGCGCCGAGCCGGACCTGCGCACGGCGGCCCTGGTGGCGCTGCTGCACGGTGCGCGGCTGCACCGGCTGGCCTTCCCCGACCTGCCCCACCGGCAGGTCGAGCCGCGCTTCGCGCAGATCGCCGACGGCGACGGCGCGGCCGAGTCCGTCCGCGAGGCGATCCGGGCCGTGCAGCTCACCATGATCGCCGTCACCACCGCGGCCACCGTGGCGGCGACCAGCGCGGCGACCGTCTGAACCGAGGCGGGGCCGCCCGGTGCCCGGTCCCGCGCTGGGGCGGGGCCGCCCGGTGCCCGGTCCGGCGCTGGGGCGGGGCCGCGCGCAGCCCTGCGTGCGGCCCCGGGCACCGTTCAGAGCACCGTGGCGCCGAGGGTGATCGAGCCGAGCACCACCAGCAGCCCGAGCGCGAGGAACCCGTACTCCAGGCCGGCCCGCTCCCGTCCGTCCACCAGCACCTGCCGCGGATCCGCCGGGTCGTACCGGACGGGGACGAAGCCGCCGTCCGGCAGGGGGTGGCGGGCGGTGGACGGGACGGGGGAGAAGACCTCGACGACCCGGCCGTCCGCGGTCTCGAACTGGAGCAGCGGCCTCGGCGGCAGCGCGCGCTCCTCCGGCGCGAGCGCGCGCTCGCGCACCAGTGCCCGCACCGGGACGCCGACCCGGCGCAGCCGACGCAGGTCACGCAGGCCGACCGCCCCGGCGAGGTAGGCGACCACGCCGCCCAGCGCACCGAACACCACCACGGCGAATCCGGCCGTACCGCCCATGGCCGTCTCTCCCTGTCCGAGCTTCCAGCTTCCGGGCCTTCCCGGCCTTCCCGGATCTCTCTGACTTCCCAGGGCTCCAGTATCACGCGGACGGGGTGCTCTTGACGCCTCGGAATGGTCCAGTCCACTCTGGACGGCGGCATGTTCCTGCCACCACGGGCCGCCCCCGGCCGGCCCCGACCCCAAGGAGCACCCTCCGTGCCCAGGCGCCTCGCAGTCCTCGCCGCGCTCGCCGTCCTCACCCTCGGCTGCGCCGCCCCCGCGGCCGTGGCCACCGGCTCCGCCCCCGCCGCCCCGGCGGCCGTGGTCAGGGTCAGTACCGCCAAGCAGCTCCAGAGCGCGCTCGCCGCCGCCGTGCCCGGCCAGACCATCCAGCTCGCCGACGGCACCTACGCCGGCAACTTCAAGGCCACCACCCCGGGGACCGCCGCCGCCCGGATCACCCTCACCGGCTCGGCGAAAGCCGTCCTGACCGCCCCCTCCGGCGGCGGCTACGGCCTCCACCTCAACGGCGCGAGCTACTGGACCGTCCAGGGCCTGACCGTCACGGGCGGGCAGAAGGGCATCATGGCCGACGCCGCGAACTACGTGGTCATCGACGACGTGACGGTCCACCACACCACCATGGAGGGCGTGCACTTCCGCAACTCCAGCGCCCACGGCACGCTGCGCGACTCGCGCATCCACGACACCGGCCTCAACCGGGACGGCATGGGCGAGGGCGTCTACGTCGGCACCGCCAACACCCTCACCGACCACAGCGACTACGTGCAGATCACCGGGAACACCTTCGGCCCGAACATCGGCGCCGAGAACGTCGACCTCAAGGAGGGCACCGTCGGAGGCCTGGTCTCCGGCAACTCCTTCGACGGCGACGGCCTCACCGGGCGCAACTCCGACGACTCCTGGGTCGACGTCAAGGGCAACGGCTACGTCATCGAGAACAACACCGGCCGGCGCACCACCGACGACGGCTACCAGACCCACAGCCTGCAGCCCGGCTGGGGCTGCGGCACCGTCTTCCGGGGCAACCGCTCCGACCTCACCGGCGCCACCGGCCCGGACCGGTACGCGATCGACGTGACGAACTACGCCGCCACCTGCAAGGTCACCGTCGCCGCGGACAACACCGTCACCGGGGGCCGGGGCCTGGTGAACCCCGGCGTCCCGGTGGGCTGATCGTCCGGGACCGATCGTCCGGGCCCGACCGTCCGGGCCTGATCGTCCGGGCGCGGCTACCGCGGGCCGAGCGGAGGTCCCCGTTCGGTGTCCGGCCCCCGCGCGGGAGCCGGACGGAACGGAGGGGTGGGTCAGCGGCAGAGGGCCGCGTCCAGGGCGGCCGCCATCTGCCGCACGCCCTCCTCGGACGGGACGGTGGTGACGGCGATGCCGGCGGCGCGGCCGTCGTCGGTGACGCCGCCGCGGGACCGGTAGCCGGGGGCGGTGCCGCCGTGGCCCCAGGCCAGGCCGCCGCAGGAGAGCGGCCTGCTCTGCAGGCCCAGCCCGTAGCGGACACCCGGGCCCAGGAGTTCGGCGGGGACGGTGGTGCGCATCTCGGCGAGCTGTGCCGCGGGCAGGAGCCGGCCGCCGAGGAGCGCGGTGAAGAAGGTGTTGAGGTCGGTGTTGGTGGAGACGAGCGCCCCGGCCGCCCAGGCCATCGAGGAGTCCATGTCGGTGTACTCGACCGGGGTCGCGTCCGGCGAGCTCCGGTAGTAGCCCTTGGGGTGCGCCTCGTGGATGGTCGTGTCGCCCGTGGTGGGGAAGTAGGTGTGGCGCAGGCCGATGCGGTCGATGACGCGCTTGGTGATCTCCTCGCCGACGGGCCGTCCGGTGACCTTCTGGACGAGGAGCCCGGCGACCAGGTAGTTGGTGTTGCTGTACGCCCAGTCGGTTCCCGCCGGGAAGAGGGCCTTCTGGGCGAGGGCGCCGTCGAGGAGGTCGCGCGGCTCGAAGTAGCGGAACTGGACGGTCAGGTAGTCCGCGAGGGCCGGGGCCTCCATGTACTCGGGCAGGCCGCTGGTGTGCTGGAGCAGCTGCCGGACGGTGATGGCGCGTCCGTCGATGCCGTCGCCGCGCAGCAGGCCCGGCAGGTAGGTCTCGACGGGTGCGTCGAGGCCGACCTTCCCCTCGGCGACGAGCTGGAGGACGACGACGGCGGTGAAGGTCTTGGTGTTGCTGCCCGCGCGTATCTGCCCGTCGACGGGGGGCTTGGCCCCGGTGGAGAGGTCGCCGACGCCCGCGGTGTAGGTGCGGGTGCGCCCGTCGCGGCCCTTCACGGAGGCGAGGGCGGCGGGCAGTCCGTCGTTCTTGACCAGCGCGTTGAGGCTCTGCTGGACGCCGTCCGGCCTGCCGCCGGCGAACGCCGCGGTCGGTGCCACCACGCCGGCCGCCAGGACACCCGCGGCCACGGTGGCCACGGCCGCCGCCACCGCGGGCCGGCCGCGGCGGTTTCGGCGGGCCGGGCTGTGCTGTACGTGCTCGTGCACGGAGGAACTCCTCTGCTGAAGTGGGGACTTGCCGGGATGTGCGGGTTCCGCGCACCTGGGGCGGGCCGGGGCGTGCCGGGGCGTGCCGGGGCACGCGGAACCCGTTGGTGGTGCCGGTTCAGGCCGGCCCGGGCGGGGCCACCGGGGCCGGAGCGGCCGGCGGGGTCAGCCTGAACCGGTGGGCCGGAGCAGCCGGCGGGGTCAGCGGCACAGGGCCGCGTCCACCGCGGCGTCGAGGTGCTGCCCGGCCTCGTCGCTCGGGATCGCCGTCACCGCGAGGCTGACGGCGCGGCCGTCGTCGGTGACGCCCCCGTTGGTCTTGTAGCCCGGGATGGTCCCGCCGTGGCCCCAGGCCAGGCCGCCGCACGAGAGCGGGCGGCTCATCAGGCCCAGCCCGTAGCCGGCGCCGGGACCGAACGCCTCGGCGGGGACGGTGGTACGCATCTCGGCGAGCTGTGCCGCGGGCAGGAGTCGGCCGCCGAGGAGCGCGGTGAAGAAGGTGTTGAGGTCGGTGTTGGTGGAGACGAGCGCCCCGGCCGCCCAACCCCAGGACGGGTCCAGCTCCGTGTAGTCGCGCAGCGAGCCGTCGGCTTCCCGGTGGTAGCCCTTGGGGTGGGCCTCGTGGACGGTGGTGTCGCCCGGGGTGGGGAAGTAGGTGTGGCGCAGGCCGATGCGGTCGATGACGCGCTTGGTGATCTCCTCGCCGAGGGGCCGTCCGGTGACCTTCTGGATGATCAGGCCGGCCAGCAGGTAGTTGGTGTTGCTGTACTCCCAGCGCGTGCCCGGGGCGAAGTCGGCCTTCTGGGCCAGTGCCGCGTCGAGGAGTTCGCGCGGCTCGTAGTACCGCTTCGGGTTGGCGAGGATGGCCTCCTTGTCCACGTAGTCGGGCAGGCCGCTGGTGTGCTGGAGCAGCTGCCGGACGGTGATGGCGCGTCCGTCGATGCCGTCGCCGCGCAGCAGGCCCGGCAGGTAGGTCTCGACGGGTGCGTCGAGGCCGACCTTCCCCTCGGCGACGAGCTGGAGGACGACGACGGCGGTGAAGGTCTTGGTGTTGCTGCCCGCGCGTACCTGCCCGTCGACGGTGGGCCTGGCCCCGGTGGTGACGTCGCCGACGCCCGCGGTGTAGGTGCGGGTGCGCCCGTCGCGGCCCTTCACGGAGGCGAGGGCGGCGGGCAGGCCGTCGTTCTTGACCAGCGCGTTGAGGCTCTGCTGGACGCCGTCCGGCCTGCCGCCGGCGAACGCCGCGGTCGGTGCCACCACGCCGGCCGCCAGGACACCCGCGGCCACGGCGGTCACGGCCGCCACCGCCCGGTGCCGGCCGCCCCGGCGGGAAGGCTGGACGCGGCTGTGCGGTGTGTTCTCGTACACGGAGGGACTCCTCTGGATGGACCGTTCCGGTGATTTCCGGCCTGATCAAGAGGACCATTCGAAGGCGGGGGAGTTCGTCCGCACCCAGGACGAAACCGCACCCGGGAGCCCGCTCCGGGAGACGCCCCGGGGCCAGGACCGTGCTCCTGGCCCGGCTGGCTCGCTTGTGGGGCTTCGGGGCTGGTGGGTTGCGAGCGCCACCACGGCACGAATGCCCGTCGGAACTGCGCCGACCTGGTCGAACCCACCCCGACCGCATGGCGAAGAGCGGTCCACCCTTACTTCGCCCGCCGGCAGCGCGAGGGAGTGTTCGAGCGTTCGAGCAGCTCGACGGCCTTCTTCGACGCCTGGTCCGCACCTCCGAGGGCCGTGTCCGGAGCCGGCGCCCTGCATTCTGGACGCACGGGCGGACCGTCCTGAGGGCGGGCCCGCACTGTTCCCCACCAATACGCCACGGTAGACCCGCGCGGTCGCCACGGGTGCCCCACATTCCACTTGAATAACAGCTACGGGGCTTCCTGGGAACTTCTTGAGTGCCCTTGTCCTGACAGGACGCCATATCGTGCATTTCTTCCTTGCATACGATCCGTGCGGTCCCACCACGCGGGCGGGATCACGACAAGGGAGATGATGTGCGCGATCGCATATCAGGGCGCCGCGGGCGGTCGATGCCGCCGGGTGTCCGGGGGGTGGGCGTCGCCGTGGCGATGGCCGTCGCGGTGTCGGTGCTGACCGGGACGGAGACCGCGCTGGCCGCCGCCGGGCAGGGCAAGCCCGTTGGGCCGCAGGGCGGTCAGAGTGCGCAGTGGGCCACCACGGCGGCCGATGTGCCGTCGGCGAGGGTCGCGGCGCGGCTGTCCGGGCAGCGGGTTGAGGCGCTGTCCGAGCGGACCGAGACGTCGACGACGTGGGTCAACAAGGACGGTTCGCTGACCACCGAGCTCTTCGCCGGTCCGGTGCGTTTCCGGCGTGGCGGGGAGTGGACGGACGTCGACCTGACCCTCCAGCCGCAGGCGGACGGTTCGGTGGCGCCGAAGGCGCACCCGGGCGGGCTGAAGTTGGCCGCGCCGGGCGGTTCGCAGGCGAAGTCGGTCGCGGATCCGCAGGCGGGCAAGGACGAGGACCGCACCCTGGTGACGCTCGGAGAGGGCGAGCAGCAGGTCGAGCTCCAGTGGAAGGGCGGTCTGCCCAAGCCGGAGCTCGACGGCACGAAGGCGACGTACAGGAACGCGATCGCGGACGGCGCGGCGGACCTGGTGGTGGAGGCCACCCGGACCGGTTTCGAGCAGTTCACGGTGCTCAAGCAGCGCCCCACGACGGCCGGTTATTCGTACACGATGCCGCTGAAGGCCAAGGGCCTGAAGGGGGAGGCGCAGGGGGACGGCAGTGTGCTGTTCACCGACCGGAAGACCGGTGAGAAGCGGGCCGTGCTGCCTGCGCCGGTGATGTGGGACGCCACCTCGGTCGCCGGATCGCACGAGCACCCGAACCGCGCGAAGGTCGACCTGAAGGTCGTTCAGCACGGCGAGGACATCGACCTGGTGTTCACGCCGGATGCGGCATTCCTGGCCGATGCGAGGACGCAGTACCCGGTGACCGTCGACCCGTCGACGATCGCGCTGGGCAACGTCTTCGACACGCGGGTGCAGAAGGGCGAGACCGTCGACTGGTCGGCGGACACCGAGCTGTACTGGGGCAACCCGGGTACCAAGAACGCCGACGGCTCCTCCCGCGAGGCCCGCGCCTTCATCAACTGGAACACCGGGCCGATCGCCGACGCGCTGGTGATGAACGCGACGCTGTCGCTGTGGAACTTCCACTCCGGCAACAGCGACTGCGCCGCCTACGCCTGGGACGTCTACGACACCGGGCTCGCGTCCACCGCGTCCCGATGGACCGCACAGCCGGCCTGGAACTCCAAGTCCGTCTCGTCGAACGAGACCGCGGGCCGCACCGGCTGCCAGAACGACGGCTGGATCAACGCCGATGTCACCAACCTGGTGCAGACCTGGACGTCGGCGAAGAAGTCGACGTCCGGCATGGGCCTGCGGGCGCCGGACGAGACCAACACGAAATACTGGAAGGAGGTCAACTCCTCCGAGGCCGGCTCGAACGTGCCGAAGCTGACGGTCACCTACAACTACCGCCCGCGCACCGGCACCGACCAGCAGGCCGGCTCGCCGTTCTACAAGGACGCGACCGGCACCTGGTGGGTCAACTCGACCACGCCGACGTTGCGGGACACCTTCGTCGACCCGAACAACGACAAGGTCACCGGCACCTTCCAGATCTTCGACAACGACACCAACGCGCAGGTCGGCAACGTCCTGGTCTCGCCGTACGTCGCCTCGGGCCAGCCCGCTTCGGTGACCGTCCCGGCCGGCCTGCTGGCCAACGGCAAGACGTACCGGTTCCGGACCTCGCCGTTCGACGGCATGCACTACAACCTCGGCTGGTCGCCGTGGGCGTACTTCACGGTCGACACCTCCAAGCCGTCCGCGCCGTCCGCGATCACCTCGCCCGACTACCCGTCGGGGCAGTGGGTCAAGGGCGCCGGCCAGGCCGGCGTGTTCACCGTGACCCCGTCCTCGGGTGGCCAGAGCGCCCTGGAGTGGACGCTCGACGGCACCAACTGGACGAAGGTCCCCACCAGCGGCTCCAACGCACCCGTCAACCTGACGGTCACCCCGGACAGGGCCGGCACCCAGACCCTCCAGGTGCGGGCCACCAGCCGGGCCGAGAACAAGTCCGAGGCGCTGTCGTACACCTTCCAGGTCGGCGCCGGTGGGGTGGTCTCGCCCGACGACGGCACCCGCACCGCGGCGCGCCTCCCGCTGATCGCCGAGGCCGACGCCGCGAAGTACAACGCCGTCAGCTTCTCCTGGCGCCGCTCCGACGCCGACCCGTGGACCACCGTCCCGGCCGCCGACGTCACCAACGGCGGCAACACGGTGACCTGGCCCGTCGCACTGAACGCCGGCAAGAGCCCGTCGCTCACCTGGAACGCCACCCGCACCGTCAGCCCCGACGGCGCGGCGCAGCTCCGCGCCGACTTCACGGGCCCGAACGGCTCCGCCGTCTCCTCCGAGGGCGTCAAGGTGGTCGTCGACCGCAAGGCGTCCGGCGCCGCCTCCTCGCAGGTCGGGCCGGGCACGCTCAACCTGCTGACCGGTGACTACAGCGTCTCCGCCACCGACGCCTCGTTCTTCAACCTGTCGGTCGGCCGTACGCACTCCTCGCGCGACCCGAAGGCCGCGGCGAACCAGGACGGCCAGGCCGCGATCTTCGGGCCGAACTGGACCTCCGGCGTGGGCGCGGACATCTCCCAGTCCGCCTACACCGAGATCCGCAAGACCTCGAACACCTCGCTGGACGTGGTCCTCACCGAGGGCGGCACCGTCGCTTTCACCGCCGACGCGGCCGGCAACGGTTGGGTCCCGGAGCCCGGCAGCGAGGAACTGACCCTGCGCGGCTCCTTCGCCTCGGGCGACTTCACCCTGTCCGACACCGGTGGCTCGGTCACCACCTTCGCCAAGGTCGACCCGGCCGTCGCGACGTGGACGGTGACGTCCAGCCTGCATGACGGTATCGACAACTCGACCTCCACGGTCATCTCCGAGAAGACCGTGGTGAACGGCAAGACGCTGGCCCGGCCGAAGTACATGATCGCGCCGACGTCGGCCGTCACCGCCGCCGCCTGTGCGGCCAACCCGGCGACCAAGGGCTGCCGCGTCCTGCAGTTCGTGTACGCCAGCGCCACCACGGCCACCGGCTACACCAACGGCGGCGACTTCGGTGACTTCGCCGGTCAGGTGTCGACCATCAAGCTGTGGGCCACCGCCCCCGGCGCGGCCAACGCCACCGCCACCGATGTCGCCACCTACCGCTACGACCTGGGTGGCTCGCTGCGCCAGACCTGGGACCCGCGCCTCGGCGCCGGAACCATGACTCAGTACTCGTACGTGGCCGCCGCCGACTCTAACGGTGCGCTGTCCGGCATCCTGCCGCCCGGCGTCAACGGCGGCTACCACATGGCCTACGGCAACGTCGCGGCCAACCCGTCCGCCGGCGACGGCATGCTCACCAAGCTGTGGACCAACACCCTCGCCCAGGGGACGAACACCGTCAACGGGACTGCCAACACCACGATCGTCTACGGTGTGCCCACCGGTGGCAGCAAGGCCCCCGAGGATCTGTCGGTCACCGCCGGCCTGACCTGGGGCCAGACCGACCTGCCGACCGACGCCACCGCCGTGTTCCCTGCCGACCAGGTCCCCGCCTCCAACAGCGGCACCGACCTGAACGCGGGCGACTACACCCGGGCCACCGTCAACTACCTGAACGCCTCCGGCCGCCAGGTCAACACGGCCACTCCCGGACACCGGATCACCACCACCGAGTACGACAAGTGGGGCAACAGCGTCCGCACGCTCTCCGCCACCAACCGTGAACTCGCCCTCGGTGCCACCGACGCCGCCAAGGCCCAGCTGGCCGATCTCGGCATCAACACCCTGCCCAGCACCGAGCGCGCCCAGTTGCTCTCCAGCACCAGCGTGATCAGTGTCGACGGGCTCCGTGAGACGGAGAGCTACGGCCCGCTGCACCGTGTCACCCTCGGTGCCGACGTGGTGTCCGGCGGCGCGACGGTCGCCAAGGCCGGTACCCAGGCGGTCTCCCGCACCCGCGTCGTGAAGACCTACGACGAGGGCCGCCCGACCGACGGCACCGCCAAGGTCAAGGACCTGGTCACGTCCACCGTCACGGGTGGCGCGCTGCGGGCCTGGCCGGACGTGTTCGTCGAGACCCGCAGCGAGAAGCGGGTCTACGACTGGGTCCTCGATGTCGCCACCCAGCGCATCCAGGATGTCGGCGGCCTGAACCTCACCACCGTCACCGGCTACGACAGCCAGGGCCGGGAGATCTCCAAGTCCCTTCCGCGGTCGAACGGTTCGGACGTGGGAACCACCCGCACCACTTACTGGTCCGCCACCGGCACCGGTGCCTGCGCGGGTCGCCCCGAGTGGGCGGACCTGGTCTGCCGGACCGGCCCGGCCGGTGACATCGCCGGCGGTGGCTCCAACCCGACCCAGCTGCCCTCCAAGACCGTCCAGTACGGCCTGTTCGGGCAGATCACCCAGACCGACGAGACCGCCAACGGCGTCACCCGCACCACCACGATCACGCCCGACGCCGCCGGCCGCCCGGTGACCGCCACCGTCACCGGCGGCATCGGCACGGCGGTGGCGCCGATCACCACCACCTACGACCCCACCACCGGCGCGGTCACCAAGCAGTCGTCCGGCAGCGGCGGCTCCATCACCAAGGCGTACGACGCGCTCGGCCGTCTGGTCTCCTACACCGATGCCGACGGCTCGACCACCACGACCCAGTACGACGCGCTGAACCGGCCCGTCACGGTCACCGACAGTGTCCCGTCCACCACCACCTACACCTACGACACCGCCGTCGACCCGCGCGGCCTCGCCACCTCGGTCACCGACTCGGTCGCCGGCACCTTCACCGCCCGCTACGACGCCGACGGCTCCGTGGTGACCCAGGGCCTGCCCGGCGGGTACACCATGACCGAGCGCCACGCTCCGACCGGCACCGCCACCGGCCGCGTCTACACGCGTGACAGCGACGGCACGGTCGTGCTCTCCGACGGCATCACCGAGACCGTCCAGGGCCAGCGGGCCACCCACACCGGTACCCCCGGCGTCACCGCGGCCCAGACCTACACGTACGACAACGCCGGGCGTCTGACGACCGTCCAGGACACCTCTCCCGACGCCGTCTGCACCACCCGCAGCTACGGCTTCGACAACAACACCAACCGCACCTCGCTCGCCACGGCCGTCGCGGCCCGCGGCACCGACTGCGCCACCACCGGAGCGACCACCCAGACCAACACCTACGACTCCGCCGACCGCCTGGTGAACCCCGGTTACACCTACGACGCGTTCGGCCGCACCACCGCCCTGCCCGGATCCACCGTCGCCTACTACAACAGCGACCTCGTCCAGCAGCAGACCACCGGTGCCAACCGCCAGACCTGGACCCTCGACCCCGCCCAGCGCTTCCGCGGCTGGACCACCGAGACCAACACCGCCGGCACCTGGACCCAGAGCGGCACCAAGACCAACCACTACTCCAGCGACAGCGACAGCCCCAGCTGGATCGCCGAGGACGGCGCGGGCAACCTCACCCGCAACGTCGGCGGCCTGGTCGGAGGCCTCGGCGCCACCACCACCAAGACCGGGGGCACCGTCCTCCAACTCGCCAACCTGCACGGCGACATCGCCCTCCAGCTCCCGCTGGACACCTCCCAGGCTCCGGTCGCGCTCGACAGCGACGAGTACGGCAACGCCCGGGCCGGCCAGGCGGCCGCCCGCTATGGATGGCTGGGTGCACAGGAGCGGTCCGCGGAGACCGTGGGGTCGGTCATGCTGATGGGCGTCCGGCTGTACAACCCGGCCTCCGGCCGCTTCCTGTCCGTCGATCCGGTGGCCAACGGCAGCTGCAACCGGTACGAGTACACCTGTGCCGATCCGCTGAACAAGTACGACCTCGACGGCAACGCGCTCATGGAGCGCGTCCAGACCGACTGCAACTACTACAACTGTGTCCGTATCCGGCGCATCTGCGACAAGTCGAGCCGCAAGTGCTCGCTCCAGTGGGACATGTGGTTCCGCCAGGGCTGGGCCGGCGCCTACATCTACGCGGGCTGGCGCTTCCAGCTCTCCGTCAACGGAAGCCAGGTGACCGCCGGCAGCTACAGCCACGGTGAGCTCGGCTGGTACAACTTCCACGGGTACTGGTACGGAAACGGCGCCCGCGGGAGGCACAGCTGCTACGGGTTCTTCACCTGCTGGCTCCAGCCGGGCGACTCCGTTCAGTTCAACGCCACCGGCAAGGCCGCGATCGGCGTCGCCCAGTTCTACTGGCAGCGGTTCCAGAACTTCGGCGGCGGCGGCAGGTACTCGGGATAGGGCCTGAGAGTCTCCAGGACCCGTTCCACCGCACGACCCGTTCCGCACCGCACCGACCCGGCCGGTTCCTCCGGCCGGGTCGGCCCTTCTTCGTCGCCAGGAGACAGCACCCAATGAACGACCCCGAGTTCGAGGCCCGCTACGAGGACCGCTTCGCGCACTGGCTGGAACGCATGGCCTGCGAGGTGGCCGTCCTGCCGACGGGCGGGTCGGCCGCCGACTGGATCCGGCGGGTCTACCGCGAGCACGGCGAGCTGCCCGCGGAACGCTTCGCGTGGCTCGCCTTCGACCACAAGTGCCGGACCGTCACGGAGGCGCTCCGCCAGGTGACGGCCGACGTGCGGGCGTCCACGCACCACGACCCGGAGATCCTGCCGGAGTTCACCAACCCGACCCCCGGGCTCCCGGCGGGCGACGTGGCGGTGGCCGGATCGGTGATCCAGTCGTTCGACGGGCCGCGGGTGTGGGCGGAGGTCGCCGACGCCGTCCAGTCCTACCTGGCCGACCGGTACCGGACGGTGTGGCCGCTCTGTCCGCGCCACCGGGCGGGCCTGCACGCCGTCACGCACGACGCTGCAGCCGTCTGGTGGTGCAGCGTCGGGGACCACCCGGGCGACCGGATCCCGGCCGGCGGGCCGACGGCGGCCTGACCGGCGGCGATCGGTCGGCTGCTCGCCGGCCCGGGGTTCCGGCCGGGCGTCAGACGTCGCCGAGGGGGACGTCCGGGTTCGTCAGGCGGTCGGCGTCCACCGCGCGGCCGGAGCGCACCAGTTCGCGGATGGGGTCGGTGACGTCCCAGACGTTGACGTTCATCCCCGCGAGGACCCGGCCGTCCTTGAGCCAGAACGCGATGAACTCGCGGGTGGCAGGGTCGCCGCGGAACACCACCCGGTCGTAGCCGTCGGGCTCGACGTAGCCGACGTACTCCGCACCGAGGTCGTACTGGTCGGTGAAGAAGTAGGGGACGCGGTCGTACACCGCGTCGGGCTGTCCGAGCAGGGCGCGGGCGGCGGTCTGCGGCTGGTTGAGCGCGTTGGCCCAGTGCTCGACCCGGATGTGCCGGTCGAACAGCGGGTGGTAGGCGTTGGCGACGTCGCCGGCGGCGTAGACGTCCGGGTCCGAGGTGCGCAGGTGCCGGTCGGTCTTGATGCCGTTGTCGACCTCCAGCCCGGCCGCCTCGGCGAGGCCGGTGGTGGGCGTGATGCCGATGCCGACGACCACCGCGTCGGCCGCCACCGTGGTGCCGTCGGCGAGCTTCACGCCGTTCACCGTGCCGCCCCCGCCGGTCAGTTCGGCCACCCGGACGCCGAAGCGCAGGTCCACGCCGTGCTCCCGGTGGAGGTCGGCGAACACCTGGGCGACCTCCCGGCCGAGCACCCGCAGCAGCGGCAGTTCGAGCGCCTCCAGCACCGTCACCTCGGCGCCCGCCTCCCGGGCCGCGGCCGCCACCTCCAGCCCGATCCAGCCCGCGCCGACCACCGCGATCCGGGCGCCCGGCCGCAGCGCCGCCCTGATCCGGTCGCTGTCCTCGACCCGGCGCAGGTAGAGCACCCCGTCCTGGTCCGCGCCGGGCACCGGCAGCCGGCGCGGCACCGAGCCGGTGGTCAGCAGCAGCTTGGCGTACTCCACCCGGCCGTCGTCGGCGAGCGTCACCGTGTGCCCCGCCGGGTCGATCGCGGCCACCGCCGTGCCCAGCCGCAGTGTGACGTCGTTCTCCGCGTACCACTGCGGCGGGTGGACGTAGACCTTCTCCCGGGGCGTCTTGCCCTGGAGGTAGCCCTTGGACAGCGGCGGGCGCTCGTACGGGCGCTCGTGCTCCTCGCCGATCAGGACGATGCCGCCCCGGTACCCGGCCCCGCGCAGCGCCTCGGCCGCCTTCGCACCGCCCAGGGACGCCCCGACGATGACGACCGGACGCTCCCGCCCGTCCGCTCCGCTGGTCCCGGTCTCCGTGCCCGCCGTGCCCGCCATGCTCGACTCCTCGTTCTCCGGCCGTGGTCGGGGCACAGCCTGCCGCCGTCCGGGTGGTCTGTCGAGACCGCGCCTGGCGCGCCGCGCCGCGCTCGCCCGTACGGGTGAACCGGGGCCGCGCGCCGGCCCGCGGGCCTCAGGCCGTCATGGCCTCCCTCACCAGCGCGGTGTCGGTGAACTGCTCGAAGCGCACGATCCGTCCGCCGCGCACGGTGAAGCGGTGGGCGACCCGGACCGCGAGCGGTTTCCCGGTGGCCCGGTGGACGGCCGTGTAGCGGCCCAGCACCACCACGGTCTCGCCGTCCACCACGTAGGTGTCGTCGTGCGCCGTCCAGTCCTCCCACTCGGCGGCCAGCCGCTCCATCACGTTGGCCGTCACGCCCTTCGGCGTGCGGTACGTGCCGCCCAGCGGGAAGCCCGCCATCTCGGTCCACTCCACGTCCTCGGCCAGGGTGGCGCGCAGCGCGGCCAGGTCGCCCCGGGCGGAGGCCAGGTACTGGCGGCGCACCACGTCGGCGGGGGCGGACGACTCGGCGAAGGAGGAGACGTCCCCGGGGATCTCGATCACGGCCCGCTCACCCCCACGCCATCTCGCCCATGACGACCTTGGTGCCGATGTCCACCGCGATCCGCAGCCCCAGCTCCGGGAAGCGCCGCTCCAGCGCCTCCTTGGCCGCGGTCGCGTCCGCCGCCCGGCCGATCTCGGTCTCGAAGGCGCGCAGGTAGGCCCGGGTGTGGTCGACGGCACTCAGGTCGGCGGGCGCGCCGGGGACCCGGTGGCCGGCCGCCACCCAGGTCGGCTGGAGCGCCTCGATGCCGTCCAACAGGTCGATCCAGGCGGCCCGTTGGGCGGAGGTGGGGGTGTCGGCCGTCCACACGTGCAGGCCCTCGAAGAGCAGCACCCCGCCCAGCACGGCGCGGTGGTGGTGCTGCCAGAGGTAGTGCCGGTCCGGCAGGTGGAAGTCGGCGCCGCGCAGCTCGAAGCGGTGGCCCTCGAAGACCAGTTCGTCCCCGTGCAGCGCCTCCGGCCGCACCAGCCGGGTGGGCAGCTCCGGGCCCAGGTGCGCCCAGGCCCGCAGCTTCGCCTCGTACGTCTGCTGGATGTGCTCGACGGTCGAGGCGGTGGCCAGGAAGCGGGCCTGCGGGAAGGCGTCCTGGAGCTCCTGGGCGCCGAAGTAGAAGTCCGGGTCGCCGTGGCTGACGAACACCGTGGTCAGCCGCCGGCCACTGGCCCGCACCCGCTCCACCAGGCGGCGCCCGTCGGAGCGGGTGAACCCGGCGTCCACCAGCAGCGCGTCGTGCGGCCCGGTGACCAGGACGGAGGTCTTGTTGAGCGAGCTGTCCGGGCTGTCGATGATCTCGAAGTCGAGAGCACTCATGGGCGGTTCGTCCTTCCTGGGGCCGGGTGCGCCTCGCCGCCAGCATCCGGGCTCGGCGCGCCGTCCGCATCCGGAACGGCCCGCGCCTGCGCCTGCGCCTGCGCCTGCGCCCGGGCCCGCGCCCGGGCCCGCCCCGGCGGACAGACCGCGGGGCAGCGGGGTGGCGGGGCGGCCGGTCGGCGGGTCGGCGGGGCGAAGGGCCGTCGCGGTCAGCCGCGGGTCCAGAGCGAGAGGTCGCTGCTGGTGGCCACCGCGAGGGTCCGGCCGCTCGGGGAGAAGCCGGCCGCGCGGAAGGTCGACCAGGCGGAGTCGAGGACCAGCCACCAGCTGTCGCCGTGCTCGCCCTGCCACGGCCCCCGGCCGTTGGCCAGCAGCACCCGGTGGTGCGGCCACTCCGGCGCGACCACCTCGACGTGCCAGCCGCCCGCCGCGGCGGTGTGCAGCCCGCCGCCCCACGCCCCCGCCACCGGGATGCGCACGTCCGCGACCTGGCCGAGGCCCGGGCAGGCGAGGTCCGGGCCGTCCGGGTCCTCGGCGGGCTCGTGGTCCCGGGCCAGCTTGAGGCCGGTCACCGCGTCGAACAGGCCGTGGCCGCGGTGCGAGACCGTGAGCACCAGGTCGTGCCCGTTCTCCGGGTGGACGGCGAAGCCGATGCCGAGCAGCCCGCCCACCGCGAGCATCCCGCGGCCCACCGGCCGCCAGGGCTCCGGTGGGGCGGTCACCCGGGCGGCCATGATCCGGTCGCGGAGGTGCTGCTGGTGCGGGGTCAGGGCCATGCGCCCGATCATCCCACCGGTTCCGGTCCGCCGCCCCGCCCGCTGCGCCGAGCCCACCGCCCCCGCCCGCTACGCCGAGCACACCGCCCCGGCCCGCGGCGCCGGGCCCGCCACCCCCACCCCGCGACGCAGGCCCCCCGTACGCCCGCCGGTCAGCGCCCCGGCCCCGGACCCAGCCGCAGCACCGCCAGCGCCCCCAGCGCGGTCGCCGCGGCCAGCGGCACCCACAGCGCCCCGGGGCCGACCGCCAGCAGCGCCGTCAGCACGGCCGGCGCGGCCGCCCGGCCCACCCCCGAGGACAGCTCCCAGCGGGCCAGCGCCCGGCCGAGCCGGTGCGGCGGGGCGACGGACGCCACCAGCGCCGTGCCCGAGCCGGTGTAGAGGATCTCGCCCAGCGTGTACAGCACCGAGACCACCGCGATGCCCGCCGCCCCCGGCACGCCGCCCAGCGAGCCGACCGCCCAGAAGGCCAGGTACGACACCGCCAGCAGCGCCCCCGCGGCGGCGAGCACGGCCCGCCGCGAGCGGTCGGCCAGCTTCAGCACCAGCGCCAGCTGGAGCGCGATCACCAGCACCGTGTTGCCCACGAAGATGCCCGAGGACCAGGCCGGCGAGGCGTGCAGCCGCAGCACCAGCAGCGCCGGCAGGGCCACCTCCAGCACGTCGAAGCAGAAGGCGTACGGCACGTTGGCGAGGCTCAGCAGGGTGATCCGGCGCAGCGGCTCCGTGCGCTCCGGCCCGTCCGCCGGCCGCTCCTGCCGCGCGGCCCGCACCCGCAGCGAGCCCACCAGCACGGCCGCGGCCAGGCAGGCCGCGCCCGTCACCCCGGCCAGCAGCCGGATGGCACCCGTCCCCCCCGCTCACCGCCGCGGTGGCCAGCAGCGCGCCCACGCCCAGCCCGGCGTTGCGCAGCGACCGCCCGGCGGCCAGCGCGGCGTCCCGCAGCCGGCCGTCGGTCAGCGTGCTCACCACCGCCGCGTGGGTGGTCGGCCAGGACTGGCTGCCCACCCCGAACAGCACCGCCGCCGCGGTGAACCCCGGCAGCCCGGCCGCGAGCAGCAGCGTCAGCGCCCCCGCCGCCCGCAGCAGCAGGGTGACGGCGGCGGGCAGGGTCCGGGCGCCGCGGTCGATCCAGCGGCCGGTCAGCGGCACCACCAGCAGGCCCGACACCATCCCGGCGGACAGCGCCAGCCCGGCCGCCCCCGCGCCGAGGTGCAGCACGCCGACGCCGTACAGCAGCAGGAACGGCCGCAGCAGCCCGCCGCCCACCGCGTCCACCGCCAGCGCGGCGGCGTACCGCGGCCCGCCGGCCGCGGTCAGCAGGCGCCACAGCGCGGCCGGGCCGCGGCGCGCCGGGCCGGCCGGCGGCGTGGGCGGCCCGCCAGGGCGGGCGGCGGGCTCATGGACGGACTTCTCCTGGACCGTGCTCATGGCCGGTACCGTCCGCCCGGCTCGGGCCGCCTGGCACGCGGATTGACGCTTCCCGTCAATCCGCCGCGGCCCGGCCGGGGCCGGATGGCAGGATCGCCGGTGTGAGTCTGACGATCGACATCACCGGCCTGCCCGAGGAACGCCTGCTCTTCACGCCCTCCCCGCTCGCCGAGCTGAACGCCATGCTGCACGTGCTCGCCGAGCCCGCGCACCACCCCGCGCTGCACGGCTGGGCCGGCTGCACGGCCGCGGTGATCCCGCCCGAGCTGTCCGAGCGGCTGCTGGAGGCCGACTTCCTCTGGCGCTCCTCGCGTGCCGACTTCCTCGTCCCCGGCCTGCCCGGCGCCACCCTGGCCGAGGAGCTGGACGCCGTCGACCGGATCGACGACGAGCTGTACGTCGCCGCCGCCCTCGTCACCACCTGCGGCTCCTCCCGGCTCTCCCGCCGGACGGGCTCCCCGCTCACCGACCCGGTCGCCAACGAGCGCGCCCGGGAGCTCGCCCTCGCCCGCGGCCCCCGCCAGGCCGCCTTCGCCGACCGGCTGCTCGCCGACCCGCCGGCCGTCCGGGCCCTGGTGCGCCGGATGCTGGAGGACTGTCAGGCGGCGTTCTTCGCCGACGCCTGGCAGCGCGTCCTGCCCGACCTCGCCGCCGACGCCCGGCGCAAGGCGGACCTGCTCACCCGCCGCGGCCTGGCCGAGGCGCTCACCGACGTCTCGCCCTCCGTCGCCCTCGAACAGGGCGGGGACGGACGGCGCCGGATCGTCGTCGACAAGCTCCAGGACAACACCACCAGCGGCACCGACGCGGGCGGCGTCACCTTCATCCCCACCGCCTTCGGCCGCCCGCACCTGCTGGTGGTGCACGCGCGCGGCTGGCGGCCCGTCCTCCAGTACCCCGTCGCCGAGGCCGGCCTGCCCGAGCCCGTCTCGCTCGCCCTCGTCCAGCAGCGGCTGGAGGCCCTCGCCCACCCCGTGCGGCTGCGCCTGGCCCGCACCATGGCGCGCGGCCCGCACACCACCGGGGAGCTCGCCTCCGCCTGGCAGCTCACCGCGCCCGAGGTGTCCCGGCACCTCGCGGTGCTGCGCAGGGCCGGGCTGCTCACCACCCGGCGGCGCGGCCGGTACATGCTCTACGAGCTCGACCTGGCGGGCAGCGCCCGGCTCGGCTCGGACCTCCTGGAGGCGGTGCTGCGGTGAGCGGGAACAGCCCGCCCGCCCGGGGCGTTCGTCCGGTCATGACCGACGACGCCGCACCCGAGATCCTGCGCTACGCCGCCTTCGCCGCCCGCCCCGAGGGCGGCAACCCGGCCGGCGTGGTGCTCGACGCCACCGGCCTGACCGACGAGCGGATGCTCGCCGTGGCCGCCGAGGTCGGGTACTCCGAGACCGCCTTCCTGACCGCCGGCCCGGCCGAAGGGGCCTACCGGGTGCGGTACTTCAGCCCGCTCGCCGAGGTGCCGTTCTGCGGGCACGCGACGGTCGCCTCCGCCGTCGCCCTGGCCGAGCGCACCGGCCCCGGGCGGTACCGCTTCGCGACCGCGGCCGGGGACGTCCCGGTCGAGGTCGAGCGCGGGGCCGACGGTCTGCTGCGCGCCACCCTCACCAGCGTCGAGCCGAAGGTCGAGGAGGTGCCGCAGGCCGACGTCGCGCGGGCGCTCGCCCTGCTCGGCTGGTCGGCCGCCGACCTCGATCCGGTGCTGCCGCCGCGCGTCGCCTACGCGGGCGCCCGGCACCTCGTCCTCCCGGTCGCCACCCGCGAGCGGCTGGCCCGGCTCGACTACGACTTCGACGGCCTGGCCGCCTTCATGCGCGCCCGTGACCTGACCACCCTGCAACTCGCCTGGCGGGAGGCCGCCGAGCTGTTCCACGTCCGTGACCCGTTCCCGGTCGGCGGGGTGGTCGAGGACCCGGCCACCGGCGCCGCCGCGGCCGCCTTCGGCGCCTATCTGCGGGAGCTCGGCGCGGTGGCGGCCCCGGCGGTGCTGACACTGCACCAGGGCGACGACCTGGGCCGCCCGGGCGTCCTGCGGGTCGAGCTGCGCGCGCAGGACACCCGGGTCCGGGTCTCGGGCACGGCCGTGGCGATCGGCTAGTCCTGCCGGGGCCCCGCCGGGCGCTGCTCCGGCAGGGCCGGCGGCGGCCCGGTACGGGCCCGGGGCCGCCGCACGGCACCCGGCCCGCGGGGCGGCTACCCGCGGCGCATCGGCCGGGGTTCGCCGTAGCGCTCCTCGAACTCCGCGTCGCTGAGCGCCTGGACCTCGTCCGGGGTGATCCGCCCGGACAGCAGGTCGCCGAGGAAGACCGGCATCGGGGTGGCCCGCAGGGCGTCCGTCAGGGCTCCGGGCACGATGCGGACCCCGGTCTCGACCCGGCCGTCGGGGTGCAGCCGGTAGGTCCGGTAGCCGGGGCCCTCCAGCGCGCGCCCGGGCATGTCCAGGCTCATGAAGCTGGACGGGCAGACGTGGACCGGGCGGCCCTCGAACTCGCCGGAGAGGTCACCGTGCAGGTGCCCCGCGCCGATCGCCCGGATCGCGGGGAAGTCGCGGACCAGACGGGCGAGCGCGCTGTCGCCCTGGGCGGCCGGGGCGGTCGCGGGCAGCGGCGGCTGGTGGAGCCAGAGGAAGACGTGGTCCGCGCGGGTGGCCGTGAGGATGGCCCGGGCCCGCTCCTCCTCGACCGGGGTGAGGCCCGGCTGGGCGGCCGCGTGCACCCGGTCCTCGCGGTCGTGGTACGTGCCGTCGGCCCCGGCCACGCGCCCGTCGGCGTTGGCGTCGAGGAACAGCATCAGCCAGTTCCCGATCCGGACGGCGGGCTCCAAATGGACGTTCGGCCGGGGCAGACAGGCCTGCATCGGGTCCTGGCGGTCGTGGTTGCCCGCGAGGCAGTAGACCGGGGCGGGCAGTGCGTCGAGCACCTCGCCGATCCGCTCGTACGCGCCGGGCTCACCGAGGTCCGCGAGGTCCCCGGTGGCGACCACCGCGGCGGCCCGCGTGATCGCGGGCGCCGCGTCGGCGAGCACCGCGGCGAGACCGTCCTCGGGCTCGTGGGCGACGAACGTCCGGGCGCCGGGGGAGTCGCGGAAGTGCAGGTCGGAGATCTGGACGAGGTCGATGACGGGCAGGGCGGCGGTGTCCACTCGGTGGTTCATGCGGTCCTCACGGTGCGGGATCCGACGACGGGGCCGTGGTCGGGCACGCTGAAACTAGGCAAGTGGCACAACTGCCAAGTGGCAGATGTGCAAATTCTTGTCGGCGCCCGTGGAAAAACCGTTGGCGCCCGGCCGGTCGGGTGGGTGAGGCTGCTGCGGTGCAGCGAGCGAGCAACCGGACCGTGACGGTCGATCTCACCCACGGCGACGAGTACTTCGGACAACTGGGCCCCTTCGAGGTGGAGCTCGGCTGGTGGTCCTCCGTGGACGAGGTGGTCGCGCGCGCGGCGACCGCGGCCGGGGCGCCGGTCCTGGTGACGCGGCTGGTCGACGGGCGGAGCGAGGACCCGGGCCACGGCGGGCGGGTGCGCTACCACGCCGAGGCACTGCGCCGGCCGGCCGGGCTCCGGCCCGCCACCCCGGACCCCGGGACGGCAGCGCTGCTCGGCCCGGCCGAGCGCCGCGCCGCCTGGGCCACGCCCGCGGGCCTGCGGGCCGCGCTGGACTGGGCCCGGGCGCGGCTCGCCGAGGCCGGCCGCCCGCAGGCCGCGCCCGCCCGGCAGATCCGGACCTGGAACCTCTCCGGCCTGTTCCGCCTCCCGACCACCACCGGCACCGACGCCTGGCTGAAGACCACGACGCCCGCGTTCAACGCCCACGAGGGCGAGGTGATCGCGCTGCTCGGCGGCGTCGACCCGGCCCTCGTCCCGACCGTCCTCGCCGCCGACCCGGCAGGCGGCCGCCTGCTGCTCGACCACGTCCCCGGCGAGGACTGCTGGAGCCCGTCCGCCGCGACGGTCGGCGACGTCGTCCCCCGGCTCGTCGCCGCCCAGGCCGCGCTCGCCGCCCGCCCCGCCGAGCTGGGCCGCCTGCGCGACCGCACCCCGCGCACCCTGGCCGCCCAACTGACGGGCCTGCTCGGCCGCCTCCCGGCGGAGACCGACCTGACGCCCGAGGAGCTGGACCGGCTGGCCGGCTTCGCCGCCGGCCTGCCCGGGCTGCTGGACCGGCTCGCCGACTGCGGCCTGCCGGAGACGCTGCTGCACGGCGACTTCCACCCCGGCAACTGGCGTGCCCACGGCGCGGACACGGTGGTCGTCGACTACGCGGACGCCTGCCTGGGGCACCCGGCCCTGGACGGGCTGCGTCCCCGCGCCTACCTCACCGAGGAGGCCTGGCGCCACCACGCCCGGGTCTGGACGCAGGCCTGGCGCCGCCACGCCCCCGGTTCGGACCCGGGGCGGGCCCTCGACCTCGCCGAGCCGCTGTACCACCTGTCCTACGCCCTGCGCTACCAGGAGTTCCTGGACCACATCGAGCCGAGCGAACGCCCCTACCATGAGGGCGATCCGGCGGCCGAGCTGCGCGCCGTGCTGGCCTGCGGAGCGGCCGGGTAGCGGGCGTCCGTAGACTGCCGGGGTGGACCGACCGACCCCAGCCCCGATCCTGCCCGAGCTGCCGTTGCAGGAGCTGGAGTGCTTCTCCGTCCTCGTCCACCAGCTGCACTTCGGGCGGACGGCGGAGCGCCTCGGCGTCTCGCAGGGGAGGGTCTCCCAGCTGATCAAGCGTCTGGAGGGCCGGGTCGGCGCCCCGGTGTTCCGGCGGACCAGCCGCCGGGTCGAACTGACCGAGCTGGGGCGGCTGCTGGCCGAGCAGGTGGTGCCCGCCTTCGAGCGGCTCCGGGAGGGGTACGAGGCGGCCCGGGCGGGGGCCGCGACGGCGGCGCCGCTGCGGCTGGGCTTCCAGTGCGCGGTGTACGAGCCGGTCGCCCGGGTGATCGCCGACCTGCCGGAGGGCAGCGTGCGGCTGGTCGAACTGCCGTGGGCGGACCCGTTCTCGCACCTCGCCCGCGGGGAGGTCGACCTGGCGATCGTGCTCGGCCCGTGCCGGGAGCCGGGGCTGGAGGTGCTGATGGAGTTCTCCCGCCAGCGGGTGTTCGTGGCGCTGTCCGCCGCCGGGCGCCCCGGCGGCGCGGCCCGGGCGGACGGCGCGGACGCGGTGGGCGTGATGGACGCCGAGGCCCTTTCCGGGGTGCCGCTGATCGAGCCGCGCGGCCCGGCGCCGGAGTACTGGCGGCGGGTGCACGCGCCCCGGCGGACGCCGAGCGGGCGGGAGCTGGCCTACCCGGCGGGTGCGGCCACCATCCAGGAGGGCCTGTCGATGGTCGTCGGCACCCGCCAGGGGCTGCTGCTGTGCGAGCGCAGCACGGCGTACGTCCGGCGGCCGGACATCCGCTTCCTGCCGGTGCCGGAGCTGGCGCCGACCACGCTGGAGGTGGTCCGCAACGAGCGGCGCCCGCACCGGATGGCGGCCGGGTTCGTCGAGCTGCTGGCCCGGCACGTCGACTGAACCGGGCGGGCAGCGCCCGCCCGGTTCGGCGTCCGCCCGGTCAGCGCCCGCCCGGCCGCCCGGCGTGCGGCCGGGACAGCAGGGCGAGCAGCAGTCCGACGCCCGCCAGCGCGGCCGCGGTGAGCAGGGCGGCGCGGTGCCCGGCCCGGTCGACGACCTGCCCGCCGGCGAGGGAGCCGAGCGCGATGCTCGCGTTGAACACCCCGGCCCAGAGCGCCGCCGAGGCCTCGACCCGGGCCGGGGCGGCGGTGCGCACCCAGCTCTGGGTGGAGACGGAGACCCCGCCGTACGCGGCGCCCCAGAGGACCAGCACGAGCAGGGCGGCGGCGGTGCCGCCGGCGCGGGTGAGCAGCGCCGCGGCCAGGGCGACGCCGGCCAGGGCGAGGGTGACGGCGGTCTTCGGGCGGCGCCCGGACAGCGGGCCGAGGGTGAAGTTCCCGGCGACGCCCGCGAGTCCGTACACCAGCAGGCAGGCGGCGAGGGCACCGCCGCTCAGGCCGGCGTCGGCTTCGAGGACCGGGCGGACGTAGGTGTAGCCGGCGAAGTGCCCGAGCACGACGCACCCGGTGATCGCGATCCCGGCGGCGACGCCCCGGTGGCGCAGGGCGGCGGCCGGACCACCGAGCCGGCCGCGTTCGCGCACCGGCAGGGCGGGCAGGGTGGCGGCGAGGACGGCGGCGGAGGCGGCGCCGAGCAGGGCGAGCGCCCAGAACGCGGCGCGCCAGTCGAGCAGCGAGGCCAGGTAGGTGCCCAGCGGGACGCCGAGCACGGAGGCGACGGAGACGCCGGAGAAGACCAGCGTCATGGCCGACGCGACCCGTGGCCCGTCGGCGAGGCGCGAACCGACGCTCGCGGCGAGGCCCCAGACGACGCCCATCGCGGCGCCGAGCAGGACCCGGCCGGCCGCCAGCACCGCGAAGTCCGGCGCGAGCGCGGTCACCGCGTTGGCCAGGCCGAGCAGCAGCATGAAGGCGACCAGGACGGTCCGGCGGTCGCGCAGGCCGACGAGCAGCGGGGCGAAGGGGGAGACGACGGCGGCGACCAGGCCGGTGACGGTGAGGGACAGGCCGGTCACGCCGTCGGTGACGCCGAGGCTGCGGGACATCGGGGTGAGCAGGCCGACCGGCATCATCTCGGAGGAGACCACGGTGAAGGTGGCGAGCGCGACGGCGAGGACCGGGGACCAGCGGTGGGCGGCGGGTGGACCGGCTGGTGGGGCAAGGGTTTCGGCGTTGGTCATGCGGCCAGCTCACCAGTCGGCGGACGGGCCGAACAAGATCGATGAGCTCATCGACCGATGAGCCCCGCTCATCGGTCGGCCTGCCCCGGGGGAGAGCCGGCGGCGCCCCGGGGCCTGTGGTCCCCCCGGGGGTCCCGGTGGTGGGGGGGGCCCCCCCCCCCCCCCGCCGGGCCCCCCCCCCCCGGGGGGGGGCGGGGGGGGGGGCGCGCGGGGCCCCCCCCCCCCCCGGGGGGCGCCGCCCCCCCCCCCCCCCGCCGCCCCACC
>NZ_JBISAI010000014.1:156638-221826 GCF_044391605.1 Kitasatospora sp. NPDC018619
GCTCTGGGGTCGGCCGCCCCGGGGGGCGCCCGGGGGGCCCCCGGGGGCGGGGGGCCCCCCGGGGGGGCCGGGGGGGGGGCCCCGCCCCCCCGGGCCGGGGGGGCCACCACCCGGGGAGGGTCAGTCCGCGGGGGCGATCCGGTGGCCGCCGCGGGCCGAGTGGAGGCTGAGCGCCTCCACCGGGCAGTAGCCGACCGCCTCGCTCAGCCCGTCCGTCAACTCCGCGCCGCCGTCCGCGTACCCGGCCAGCGGAGCGGCCAGCCCGTCGGCACCGAGGGCCAGCGAGTCGGGGGCGCTCAGGGCGCACATCCCGGAGCCGATGCAGCGGTCGCGGTCGACCCGGACGACCACCGGCTCGGTGGCCGCGCGGCCCGTCACCAGACCACCCGCAGGGTGTTCGGGCTGCGGGTGAGCAGGCCGCGCCGCCAGTCGATCCGGTCGACCGGGTCGGCCAGCCGCAGGGCGGGCAGCCGGCGGGCCAGCCGGTGCAGGGCGAGCTCCAGCTCCATCCGGGCCAGCCAGGCGCCCAGGCAGTGGTGCGGCCCGGCGCCGAAGGTGAGCGTGGGGGCGGCCAGCGGGGAGAACAGCTCGGTGCGCAGGTCCCCGGTGAAGGCCTCCGGGTCGTGGTTGGCGGCGGCGGCGTCGGCGGCGACCACGCTGCCGGCCGGGATGACCACCCCGCCGATCTCGACGTCCTCGACGGTGCGGCGCATCAGCCCGGGCATGTGCTCCTGGCGGTCCCCGAGCGGGACGGCACGCAGCAGCTGCTCGGTCGCGGCGGCGGCGCTGGCCTCGTCGGAGGCGAGCCGCTGCCAGGCCTCGCGGCCGTCCTGGAGCAGGTAGACCAGGGCGTTGCCGAGGGTCGTCATGGTGGTCTCGTGGCCGGCCACGACCAGCCCGATGACCAGCGCGACCAGCTGGCCCTCGGTGATCGAGCCGTCCTCGGCGGCGGCCGTGAGCAGGCCGCTGACCAGGTCCTCGCCGGGGGCGGCCCGGCGCTCGGCGATCACCTCGGCGCCGAAGGCGGCGAACTCGCTCATCGCGGTGACGATCGCCTCGGCGCTGTAGGCGGTGGTGGAGAGCGCGTGGTCGCTCCAGTGCGCGAGCCGCTTGCCGTCCAGGTTGTCCAGGCCCATCAGGCGGCTGATCACGGCGACGGGCAGCGGGCGGGAGTAGCCGGCGATGATGTCGGCGGGGGAGCCGTGGTCGATCAGTTCGTCGATCAGCGACTCGACCACCGAGGCCACCCAAGGCCGCCACCGTTCGATCGCGCGCGGGGTGAAGGCCCGCTGCACGGTGCGGCGCAGCCGCTGGTGCTCGGTGCCGTCGATGTTCAGCATGCTCTGCGGGTCGTCCAGGATGTTGGGCGTGACCGTGATCGGCGGGGCGTCCGGCGCGTAGAGCGGGGCGCGGCCCAGCCGCGGGTCGGTCAGCACCTGGCGCACGTCGGCGTGCCGGCTGACCAGCCAGACCGGGGTGCCGGTGGGCAGCGCCGCGAGCCGGGGCGGGCCGGGCTCGAGCAGGCGCATGCAGTGCAGCGGGGGGAGCGGGGCGGTGCCGACGCTGGTCGCACTGTTCTCGGTGGACATCCGTACTCCAGACTCCAGGACGGGGGCCGCGGGACGCGACCCGACGGGGGGTGGATCCGGGGATTGGCGCGGGGGACGGGTGGTGCGGCCGGCTGGCGGCTCGACTCGGGCCGGGGGACGGTCGGGCTCCTACGGGGGGTGTGGCGCGAAATGTGCGAGGGCGCACGGTCGGTGCGCATCCGGCGCGGACGGCGCGGGGTCGCGCGCCGTCGGGTGGGGCGGGTGTGCTGAGCGTGGTCGCGCGGACCGTCTCGGCTACGACCGTACGTGGCTGGCCGGGCGCCCGTCTGCGGCAGTTCCAGCCAACGCCGGTGCTTTCCGGGCACTTCGAGGCGCATTGACAGGCGCTCAGCGCCACTCGTGCGCTCCCACCGCCACGGCCGCGCCGTGCTGTCGCCGGGCCCGCGACGGGTACCCGGCCGGCACGTGCCACGTGAGAGGTCGTGAGCTGCCGCGATGGCCGGGAATATGCCGTCAGCACGTGCGGTGGGCCCTATCACACGCCCTCGCGGCGGATCGCCCCGGGCGCTCCTCCGGAGGGCGGCCGGGCGGGCGATACGCTTCGTGGGCAACTCGTCGTGCAGTCGTTCGTCGCAGGTCACGCCGGTGCGGAGCGGCACCGGCAGACGGAGGTGGAATCGGATGCCCCAGCAGGTCAAGGCAGTCATCGCGCGCGCCAAGGGCGCGCCCGTGGAGGTGGCCACGATCGTGGTGCCGGATCCCGGCCCGGGCGAGGCGGTGGTCCGGATCCAGGCGTGCGGCGTCTGCCACACCGACCTGCACTACCGGGAGGGCGGCATCAACGACGAGTTCCCGTTCCTGTTGGGCCACGAGGCCGCGGGCATCGTGGAGACGGTCGGCGAGGGCGTCACCGAGGTCGAGCCCGGCGACTTCGTGGTCCTCAACTGGCGCGCGGTGTGCGGCCAGTGCCGCGCGTGCAAGCGGGGGCGCCCGCAGTACTGCTTCGACACCCACAACGCCCGGCAGAAGATGACGCTGCTGGACGGCACCGAGCTGTCCCCGGCGCTGGGCATCGGCGCGTTCGCCGAGAAGACCCTCGTCGCGGCCGGCCAGTGCACCAAGGTGGACCCGGCAGCCGAGCCGGCCGTCGCGGGCCTGCTGGGCTGCGGCGTCATGGCGGGCCTCGGCGCCGCGATCAACACCGGCAACGTCGGCCGGGGCGACTCGGTCGCGGTCATCGGCTGCGGCGGCGTCGGCGGGGCGGCCGTGATGGGCTCCCGGCTGGCGGGAGCGTCGAAGATCATCGCGGTGGACATCGACGACCGCAAGCTGGAGACCGCCCGGAAGCTGGGCGCCACCCACACCGTCAACTCCCGTACCACCGACCCGGTCGAGGCCATCCGCGCGCTGACCGACGGCAACGGCGCGGACGTGGTCGTCGAGGCGGTCGGCCGGCCGGAGACCTACCGGCAGGCCTTCTACGCCCGCGACCTGGCCGGCACCGTCGTCCTGGTCGGCGTGCCGACGCCGGAGATGACGCTGGAGCTGCCGCTGCTCGACGTCTTCGGCCGCGGCGGCGCGCTGAAGTCCTCCTGGTACGGCGACTGCCTGCCCTCGCGGGACTTCCCGATGCTCGTCGACCTCCACCTCCAGGGCCGGCTGGACCTCGGCGCCTTCGTCACCGAGACCATCGGGCTCGACGCCGTGGAGCAGGCCTTCGAGCGCATGCACCAGGGCGACGTCCTGCGTTCGGTGGTGGTCCTGTGAGCGGGCACCCGGGGGCACGCATCGACCGGCTGGTGACCGCCGGGACCTTCGACCTCGACGGCGGCAGCTGGGAGGTGGAGAACAACGTCTGGATCGTCGGGAACGACGAGGAGGCGGTGGTGATCGACGCCGCCCACGACGCCGGGGCCATCGAGGCCGCGCTCGGCGGCCGCCGGCTGCTGGCGATCGTCTCCACCCACGCGCACAACGACCACATCGACGCGGCCCCGGCCCTCGCCGCCCGCACCGGTGCGCCGATCCTGCTGCACCCCGACGACCTGCCGCTGTGGAAGCTGACCCACCCCGACCGGCTGCCGGACGGCGAACTGGCCGACGGCCAGCGGATCGAGGTGGCGGGCACCGGGCTGACGGTGCTGCACACCCCCGGCCACGCGCCGGGCGCGGTCTGCCTGTACGCGCCGGAGCTGGGCACCGTCTTCACCGGTGACACCCTGTTCCAGGGCGGGCCCGGGGCGACCGGCCGGTCGTTCTCGCACTTCCCGACGATCGTCGACTCGATCCGCGAGCGGCTGCTGACGCTCCCGGCCGAGACCGTGGTGCGCACCGGCCACGGCGACCCGACCACCATCGGCGCCGAGGCCCCGGCCCTGCCGGAGTGGATCGCGCGCGGGCACTGAGCCCGGCCCGGACGGCCCCCGGGGAACGACCGTTCCGCGGGGGCCGTACGATCACGGGCATGGCCCACGACCCGCGCGACCTCGACGAGTCCCTCCTCGCCTTCTGGCGGGAGCGGCACGTCGCCACGCTGACCACCATCCGCCCGGACGGCACGCCGCACGTGGTGCCGGTCGGTGTGACGTACCAGGCGGAGACCGGGACGGCGCGGGTGATCACCAGCCGCACCAGCCGCAAGGCCCGCAACGTCGCCGCGGCCGGGCCCGGCGGCCTGCGCGTCGCGGTCTGCCAGGTGGACCGGGCCCGCTGGTCGACGCTGGAGGGCGTGGCGGTCGTCCGCGCGGAGCCCGAGCAGGTCGCCGAGGCGGAGCGCCGCTACGCCGAGCGCTACCGCGAGCCGCGGGTCAACCCGGAGCGGGTGGTCCTGGAGATCGCCGTCGACCGGGTCCTCGGCCGGGCCTGAGCACCGCCGGGCCCGGGGCCCGGGTACGGAACGAGTGCCTCCGGGCGCGGAACGGATGTCTCCGGGGGCGGAACGAGCATCTCCGGGCACGGAACGGGCGTTCCCGTGGGCGGAACGGACGTTCCGTCGACCGCCGGGCCGGTCAGGAGGCCTCGTCGGACGGCTGGGCCGTGGTCGGGAGGTGGCGGCCCGGCCGGAGCGCGGGCAGGTTCAGGTGCTCCAGGTCGTGCGGCGGCGGCGCGGTCAGCGGCCAGGTCGGCGGCACCTCCCCGTCGGAGGCGGTCGCGGGCGCGTCGGTCAGCCGCATCCGCCGGCGCAGCCGCCCGTAGAAGTCGGTCGGCCCCAGCCGCACCACCCGCAGCCTGGTCGGTGCGGCGTAGACCCCGATCCAGTCGCCGGGCTCCAGCACGCCGCGGAGCTGGCCGTCCACGCTGACCGCCGCGTTGCCCGAGGTCGGCAGCAGCCGCAGGGCGATCGGCTCGTCGGGCGCGGCGAGGACGGAGCGCCCGAAGACCATGTGCGCCGCGACGGGTGTGAAGACGAGCGCCTCGGCCCGGGGCGAGACCACCGGCCCGCCCGCGGCGAAGCTGTACGCCGTCGAGCCGGTCGGCGTCGCCACCAGCAGCGCGTCGCCGGCGTAGCCGGCCAGCAGCCGCCCGGCGAAGTAGACCGCGGCGGCGACCCGGCCGTCCCGGGCGAACTTCTCCACGACGACGTCGTTCAGCGCGAGTACGTCGAGCGCCACCCCCCAGCCCCCGCCGGCCTCGCACCCCGGCCGCACCGGCGGCGGGGGCAGCGTCGGCCGGCGGCCGTACCGGTGCTGCGGGTCGACCTCCTCGGTCGGGGAGAGCGGCCGGGAGGCCCGCATCGTGAGCAGCATCCGCTCCTCGACGGTGGTGCGGGACTCCTGGACGGCGTCCAGGGCCTGGAGCACGTCCTGGGCGGGCACCTCGGTGAGGAACCCGAGGTGCCCGAAGTCGATGCCCAGCAGCAGGGAGCCGCTGTGCCCGGCCAACCGGGCGCCGCGCAGGAAGGTGCCGTCACCGCCCAGGGCGACGATGAGGTCCGGATCCCCGGCCGCGGCCATCTCCTCGCCGGAGCCCCGCCGCTGCACCCCGGCCGTCCACACGTCGATCTCGGTGCACGGCACGCCGTGCTCCGCGCACCAGGCCCGGACCAGCCCCGAAGCCGCCACGGCCTCGGGGCGCCCCTTGTGCACCACGAGGCCGACGCGCCGGACGGCCATGGCGCCTCCTCCCTGCGAGGGGGTGTGGTTCCCCTCCAGGATGCGCTCGCGCCGGCCGGCCCGGCGACTCGCCGGCGCGGGGTGGCGCGGGGCGGATTCAGGCCGTCCGCTGCCGCGCGGCCCGTTCGATCCCGGCGAGGACGTCGCGCGGGAACCACAGGCTGCTCGCGCCCGCCAGGGCGACGGCCGCCGCCCCGACCAGGACCGGCACGATGCCGACCCGGGAGGCGAGCCACCCGCCGAGGACGGCCCCGACCGGCAGGGTGGCGGTCAGCACGGCCTGGAGGAAGGCGTTGACGCGCCCCAACAGGTGTGCGGGGGTCACGAGTTGGCGGCCGGTGGTCATGGCGATCGACCAGACGGTGGCGAGCGGTCCGAACAGCAGCTGGTACAGGACCAGCACGGGGAAGGACAGCCCCAGCGAGGCCGCCGGGATCAGGAAGAGGGCGGCCCCGGCGCCCACGGCGCACAGCCGGATGGTGCGGCCCATGCCCAGGGCCCGGGTGACGGCGGTCGCGGCCAGCACGCCGGCGCCCGTGCCGACGGCGTACGCGGCGTAGACCGTGCCGAGCTGCCACGGGGGGAGCCGAAGCTCCCGGTCGGCGTAGAGGACGAACAGGCCGCCGCCGGCCCCGCCGCCGAGGTTGAGCCCGGCCGCGGCCAGGGCCTGGCGGCGCAGCAGGGTCTCGCGCCGGATGACCGCGAGGCCCTCCCGCAGGGCTTCGAGGCGGGGGCGCGCGCCGCGGCCCGGCTCCTGGGCGGGGCGGTTTAGCGCGGCGGGCAGCGCGAGGAACAGGGCCCCGCCGACGAGGTAGGCGGCGCACTCGACGAGCAGCGCCGGGGCGGGGCCGACCAGGCCGATCAGCAGGCCGCCGAGCGCCGGGCCGCCGATCAGGCCGACGGTGCGGGCGCCGGTGAGCGAGGAGTTGGCGGGCAGCAGGCGCTCCGGCGGGACCACCCGGGGCAGGCAGGACTGCAACGCGACGCCCTGGGCGGAGCCGAGCGCCCCGGAGGCGGCGGCCGCGGCGAACAGGTGCGGCCAGGTCAGGGCGTCCAGCGCGGCCGCGAGCGGCACGCTGCCGACGGCGGGGACCTGGAGCCAGGCCACCGCGACCAGCATCCGCCGCAGCCGCGCCCGGTCGACGGCGACGCCGACCAGCGGGCTGAGCAGGACGCCGGGCAGGTAGGTCATCGCGAGGAGCGCCGAGGCGCCCAGCGGTCCGGCCCGCAGGTGGGCGATGGCCAGCAGCGGCAGCGCCAGCGCGGTGACCTGACGCCCCACGGAGCTGCTGGTCTGCTCGGCGACGAGCAGCAGCAGCGGACGGTTCCGGCGCAGGGGTACGGGGTCCGGCGCCGGTGCCTGGGTCGCAGGTGTGGGCGGGCCGGGTTCCGCGGGGACGGACGACTCCTCGGCGGTGGAAGATCCCATGCGGGGAATCAGAACACGGCGGCCCCGGGGTTCGGACGCCCTCGGTGCTCCGGCCCCGCGAACGCGCCAACCGCCCGCCGGCGGAGGGCCGTCGCGGGAGCGCCGGGCGGCCACCGGCCGGTCGGCGGTGACCAGCGGAGACCGCCGTCGGCGGGCGGGCGGTTGGCGTGGGCCGCCCCGGAACGGCCGGACCGGGAGGGATGGCCGAAACCCGACGCGCGCCCGGTGCGGGCCGCCGCCGCGCCCGGGCCGGGACCGGATCGAGCTGCCCGCACTCGGGCCGGGTCAGGGCCCGGCTCAGGCCGGAGCGGAACCGGCCGGAGCGGAACCGGCCGGACCGGCGACCAGCCAGTGCGCGGGCAGCTCGATCCGGGTGCCGTCGGGGGCCCGCTCGGTGGTGGCCAGCGGCAGTTCGCCGGTGGCGAGGACGTCGAGGCCGGCCGCGCGGAACAGTTCGGGGAAGACGGCGTCGGCGACCTCGGCGGGCGTCAGCCCGTGCGAGAGCACCGGGCGCAGCTTCGGCGGCGGGCCGTCCGGGCCGTGGGCGAGTTCGCCCAGCACGCCCTTGGCGGCGTGGGAGAGCTCGAACACGAAGGCCCGGCCGCGGGCCCCGAGCAGGATGCGGACGGCCTCCACCACCCGCTGGCGGTCGGCGGGCTCGCTCTGGTGGATCACCCCGCGCACGTACACGTTGGCGTCCCCGAGGCGGTCGTGGAGGCCTCGGACGGCCGTGGCGTCGGTGGCGTCCAGTCGGAGGTACCGGGCCCGCCCGGCCGGGTCGTCGCGGCGGGCCAGCTCCAGTGCGGCGGCGGACAGGTCGACCCCGAGGGCGCGCGGGAAGTGCTCGGCGAGGAAGCGCGTCTGGGTGCCGTTGCCGCAGCCGAGGTCGACGACGGGCAGGGCGGTGTCGGCCAGGTGGGGGCGGAGCAGGGCGAGGTGGTGCTCGGCGCTGAGGGCCGGGGGCGCGTCCCAGATCACCGAGCCCGGTGCCTCGGGCGCCTCGCGCCAGAAGCCCTCCCAGGCGTCCAGGTACCGACTCGTCACGCTCATGGGGAAGACCTCCGGGTGTCACGCAGGGTGTCGTGTCCGTATGTACCGGTGACCGGCCCGGGGGGCAAACGCGGACCGGCGGGAGGCGGCGGGCACGCGCGGGTGGCGCACGGTGGGCGCGGGCGGTGGGCGCGGGCGGTGGCGCGGGGCGCCGGACGGGGGCGCCGGGCGGTGCTCAGGGCGCGGTGCGCTGCCGGCGCAGCAGGTGGAGGCCGGAGGCGGCGGCGAGCACCGCCATGCAGCCGGCGAAGACCAGGCCCGCGTGGGTCAGACCGAGCGGCCCGGTGAGCAGGCCGACCCCGATGACCGGGACGGAGATGCCGAAGTAGGCCACCACGAAGAGCGCCGACAGGGCGCCGCCGCGGTGCTCGGCGGGGGCGGCCGAGGCCACCTCGCCGACCGCCCCGCGCAGGGCGATGCCCTGCCCGGCGCCGCCCACCAGGGCGCTGAGCACCAGCGGCGGCAGGCTCTCCCCGGCGAGCGAGGCGGCCAGCAGGGCCAGCCCGGCGATCAGCACCAGGCAGCCCAGCGGGATCGCCCGGGCAGTGCCGAGCCGGGGCACGAGGAGCTGGCCGAGGGTCGAGGCGAAGAAGGCCGTGAAGACGACCAGGCCGATCACCGCGCGGTTGTGGACGGCCAGGACGGTGGTGAGGAAGGCCGGGCTGACGGACGTGAACAGGCCCAGCAGGGAGAAGCCCGCGAAGGCGGCGATCGCGGCCGGCGCGAACACCCGGCGGACCTCCGGGGGCAGGGTCGGCCGGACCGGCCGGGCGGTGCGCAGCGGACGGGCCCCGGCGACCGTCTCCGGCAGCAGCCGCAGGAGGGTGAACGAGGCGGCGAGCAGCCCCAGGTGCACGGCGAACGGCAGGACCAGCGGGTGCGGCGCGTACTGCGCGAGCAGGCCCGACAGCAGCGGCCCGCAGCCGAGCCCGCCCATGTTGGCGGCGGTCGCGACGAAGTCGGCCCGGGCCCGCTGCCCGGGCGGGGCGAGCTCCAGCACGTACGCCGTCCCGGTGCCGGTGAACAGGCCCGCCGAGAACCCGGACAGCAGCCGGCCCAGGCACAGCAGGGCGACGCTGTCCGCGTTGAGGAAGACCACGGCGCTGGCGGCCGCGCAGAGCAGCCCGCAGAGCAGCACCGGCCGGCGCCCGACGGAGTCCGAGACGTCGCCGACCAGCAGCAGCACGCCGATGACCCCGAACGCGTAGACCGCGAACACGACCGTGACGGTCAGTTCGGAGAAGCCGAGCTCCTCCTGGTACAGGCCGTAGAGCGGGGTGGGCAGGGTGGTGCCCGCCATGCAGACGGCGAAGGCCGCGGCGGCGACGAGGTGGCCCGCCCGGGTGACACCGGGCCGGTCGGTCCGGCGGTCGGTCATTCGCCCACCATAGGCGCGCGGCCCGGCCCGGGGCCGGGCGGTGCGGGGGAGCACTGCGCCGAATGGCCGTCCGCGCCCGGGGGAGGAGGCGGGCCCGGACGGTCGTTCCGGGCCCGCTCAGCGCCTTGTCGGGCCCGCTCAGCGCCCCGGGCGCCGGGTGGCGTCGGAGCCGGCGCTGCCGTCCGGTCGGGCGACCGGGTGCCGCCGGGCGCGGAGCGCGTCGGCGCGGGCGGACGGGCGGGGCGCGCCGACGGCGCCGAGCACGGTGCTGTCGAGCGGGCTGGCGGCCAGGCGGTCCAGCACCCGCACGCAGGCGGTGCGCAGGCCGTGGCCGTGGCGGCGCACGTCCGGGACGACGGAATGGAACGCAGCGAGGACGGACATGCGGCTCACCTCCGGGGCGACCTGCGGGTCTTGCAGGTGTGGCGTCCAGCTTCCGCCGGTCCACGGCCGCGGGGGCCCGGTTTGACGGGCCGCTGACGCTCCGCTGACGGACTGCTGACACGGGGGTGTCCGCCCGGCGGCCCGGTGGGGGGCTCAGACCCGGTACGCGGCGACGTAGCGGGCCGGGTCGCGGTGCAGGCCGCCGTCCCAGCGCTCGCGGCACTGCTCGGCGAAGGTCCGTCCGGTGGCGAGGACCTCCTCCAGCGGGTCCAGGTACCCGAGCACGTGCGGGGGTTCGAGGCCGGCCGCGACCCGGGCGGCGAGGCCGGCCCGGGCCAGCCGCAGCAGTTCGGCCGCCAGCGGGCGGACCGGTTCGCCGCCGAGGCGGGTGGCCAGGCCCCGGGAGGGCAGCTCGGCGAGCGCGGCCCGGTGGTCCTCCAGGGTGTGGCGGCCGAGCAGCTCCCAGGCGGCGTCGCAGGACGCCCGGTGGTAGCTGAGCCCGGCCCAGAGCGCGGGGACGGCCGGGATGAACGGGTACGGCGGGCCGTCCGAGGCGCGCAGCTCCAGGGTGTGGCGGACCCGGGTGTTGGTCCACAGCTGGTCGAGGTGGGCGGCCCAGTGCGCCCGGGTCGGCCGGGAGCCGTCCGGGTAGCCGTCCCGGAGGAGGTCGGCGAAGGTCCGCCCGGGCGGGGCCGGGTGGTAGCGGCCGTCCGGGGTGCGGTAGTGGATCAGCGGGATGCCGAGCGCCCAGTCGGCGACGGACTCGACGGTGACGTCCGGGCGCAGCGCGGGCGGCAGCACGCCGCCGCGGCGGGGGTCCATCCGCTGCCAGGCCCAGCACCGGTGGGACAGCAGGCCGCCGTCCGAACGGCCCTCCTGGATGGGCGAGTTGACCAGCAGGGCGGAGACCACCGGGGCGGCGGCCATCTGCATCCGCAGCTTCCGGGCGAAGTCGGCGGGGGAGAGGTAGTCGAGGGTCACCTGGGTGGAGAGCGACAGCGCCATCACGTACCGGGCGCGGCTGCCGGGCTCGCCCAGGCCGGCGAAGTAGTCCCGCATGATGGCGCCCCTGGTCATCGGCACCCACTGCACGTCGGCGAGCCGGTCGAAGGGCAGGTTGGCGCCGGGCAGCAGCGCGAGGCCGAAGCGGTCGGCCAGGTCGGCGAGCCGCTCCAGCGCGGCGCGCATGTCGTCCACCGCCCGGGCCACCGACGGAGCGGGCGTGGAGGAGTACTCGATCTGGCCGCCGTGCTCCAGGGTGATCTGGCTGCCGTCCGGGAGCAGCACCCCGGTCAGCCGCCCGGCGTCCTCCTGCCGCTCGCCGCCCCACCGCTCCAGCACCGCCTCCAGGACGGCCAGGACACCGCGCTCGCCGAAGTAGCGGGCGGCCAGCCCGGTGGCCGGGTCGAGCAGGCCGCACTCGACCTCGACGCCGACGAGCTCGCTGCGGCCCGGCCGGAACGGGGCCAGCAGGTCGGCGCGGTCGAGCGCCGGTGCGGGGGCCGGGCCCCCGGACACCGGGTCCAGCGCCGGATCGGGGGAGGCGACCGTCACACCGCCCCCACCCGGGTGGTGACCCGCGGGTGCCCGGCCCGGTCGAGCAGCGCGCCCACCGCCCCGAGGGCGGACTGCGCCGCGCCCTGGCACCAGGCGTGGGCGCCGGACAGGTGCTCGCCGGCGAAGAAGACCCGGGGCCGCTCCGCCGGGTACGGGGAGCCGAGCACGCCCAGGTAGCGGCTGTGCTCGCCGGGCGTCAGATGGGCGAACGCGCCGCCGCCCATGCCGCTCTGCACGTCCCAGTTGCAGTGCACGATGTCGTCCACGTCCCCCGAGATACCCGGGTGGAGCCGTTCCAGACAGTCCAGCACCAACGCGTCCCGCTCGGCGGGCTCCAGCGCGGCGAAGCGGCGGGCGTTGGCGCCCCACAGGTACGCGCCGAGCAGGGCCGTCGGCTCGTTCGAGCGCACCGGGTCGCGCGCGATCCAGTGCGGGCCGCGGCTGCCGTTGACCCCGTCCCGGGCCCGCACCGCGTTGTCCGACGGGTACCAGCACTGTTGGATCGGCAGGTCGGTGAAGCTGCCGCCGCCGTGGATGCCGTCCTCCAGCTCCCAGCGGCGGCGGGTGAGGTGCAGGACGGTCTTGATGCTGCTCGCGTAGCTGATGCCGCGCACGGCGTAGCGCTGGGCGTGCGGCAGGCCCGGGGTGACGGTGATCTGGTCGAGCGCGGGCGCCGGGACGCAGCACACCACGTAGTCGACGTCCTCGTGCAGCCGGGCGCCCAGCCGCCGGCCGTGCAGCCGGACGCCGTCCGCGGTCAGCGCCAGTTCGTCGACCTGGGTGGAGAGCCGCAGCGTTCCGGGGCGCAGGGAGGCGACGAAGGCGTGGATCAGCGCGTCCAAGCCGTCGACCAGCTCGACCTGGCCGCGGTGGAACAGCCCGAAGTAGTCGACCAGTACCTCCAGCAGGGAGGACTGCTCGTAGTGGGCGAGGCCGCTGGCGTGGCCGAAGAGGTCCCAGGCGTCCTGCGACAGGTGCTCGTGGACGAACTGCCACAGCGACACCGAGGCGGCCCGCTCCAGCGCCGGGTCGTCCCAGTGGCCCTCCAGGGTGCGGCGCTGCTGCTCCACGGTCAGGGTGCGCCACACCGAGCCGAGCAGCCGGTCCAGCACCGGGGTGGGGGCCTGGCGCTCGGCCGGGCGCAGCTCGTACGCGGGGAACAGCGACGCCACGTCCTGCACCCGGACCCGCCGGCCGCGCAGGTGGTAGTAGGCGCGCGGGTTGGCGTTGACGAAGGGGCGGGTCTCCAGCCGGAAGCGGTCGACGTAGTGCAGCACGCAGTGGTGGTTGCCCGGGATGCGCATCGCACCGAGGTCCACGTGGGTGCCGTCCCAGAACCGGTGGGTGCGCACCCGCCCGCCCGGCCGGTTCGCCCGCTCGTACACGGCGACCTCGAAGCCCCGGCGCTGCAGCTCGTGGGCGCAGACCAGCCCGGCGATGCCGGCCCCGACCACGGCCACCCGCCCCTGGGCGCCGCTCACGGGCTGCTCCAGCGAACGCGGGAACGCAAAGCTCGTATCGAACATCGACACCGTACCCCTCTGAGGCGAGACCCCCAGGGGTCAGCCTCGGCCAGGTCGCCTTCACGTGCCACTTCGCGGCGCCGATGCGGGTGACGGCGGCGGGGGCAGGGCGGGGGCGGCCTGGGTGTTCTGTCCCGTGCCGTCCTCGACCACGCAGCGGGCCGGACGCGGGCGTCCGGTCTCGGTCAGCAGTGCGTCACGGTGTGGCATGAGGGCCTTGCTGGGAGCCGGTGCAGATGTCGCGATCCACACCGAGCCAGAAGGCCCTCACTCATTTCACGAGTAGTTCCGAAGTCGGTCAGTGGTCATAGGCGACCAGTGAGCCGATGATGGGCCGTCCGGTGGTCGGGTCGTGCCAGATCGCGCAGGTCATCGCTACATCGCTAGCAGCCGTTGGCCGACTCGGGCACCGACGCCTTCGATGGTGCGCCCGCCGTGCTGTTCGAGTCCGAGTTGACCTTTGGGGTGCCGTTGACGGACTCGATCAGTTGGCCAGAGCCCGGGCGGAGGACCGGCTACGCGAGGTCGGACGGTCCGCGGACGGCCTGAAACGTCCCTGCAGCGGTGAAGGCGTCGGTGATCGGTGCGATGAGCGAGGCGAAGCGGCGAGCACCTGCGGTGCCGATCGGCGCCCACAGTGCGGCGCAGTGCTCGTCCGTTTCCGCTTCGATGCGCTCGCGTGCCGCGCTGCCGGCGGCGGTGATCACGGCGTTGGAGTCGAGCCAGCCGCGCGCGACGAGGCGCGCCGTCGCCGCCCTCCACTCTTCGTCGTTCCACTGACGGGTCGCTCGCGCGAGAGCTGTCGGGAGGCGGCCGGTCGCGGTGTGCAGAACGAGGCAGTCGCACGGCCCGAGGCCGTTGTCGGCGAGTACGACGAGGTGGGCGTCCCCCCGCCACTCGCGGGCCACCGTGACCTGCTGCCAGAGTGCGACGAGAGGGTCGGACGGAAGCGGGACCGAGGCGTTCGCGGCAGCCAGCACCTTGCCGGCGTAGTCGGCCCCGGCGACGACCGGGTCGATCAGCGAGCGCGCCTCGGCAAGGTGGTCGTCCGTGAGGTGTACGTCGACGCGCCGCATGGCCCGCCCGGCGGCCAGGAAGCGGGCGGCCTGCCACCGCTCGGGCGGCGCGGCGTCCCAGGCGCCCGCCATGGCCCGCACGGCCCGCGGGCTGAAGTTGTAGAAGGCCGCGAGCGTGACCTGCCACGGAACCGCGCCCATCGCGGCCGACCGGAAGGCCAGATACACCGGTCCGCGGTCGGTCATGCCGAGCTTGGCCGCCTCCTCGGCGCTCTCGGGGACGAGGTAGATGAACAGGTGGGCGGCGCTGACGGCGCTGCTGACCTCACGGACGGCGTCCAGGTCGGTCGGGGCGTATCCGGTGCGGGCGGAGTCGGTGCGGGTGGAGCCGGTGCGGGTGGAGTCGGGAAGGGCGTCGAGGTGCATGGCGGTGGTGTCTCCGGGTGTCGGGCGGCGTTGTCAGGCGGGGGTTTCGGCGGTGACGGTCAACACGGCGCGTCCGAGGGTGTGACCGGCCATGGTGAAGCCGAGGACGGCCGGTGTGGAGTCGGCCGGGATGCCTGTGGCGGGGATGTCGAGGGCGTGCACCACGACGAAGTAGCGGTGCGGGCCGTCCCCGGCGGGCGGGGCGGCGCCGAGGTAGCGCGCCACGCGAGCGTCGTTGGGCAATTGGTAGGCGCCTTCGGGGAGTCGTGAACCGGTGTCGTCGCCGGCGTCCTCGGGGAGCTCCGCGACGGTGGCGGGGATGTCGGTGACCGCCCAGTGCCAGAACCCGGACCCGGTAGGGGCGTCGGGGTCGTAGACGGTGACGGCATAGCTCCTGGTGCCGTCCGGGGCGCCGCTCCACGACAGCTGCGGGGACGTGTCCTTCCCGCCGGGCAGGCTGGAGGAGCGCTGCGCGGGCGGCCACGCGGCGCCGTCGGTGACGGTGGTGCTGGTGACGGCGAACGAGGCCGCCTGGGGGAGGCGGGCGAAGGGGTCGTTGACAGGCACAGCGGCCGTTCCTTCCGGACGTTGGCGTACTGATCGACTACTGAATCGACCATAACACGGATAATCGATTATTCGACCGATCGTCTAGGATGGGCTCGTGACTCAGACGACGCATTCCCCGGCCCCGCCGGGCAAGCAGATGCTCTCCGAGCAGGTCTTCGCACACCTGCGGGACGCGATCATGCGCGGGGACCACTCTCCCGGTGCCCCTCTCAAGCCGCAGGTCCTCGCCCAGGAGCAGGGCGTGAGCCTGGCCGTGGTGCGCGAGGCACTCGTGCGGGCGGTCGGTGAGGGGCTCGCCGACCGGTTGCCCAACCGCGGTTTCGCGGTCCCGTCCTTCTCCGACCGACGCTGGCAGGAGATCGCGGAGGCTCGCCGGACCGTCGAACCGCTCGTACTGCGCATGTCCGTCGAGCGCGGCGACGTCGACTGGGAGGCCCGTGTGCGGGCCGCCCACCATCGTCTGGTGCGCACCCCGGCGTACGTGCCGGAGGAAGGCGAGTACTACACCGGCGCCTGGGCCGAGGCGCACCGGGCCTTTCACCGCACGTTGCTGGAAGGGTGCGGCAACCGCGCACTGCTGGAGACCTTCGACCGGCTGTGGACGGCGAGCGAGCTGGCCCGCCGCTGGTCGGCGCACCGCAACCCCGACCGGGACGATGCCGCGGAACACCGCAGGCTGGAGGAGGCGGCACTGGCCCGTGACGCCGACACCGCAGCCGCGGTCCTGGTCCAGCACCTCACGCTGACCGCGGCTGCTCTGACCGACGGTTCGGGCCAGGCCAGCTGAGTGCTTCGTCGCGTGGAGCGGTCCTGCCTGTCGGCGGGCGCCGTCCGGGGTGTGGGGCCGGCGGATGTCGAGCGGCTCCGGGGCGAGTCGGGCGGAGTTCGCGGGTGACGTGGTCGGGTCGTCGTCGCGGCGCGGTCAGCGGCGGTGGGGGCGCGTGGCGGCCGGCCCGACCAGGACCGGACCGGCCGCCCCGGCGTCGTTCAGGGCAGGTCGAGGGTGATCACCCCAGCCGCGCAGAACAGCACGGCCAGCGGCAGGACGGGCAGCGCGAAGGTGACCGCGCGCAGCCGCGGGTGGCGGCCTCGGGTCGGCGGCAGGGCGGGCCGGCGACGGAGGGACTCGGCGGCCGTGGCTGCGACCAGCCCGGCGCCGATCGCGCACAGCACGCCCGGGAGGTGGCCCCCTTCGCCGGTGCGCAGGGCCGGCAGCCAGCAGGTGGCGGCGGCCGGCGGCAGGGTGACGGCCCTGAGGCGGTCCAGGGAGCGGGAGAAGCGGGTGCGGCGGGCCCAGGGCGAAGCCGACCCTCTCGGCCGGGGTGCGGGTGGAGTTGGCGAGGACGACGACCGCGCGTTGGTCGGTGGTGTGGGCGACGAAGGCACGGGAGCCGTTGGTCAGTCCGTTGTGCCGGCTGACGGTCGTGCCACCGGTGTTCCAGAGCTGCCAGCCGAGGCCGGTGCGCCCGTCGCGGTCGGCGTGGTCGGCGACGGCGGCGTGCGGGGTGCGGGGTGTGGGTGAGGGCGAGCGCGGTGGGCGGGTTCGGGGCAGCGGGTTCGGGGCGGCGTTGGCGGCCAGGAAGGCGGCGGGGTCGGCGCTGGTGGTCCAGGTGCCAACGCAGACGGTGACTGTGGGCCGCAAGGGGACACCCTCGCCGAGTGGCTCGCCGCCGCGGGCGGGGGAGAGTTGCGTCTCGCCCGGCCGTACGGGGGCACCCCCCGGAGAGCGGACGGCACCGACCGAACGCACCGACCGGCCGCCAGGAACGCCATGGAAGGCCGCTGTTAGGCCTCCATCGTGCTGAGGACCTTCGTCGACCCTGACGCTGATCTTGTGACGCTCAGGGACCTTCCGTTGGCCCAGGTGTCTCGGGGCGCCACTCCTCGCGGTAGTCGGGGTGTTCGGCGTACGACTGGGCGAGCACCCCTCGGGGTCTGTCCGCCGAACGGTGCAACCCGGTCGGGTTGAGGGAGCGGCGGCCGGCGGAAAGCGCCGGCCGGGCTTTTGCGACGGGTGAAACGCTCTCCGCTCCCACCGGCGCAGCCGCTCCGTTGTCCCGGTGGCGGGGCAGCCCGGGGAGCCAGCCGCTCCGGTGGCCAGGACGCCGGGACCTGCCCCCTTCCCGCCAGGTCCGGGTCGGGGTCAGGAGGGGCGGGGGAGGTAGGCGAGGCCGTGGGCGCCGGGCTCGCCGAGCTTGGGGACGGTGAGACGGGCGACGGTCCGGACGTCGTCGAGGTCGACGACGTCGACGGTGGAGGAGACGACGGAGGAGACGTAGGCCAGTCGGCCGTCGGGGGAGGAGGTGATGGTGAGGGGGAAGCGGCCGACCTCGACCGACGCGAGCCGCTGGTGGGTGTCGGCCGAGAACACGGTGAGCCGGCCGGGTGCCTGGCGTCCGAGGCCGGTGTCCGGGCCGGGGGCCGTACGGAGCTCGCCGGCCAGCAGTCTGCCGCCGGCGGTCAGGTGGACCGGCATGACGACGCCCTCGGTGGGCAGGACGGCGGTGACCGAGGCCGTGTCGGCGTCGACGACCCGGATGCCCGCCTGCGACGCGGCGGCCCCGGGACCGTTGTACGGCGCGGCGACGTAGGCGCGGCGGCCGTCGTGGGAGACGGCGAGGCCCTCGCTGCCGGGGACGGCGACCCTGGCGGTCAGGACGCCGCGGTCGAGGTCCACGACCGAGACGAAGGGGGCCTCCTTGTTGGCGGCGTAGCCGGTGCGGCCGTCCGGGGAGACGGCGAACCAGTGGGGGCCGGGGGCACCGGTGTCGATCCGGCCGACGGGGCGGCGGGTGCGGGTGTCGACGACCACGACGCCGCCGGGGCGGTCCGCCGAGGCCTCGACACTGACGTAGAGGCGGTGCCGGGCCGCGTCCAGGGCCAGTCCGTGCGGGCCGTGTTCGGGGGAGAGGTCGACCACCTCGACGATCCGGCGGGTGTCGGCGTCGATGACGGTCAGTTCGGTGCGGCGGCCGGTGTTGGCGTGGTAGTAGCCGGAGCGGTAGGCGGTGGTGCACCAGAGCAGGCGCGTGGTCGGGTCGAAGCACAGCTCGTGCGGCTCCGCCGGGACGTCGAGCGCGTCGAGGAGCCGGTCGGTGGCGGCGTCGAAGAAGACGACGGTGGGGCCGCTCTGGCTGACGACGGCCAGGACGTCGCCGGTGCGGTCGGTGCGGTCGGTGCGGGCAGTCGGTGACACGGGGGCTCCTTCGCGGAGGGGTTGCACGGAGGGACTTCCTCGACGGGCTCCACCCTCGTCGCCGTGCGGGACGGGAGCAATGCAAGGATTGGCACCCGATACTTGTCCCTACCGCAAAAATGCAGCTCAGGAGCCGGATGTGGACCTCAACCTGCTGCGGGCCCTGGACGCCCTGCTCCGGGAGAACAGCGTGACCAGGGCCGCCGAGCGTCTCGGCACCTCGCCCGCGGCGGTCAGCCGGACGCTGGCCAGGCTGCGCCGCGCGGTCGGCGACCCGCTGCTGGTGCGGGCCGGCCAGGGGATGGTGCCGACGCCGAGGGCGCTCGAACTCCGGGAGGAGGTGGGCGCGTTGCTGCGCGACTGCGAGAACGTGCTGCGGCCCGGGGCGGGCTTCGCGCCCGCGCGGTTGGAGCGCACCTTCACCGTGCAGACGGCCGAACTGCTGCTGGCCCGGGTGGCCGGCCCGCTCGTCGCCTCGGTCCGTGCCGAGGCGCCCGGGGTCGACGTGGTGTTCCTGCCGGAAGCGCTGGAGGGCGGACCGGCGCTGCGACAGGGGCTGGTGGACGTCGAGTTGGGCGTGCTCGGGCACCTCGATCCGGAGGTCCGCACCCGCCCGCTCCTTCGCGCGAACCTGGTCGGGGTGGCCAGGAAGGACCATCCGCTGTTCCAGGGGCGGATCACCGTCCGGCGGTTCGCCGACGCCGAGCACATCGGCGTCTCCCGGCGCGGAAAGCGGCTCGGGCCGATCGACGCCGCGCTGGCCGACCGCGGGCTGAGCCGCCGGGTCACCGTCGTGGTGCCGAGCCACACCGGCGCGATGCTGCTGGCCCGGGAGAGCGACCTCGTCACCCTCGCCCCGGCCGCCTGGCTGCCGGAGACCGTCGCGGCCCTCGGCCTGCGCACCTTCCCGATCCCGCTCCGACTCGACCCGCTGGAGGTGGGCATGGCCTGGCACCCGCGCACCTCGGCCGACCCGGCCCACCGCTGGTTCCGCGACCACCTGGCCGCCGCCGCCCGGCAGGTGAGGGGCGAGGCGTAGGGGCCGCCCCCTCGGGAGGGGGCGGCCCCTACTACGGGACAACGTGCTGCCGCGCGGCCTCCAGCCGAGTCCGGCCCAGTGGGTGCGCTACTCGCGGATGGCGCCGTCCAGCGGATCCAGGCGGATCGTCCGCCCGTCCGGGGCACGCCACCCCCCGGTCCCCCGGGCGTGGGGATCAGAGCGATGCCACGCAGTGCCGGGATGCCGTGCCACGGGGCCGGCGGAAGGGTCTCGGGCCCGGCACCAGCGAGCCACATCGACCGGACCTGGACGGTGGAGAGGACGACCCTGCGGACATCCTCCCTGCTGGGGTGGTCGGGCAGCCCGGTCGGGCGCGGAGCAGGGAGGCGTCGTAGACGTCACCCCAGTGCGGGGCCGGCCGACGGGAACAGCAGTGCTCGGCCGGCGGGACGGCCCGGGTGCGGTAGCGGGGCTTGGGTCGGGGGCCGAGCCCGCCGTAGGGCGGCTGGTGGGTCACCGCGCTCAGCGGGTAGGCGGTGGCCACGCCCTTGATCTGCACGATCACGGCAGGGCGCGCTCGTCCGAGCGGCTCGGAAGCGTGCGCTACCGCCGTAGCCCGCATCGGCGACCACCACCGGCGGCGCGAGCTCCCAGGCGGCGAGCTCGTCGGGCATCTCGACCGCCAGGCGCCGTTTCGGCCGGTGGCCCTCACTTGCCGGGATGCGGCAACCGGACCGCCGCCGCCCCGTGCGGGCGGCGGCGGCCGGGCCGTCGAGGCGGAGGTGAACTGCTGCAGGCGCTGGTGGTCGATCCCGAGGCGCTCGGCCATCGGCTGCATCGACTCGCGTCGCCCGTCCAACAGCAGGCCCCGCAGAAGCTCAGGCCCTTGTCCCTCTGGTCCGATCGTTGCAGTGGAGCGAACATCTCCGCCGTGAACGCTTCCAACTCATCGCGTGAAACCGTCAGTTCGCTGGGATGCACACCAACGGCGAACCGCCGAACACCCACCCTGCCCAGACCCCGCCCCGCGCAGCACACGACAAAGCACTACCAGCTAGTGGCGTGCCAGCGTGTTTCGGGAATCCCGCGCCGTCGCATCGGTGGTTTCGGCGAGTGTGCGAGCGGCTTCGATCACTGTCTCGCGTCGGCGCGCCAGGGCAGCTCGATCGGTCTCCTCGTCCAGGACGATCCGGCACATTCTGGGCACTGCGAAGTTCCACGAGATCAGACCCATGATGGTGAACAGCAGGTCCTGTGCGGCACGCAGGCGCGCATCCTCTGGGAGGTGGGGCATCATGCCGCCGTCCACGAGCGTCTGCACCTTCTCCCGGAACCCCGCACGGCGCTCCGGTTCGCACTCGTCGAGCCGGTCGCCCGCCTCCAGGGCCTCCCACAGCAGAAGTCTGAGCATCTGAGGGTGCTCCTGGTAGAGGTCGAAGAGCTCCCCCGCCGACTCGGCTACCGCGTCCGGCTCGATCACGACGGAGGAGCAGGCTTCTTCGAGCTTCGCATGCAGGACGGTGGCGAAGAGTCTCTCCTTGTTCCCGTAGTACAGGTAGATGGCCTGCTTGTTGGCCTTCGCGGCCGCTGCGATCCGCTCGATCCGGGCTCCGGCGAGGCCGTACTCCGCGAACTCGGCAGTGGCGGCGACGAGGATCCGTCGCCTGGTGTCGTCGCCGTCGTACGTCATGAGGCCAATTAAACCATTCGGTTGACTACGGTGCGCTGTCATGGCAGGCTCGCCAGCGAAATAAACCAACTGGTTTATTTAGTCTGCGAGAGGCGATCCCGTGAGCACTGCGACCCCCGTCCCCTTCAGTTCGCCGCTGCCGAGCTCCCTGTCCGGTACGACCACCATCGTGGTCGGCGGGACCTCGGGTGTCGGACTGGCGGTGGGAGAACTGCTGCGCTCGGTCGGCGGCCGCGTCGTGCTGATCGGCCGGGACCCCGAGCGCCTGAACGCCGCCGTCGCCCGCCTGCGGAGCGCGGCACCGAGCGACGATCCCGACGCCGTGATGGGCGTGGCCGGTGACGGCGCGGACGAGAAGGTCCTCGTCGAGGCTTTCGACAGGGTGAAGAACGTCGACCACGTGGTCGTCACCGCGGGCGACACCAGCGGGATGGGTCTCCTGGCCAACGTGTCCACGGACGAGCTCCGTTCGGCCTTCGAGGCGCGCGTCCCCGCCGCCTTCACCGCTGCCCGCGTCGCAGCGACCAGGCTTCCGGCCGGGGGCTCCCTCACGTTCAGCTCGGGGACCGTCCTGGTCAAGCCCTACCCCGGAGCGGCTGCCGGCCTGGCGGCGGCCGGCGCGGTGGAGGCCCTCACCAAGGCCGTCGGCGTCGAGCTCGCCCCTGCCCGGATCCGGGTGAACTGCGTGCGCTTCGGCCGGACCGACACGCCCCTCCTGCGCTCGACGCCGGGGTTGGACTCCGACGAAGCGGTCGCCGCCGCCGGAGCCTCCTGGCCCCTCGGCCGTTTCGGCACCGCGGAGGAGGGGGCCGCCGGGGTGCTCTTCGTGATGGCGAACAACTACATGACCGGCCAGATCGTCACCATAGACGGCGGCGAGACCATGGCCTGAGGTCCCGCTCGACGCGCCCCGCCGGGACGACGGAGGGCCAGGAGAACCGCGCCCTCGTCCAAGTCGGCCCGTTACCAGGCCCCGTGCGCAGCGGGACGTGGCACGGCCGAGCTGTGTCCGTCGCGCTCCAGCCAGACGGCCCAGTTGCCGCCGGAGCGCCGGGGCGCGCGCGGGGCGCCGGGGTTCTCGGCGGGTCGCTTCCCGTCAGGGTCCCGGCGCCGGATGCGTCCGGAGGTCTCGGCGCCGGCGGTGCAGCCCGCGAGGGCCGCGGCGCCGCGCAGCAGCCCGTCGACGCCGGAGCCGCGGGCCAGGAGGGCGTCGAAGTACGCGACGACCCGGAGGCTGGCTTCGGCATCCGGGTCGCTCGAGCTCAGCCGGCCGAGCAGGTGGTGCATGCGGGTTCTCTCGTCGCGTTCACGGAGGTCTCCGGCCGACTTCCGGGGGCCGAGGAGACTGTCATTCGAGTATGCGCGCCACCCAGGCGTTGCGGGCGGTGACGGCTGCCTGCGCGATGGCGGTGTGCGGCGCGATCATGTCGAATCCGTGGAAGCCGCCGGGCCAGACGTGCAGCTCCGCCTGGCCGCTGTCGCGCCACAGGGCGGCCGCGAAGGCCACGTCCTCGTCCCGGAAGACCTCGGCTGAGCCTACTTCGATGAACGCGGGCGGGAGCCCGGACAGGTCGGTGGCGCGTGCGGGCGCGGCGTAGGCGGAGACGTTCTCGGTGCCGCGGCGGTCGCCGAGGAGGGCGGTCCAGCCCATGAGGTTGCTGCCGCGGTCCCAGAGGCCGACGCCATCGAACTGGTGCGAGACGCGGTCTGGTTGCGGTCGTCGAGCATCGGATACATGAGGACCTGACCGGCCAGCGCGGGTCCCTTGCGGTCGCGGGCGAGCAGGGCGGTGCCCGCGGCGAGGCCGCCGCCGGCGCTGGGACCGGCGATGATCAGCCGGCTCGGGTCGATGCCGAGCTCGTGCGCGTGCTCGGCCGTCCACACCAGTCCGGCGTAGCAGTCCTCGATGGGGTAGGGGTCCGGGTATTCGGGCGCCAGCCGGTACTCGACGGTGACCAGGACGGCGTCGTGCTCCTGCACCCAGGGGATGCACTGGCCGATGGCCGCAAAGCGGTTGCCCGTGACCATCCCGCCGCCGTGCGTGTTGTAGATCCCCGGCCCGGTGCCCCTGTGGTCGCGCCGGGTGATCACCGAGACGGTGATGTCGTCTCCCTCGAATCCCGCGATCGTGACGTCGCGGATGGTCAGGCCGTCGGCTGCGAGCTGTTCGTCCGTTACTTGCATCAGGTCGGCCTGGCGCAGCTGCGGGACCATCTCGGCGGTCATGGTCGGAGGGAAGCGGTCGGCCAGCGGCCGGGATCCGCGGTCGGGACCCGGCCGCAGGGGGTCAGCGGGCCTCGGCGTACGGCGGCAGCACCTGGTTCACCGGGTCGACGCCGCCGAGGATCATCTGCACCGACGGGTCGGGGCCGTGCCGGTCGTCGGTGTCCCGCAGGGCCTGCTCGATCTCGCGGTGCAGCTCGGCGACGATCGGCGCGAAGTCGGGGTGGGTGGGAATCACGAACCGTCCGGCCTCCATCGCCTCGACCACCTGCTCGCCGACACGGTCCGGGTCCGCGCCGACCGGATGTCCGCCCGCCGCCGTCATGCCGGTGGACACGGTGCCCGGGCACAGCACGGAGACACGGACGCCGGTGTCCCGCAGCTCCTCGCGCAGGGCCAGCGACAGGCCGACGCTGGCGAACTTCGAAGCCGAGTACGCGCCCACCCCCGGCACCGGCATGAGACCGCCCATCGACGCCGTGTTAAGGATGTGCGCCCGCCCGCCCCGTTCCAGGAAGCGCGGCAGGAAAACCGACGTGCCCAGGAACTGGCCGTCGACGTTCACCCTGAAGTGGCGGCGCCAGTCCTCGAACGTCGTGTCGACCAAGGGCGCGGCGCTGATGACGCCCGCGTTGTTGACCAGGATCGAGACCGGCCCGAGGGCGGCCTCGGCGCGATCGGCGGCATCCTTCCAGCGGTCCTCGACGCTGACGTCGAGCTCGATCGCGACCACCGACCCCTCGGCCGCGCCGAGTTCCGCGACGGCCGCCGCGAGCTTGTCCCCGTCCAGATCGACGAGGGTGACCCGGGCGCCGCGGGCGACGAGCGCCCGCGCGATCCCCAGGCCGATGCCTGATGCCGCTCCGGTCACGAAGGCGGTCTCTCCACTGGGCCAGGTCATGGCGGCTCCCAACTGCAAGGGGCGAGTAGTGCGTGCACCGACCACGATCACCCCCGGCGGCGGGTCCGCGGGACCGCCGATTGCGGCGGATTACGGACGATCCACCCGACAATCGCGCGACCGACAAGAACAAGGCCGACCACCGGCGCACGGCACGCAATTCGAAAGCTGGGGACAAACCGGCGGCGACCACAGCGACAAGTGGGGCCGCCCTAGCTAGCCGGAGGCGGCGGGTGCGGCCTCGCCCTGGTGCATCCAGGCGATGACGTCCAGGACGCGGAGCACGCCGATGTCCTCGCCGATGCCGGCCTGCGCGCGGAGCTCCGCCAGCCGGGCGCGGAACGCCCCGCCGTCGGCGCGCAGGGCCTCGGCCAGCGCGGACCAGAAGGTGGTGTCCACGGCCGGCCGCCGGAACAGGGCCTTCACCCGGGCGTCGTAGACAGGGACCAGGTGCGGTCGCTTGCGGGCCAGCAGCTTGCCGGCGACCACGGTGCCGACGCCCTCCGGCTTGCCCGGGCGGGTGCGGTGCGGGTCGGCCAGCCGGTCCCACAGCTCGGCGGCCGGGCCGCCGGGGGCGATCAGCGGGGCGCTGGCCGGGTCCTCCAGCCGGGCGTCGCGGGGGATCGCGGACAGCAGGCGGTGCCAGTGCCCGTCGGGGTCGGTGAGCAGGTCGACGGCCCCGCGCGGCCGGACCGAGACGCTCAGCATGGTGACCGCGACCAGGTCGTCGGCGGTGAAGGCGTCCGCCGTCTCCGGGCGGTCGCCGCCGCCGGCGAGCCGCTCGAAGTGGGCGCCGGTGTAGGCCGGGCCGCCCCGTGCCCGCCGGCCGGTGAAGTAGGCGCGCAGCAGCCGGACCGACGTCGGCCCGTCGGCGTACACCGGGGGGATCCACAGTGCCGTCATGAGAGCCCCCTCGCCCCGGTCCGCGCCGCAGGGGCCAGTGTGGCAGAGGGGGCGACGGGCAGGGGGAACGGGGTCGGGGGCTCGGAGCCCGGGTGAACCGGGCCGGTGCCGGGGGCCGTAGGACCGGAGTGGGCGCGCACAGCGGGTGCGCCCGTGAGCAGCGGACGTGTCCGCGAGAAGCGGGGAGGAACGGGATGCGGTCCCGACGCGACCGGGTGCGGGCGGAGGCGCGGTGACGGGCGCCGCCACGCTGCGGGCGCTCGGCCCGCACTACGTGATCGCACCGCCCGGCGCGGAGGCGGACGGACTGGCCGAGGCGCTGGCGCCGGTGCGGGCCGAGTCGCGGGCGCTGTTGCTGCTCGCCGCCGCCGCGGACGCGGCGCCCGTCCTGCTCGGCTCCCTGGAGGAGCTCGCCCGGGCCGCGCGCGAGCGGGGCGCGGACGTGCTGGTGCTGGCCGCCTCCGGGCTGGCGGCGGTCGGCCCGGACGGCCGACGGCCAGCCCAACTGCTCGCCCGACGTGCCGGGTTGACGGTCGTCGCGCCCGACACGGTGGTCAGCGTCGAGGCGGACGGCACCCTGCCGGCCGAGGGCGGGACGTGGTGGCGCTGCCGGCCCGGTGGCGGCGCGGAGCCGCTCGGCGGCCGGTGGCCCGCGGCCGCGACCATCACCCCGCTGGCCGGCGGGGCGTTCTGGGTGACCGAGGCGACGGCGGGGCCGGTCCGTCCCGCCGTGCTGGACCGGGCCGTCGCCCCCGGGGACGGGCTGCTGCTGATCGTCGGCGGGCCGGCCGAGCCGCTGCCCAGCAGTACCCAACTGGCCGACGCCGCAGCTCGGTTGCAGGAGACGACGGTGCGGCGGGACCGCCTCACGCTGTGCGCGCCGTGGGCCGCGCCGGTCGAACTCATCGAGATGGCCGCGGTGTTGGCGGCCTCCCTCGGGCAGGACGTGCGGGCGGCGATCGGCGTCCCGGTGGGCACGGCCGGGGCCTCCGGGGCCGGCGTGCGGTACGTCCACCCGGCGGCGGACGGGGGCGAGGGCTGGGAACCGTACCTCACCGAACTGGTCGCCCGCCCGCGCGAACGCACCGTCACCGCCGTCGGCTGGCGGGCCCGCCCCGACCTGCCCGCGGCGCCCGGGCCGGCGCGCTACCCGGCCTTCCCGGGCTGGGAGGTGGAGGCGGTGGCGGCCGGCCTGTGGCTGCGCCCGAGCGCCACGCCGGACCGCGGCCCCCGGCTGCGCCGGCCGGATCCGGCGCGGCCGGTGCTGGTGGTCGGCACGCCGGGGCGGCCGGTTCCGGAGACGCTGTGGGACCACCTCGGCTCCGTGCTGGGCTCGCTCCCGGCCGGGCCGGGCCGGCTCGCGCTCGCGGTGGCGGGGGTGCTGGACGTGGGGTCGGCGGCGGTGGGGCGGTTCTGCGCCCGGCTGTACGGGCTGGACTGGATGGAGCCGGAGGCTGCGGTCGGGGCTGCGGTGGTGCCGGAGCCGGAGCCGGAGCCGGAGCCGGAGCCGGAGCCGGAGCCGGATCCGGAGGCGGTGGCGGTGCCGGAGGCGGCGTCGGAGCCGCAGTCGGTGGCCGCCGACACCGGTGTGGCGGAGGACGCCGAGGAGCCTGACGACGAGCCGACGTCGGCCCCCGATGGTGCTGAGGAGGAGCCCGAGGCGGAGGAGCCGGTGAGCGCGGCTCCGGCCGTCGAGCCCGCGCCTGAGCCCGCGTCCGAGCCCGAGCCCGCGCCTGAGCCCGAGCCTGAGCCCGCGTCCGAGCCCGAGCCCGCGCCTGAGCCCGCGTCCGAGCCCGCGTCCGAGGCGCCGTCGAACCCGGCCCCCGGCACGCCCGCCACCGACGGCGCCGCGCTGGCCGCCCGACTCGGCCCCGGCTACCAGCGGCTGGTGCAGCGGGTCGAGGACGTCGCCACCCGGCTGCCGGCCCTGCGCGCCCGGGCGGCGGAGCCCGAGCAGCGTCCGGAACTCGTCGCCGTCCTGCTCCAGCACGGCGATCCCGGCCCGCTGGCCCCGCGCGCCGAACTCCTCGCGGCGGCCCGGTCCGGCGAGCCGGGCCCGTACGGCCCGTACCTGCGCTGCCTCGCCGCCGGTCTGCGGCGGCTGCCCAGCCACTACGGCGGCGTCCTGGTGGCCGGCCCGGCGCCGGCCGGCGACCTCGCCGCGTACACCCCGGGCACGGTGCTGACCGAGCCGGCGCCGGTCACCGGACTGGCGGCACCCGAGGCGGATCTGGGGGAGGACGTCGGGATCGAGTTCGCCATCTGGTCCGTCGGCGGCCACCGCAGTTCGGCGTTCGGCGAGCCGGGCGAGCAGCCGACGGTCATCTTCGCCCCGGGCACCCGGTTCGAGGTGGTCGAGGTCGAGCCGGCCGACCCGGAGGAGGGCCGCCCGGCGCGGGTGCTGCTCCACGAGATCGGCGGCGTCCGGCCGGGGCCGGACCGGCTGCGCACCTGGCTCGCCCGCCGCGACGCCGTCGCCCCCGCCGACCGCGTCCGCCCCGCCGACCCCTCCCGCTACACCCTCGACCTGGGCGCCGGATGACGGTCGGGGCCGGTCGGGGCTGGTGGGAGACGGCGCCACGCGGACCCCGGTGAACCGGTTCGGCTGCGGCGGCCGTGGTTCCCACGGGAGTGTCGTCGGATCACATGGGGATGCAGGTGGATGCGGAGCAGCGCGGCGAACCGTCGCGGAGGTCGGGCGGCTTCCGTCTCCCGGCGGTGAGCTGGGCGTCGGCGGCCGAGGAGGCCGAGAACGCCGTGGAGGCCGAGAACGCCGTGGAGGGCGGGGTGGCGGCCGAGCCGCCGGCGGCTGATCCCGCCTCCGAGACCGGGGCCGGTACGGGGATCGGGCCCGCCCCCCTGCCGGCGCCGGTCACCGCCTCGGCTGCCCCCGAGGCGAAGGCACCCGTCGTCGCGGCCACCGAGCCGCCGGGCGAGGGCGCCGTGCGCCCCGGGCCGCGCCCCGGACGGCTCTCCCGGCCGATGCTCGCCGCGGCCGTCGCCGTCGGCCTGGTGCTGGTCGGCACCTCCCTGGCGGTGACCCGGCTCGGCGGCGACGATCCCGGGCGCGGGCCGGTCGGTGCCGACGCCCCGCCCCACGGCCCCGGCTTCGACGAGCACGGCGGGACCACCGGAGGGGACGCGTCCGACGGGCAGCCCGGCGTGACGGCCCCGCTGCCGGACGCTTCGGTCACACCGACGTCGGGCGGCCGGACGGCACCGGCCCCCACCGGGGCCGACGGCGGCACCGGTACGACGGCCCGTCCGGGCGGCGCGGCCACCCCGTCCGCCGGCGGCACCTCCCGGGGTGGCGCGGCCGGGGGCGCGGGCGGCCCGGCCGGCGGCAGCACCGCCCCGGCCCCCGGAGGGTCCCAGGCAAGCCCGCCGCCGGCCCAGCAGCCCGCGCCCCCGGCCGCCAAGCCGCCGGTACCGGTCACCGTGATCGCGGGCCCGTACTGCGCGAACGGCGGCCAGTACAAGACCAACGGCTGGTTCGACCAGGGCGCCGACGGCTGGCACAACTACTCCGGCGGCTACAGCGGAGACGGCTGCAACGGCACCTACGCCGCGATGCCGATGTCCGGCCAGGCCGACAAGGACGACGGCGGCAACTCGGTGGTCTGGACCTTCACCGTGGACAAGGTCACCAGCTGCACGCTGTCCGTCCACATCCCGTCCAGCGGCGACGTGAAGCAGGTCGGCGGCGCCCCGAGCTACTACACGGTGCAGAGCGGCGGCGGCCAGGTCGGCTCGTTCTCCATCGACCAGACGGCCAGTCGGGGCAGTTGGGTGAACCAGGGGCCGTTCGCCTACCGCGGCCCGATCTCGGTGACGCTGCACAGCCGCGGCCTGGACTGGTCGGGCGGCACCAAGACCCGCGCCCACCATGCGGCCGGCGCCGTCCGCGCCACCTGCACGGCCTGACCGCTCGTCCCCGGCGGACCGCGAGGCCGTCGGTCCCGTCGGGCTCGGCATCCCCGTCGGGCTCGGCATCCCCGTCGGGCTCGGCATCCCCGTCGGGGTCGGCATCCCCCTCGGCGGGCGGCGGCTCAACCCTGCCGGGGCCGCCGCCGCCCGCCCCGGCGGCTCAACCCTGCCGCTCGGCTATCGCGTCGCCGACGAGGGCGGCGAGTTCGAGGTAGTCGAGCCGGGTGCGGGTGCGCAGCCCGGCGGGGTCGGGGTGCGGCAGGGTGAGGGCGTCGCGGCAGCGGGCGCGGAAGTGGGGGAGGAGGTCGCGGTCGGCGATCGGACGCTCGGCGGGCGGGGCGGGGGTGAAGACGGCGGCGGCCCCGTGGACCAGGTCGTGGCGGCCGAGTGCGGTGAGGTGGTCGAGGAGGGCGTCGGCGGTGCGGGCGCCGGTGGCGGAGGCCTGGGCGCGGAGCAGCAGCTGGTCGGCGTGGTCGACGGCGGCGAGCTGGACTCCGGCCGGGGCTCCGGCGGTGTCCGCCAGGATCACCGGGTAGTGGCCGCCGGCCTCGTCGAGGGCCCGCCGCAGGGCGGCCGGGTCCGGTGCCACGGAGCGCAGCACGAGTCGGCCGCCGGTGCGGCACTCGCTCCCGGCGGGCCCGGTGGTGGACAGCACGAGCACCGGCTCGGCCCGGTGTTCGGCGAGCAGGGTGCCGAGGGCGGCGGCGAGCCCGTCGGCGGGGCCGCCGAGGACGGCGATCCGGTGGCAGGCCCGCAGCGGCACCCGGACGCGTTCGAGCAGGCCCCGCCGACGGGCCTCCGCGCTGCCGGGGAGGGTGAGCCGCCGGGGGCGCGGGCGCTCCGGGCCCGGGTGCCGCGCGGGGGGCACGGGCGGTACGGGCGCCGCGGGCGATGCAGGCGCCGCGGGCGGTACGGGCGCCGCGGGCGGTGCAGGGGCCGCGGGCGGTACGGGCGGCACGGGGAGCGGGCCGGGGGCCGTCCGAGCCAGGCCGCCCCAGGCCGGCGGACCCGTCGGCGGGACGGGCGCCGGCGCTGCCGCCGGGGGCGCTGCGAGGGCCGGCTCCCGGCTGAACAGCCGCCGCTCGGCGGGCGGGATGAGCACCGTGCCGAGCGGGTCGAGCGGACCGCGGGGCAGCAGGGCGACGGGCTCGGGCCAGGCTGCGGGGGAGTAGTCGGGTGCGGGCGGCGCGGTGCTGCCCGTGCCCGCGGTGCCGTCGGAGAAAGCCATCGGATGACCTCCTGTTCCAGGGTGCGCCGGAGGGGTGCCTGCGGTCGGCCCGGCCCGTACAGCCGGAAGTACGGCTGAAGGAGCCGTTCCGGTTCATCTGAACCGCCCGTGGTGCAGGGCGCGTTGAGCGGGACAGGGCGCGGGGTGCGCCCGCTGTCGCATCGGGAGGGACCGCATCGGAAAAACCCTCCGCCCGACCGGCTACCGATCGGTACCGTCGTGCGGTGGCACCCGGCGTCCGCCGAGTGCCACCGAGTCGGAAGGAGCGTGAGTCCCGTGAACGGGACGGGGGAGGGCTGCGGCATGGCCGTGGACGGGACGCAGGCGCGGGAGCTCATCGCGGCCCTGGTACGGGCCGGGGCACCGAGCGAGCCCGGGCCGGCCGTGCTGGCGGTGCCCGGAGCGCCGGCGGAGGAGGTGATCGCGGTCGCCCGGCGGCTGGCGCTGCGGGCCGGGCCGCAGCGGCGGTCGCGGCCCGCGCCCGGCCTGCTGGGCGTGGCGCGGGCGCTGGTGGTGGACGAGCACCCGTCCGCCCCGGGATGGGCGGAGGCGGACCGCCGACGGCTGGCGGGCTGGGTCGCGGTGCTGATCGAGAGCCGCGGCGAGGACGGGGTGAAGGAGCTGCTCCGGGCGCTCGCCGAGGGCTGAGCGGGCGGCCGGGCCGCGCTCCGGCCGCGGCGGAAAGAGCCGCAGCTCACGGCCGCTAACGACCGGCCAACAGCCGTCCGCGCCCGCCAACGGTGGCACCCGGGACGGCCCCGGGTGCCCCGGCCGGGGGGCGTTGGCGGATCTTTGGTGCGGACTTGGCGGCCTCCGGCAGTGTGCTGCTGCAGCCACCGCCGGGGATGTCCGGCCGGTGCCCGGCACGCCTGCCCGTGCCGAGTCCCCTGCCCGTGCTGCGCCCCTGCCCGACCTGAGAGGTAGCGCGTGTCGAAGCCGTCCGTCGCCCAGCCCACGTCCGTCACCCCGTCGTCCGAGGGGCCGGCAGCCGCGCCGGCGGACGCCACCGCCCCGGTCCGCCCGACCCTCGACCCCGACGTGCTCGCCGAGATCCACCGGCTGCACGGCGGCTACCTGCTGCGCGCGCTGCTGCGGGCCACCGGCGGCGACCGCGGCAAGGCGGAGGACATCCTCCAGGAGACCCTGCTGCGCGCCTGGCAGCACCCGGAGGCGCTGGCGGCCGGCCCGGAGGCGAGCCGGCCGTGGCTGTTCACCGTCGCTCGGCGGATCGCCATCGACCACTACCGGATGGCCGCAGCGCGTGCCAAGGAGGTGATCGGCGAGCCGGTGGAGGACCGGCCGTCCGCCGACGACCCGTACGAGCGGGTGGTGGTGGCCCGGGACATCGCGCTGGCGCTGCGCCGGGTGCAGAAGCACCACCGCGAGGTGCTGGTCGAACTCCACCTCAAGGACCGCTCGGTGCTGGAGGCCTCGGCCCGGCTGGGCGTGCCGCCGGGGACGGTCAAGTCCCGCAATTTCTACGCGATCCGGGCGCTGCGCCCGGTGCTGGCCGCCGAGCACGGGTACGCCCCGGCGGAGCGCGGGGCCGCCTCGGCCACCGGGTGACGGGGTGTGCGGCAGCCGGCGCTCCCGGCCCGGCCGCCGGGCCGGTGCCTCCCGGCCGGTGCCTCCCGGCTGCGGACTGTCGGCCGGAGCGTCCCGGCCCGAGCCGCCCGGGCCGGCGGACCGGTTTCAGCCGCCCGGGCCGGCCGTCCGGTCAAGCCGTCCGGTCCGGCCGTCCGGTCAAGCCGTCCGCCGGCCTCCGGCCGGTGCGCAGGTCGAACGACTCCTCCAGGCTGGTGGTGAACTCGCTGAGGTAGCCCGCCTGCCGGTCGTGCGCGCGGAAGCGCTCCAGGGCCGTGCGCAGCCGGCCGCGTGCCTCGGCCTCCCGGCCCCGGGACAGCAGGTACGCGGCGTAGGACTGCTCGGCCAGCGCGTGCAGGTACAGCAGCCCGGCCTCCTCGCACGCGGCGAGCAGCCGGTGCCAGGCGAGGTCGGCGGCGTCGTCGCGGACGGTCGGCGCGAGGGCCTGCGCCTCGGTCAGCAGTGACCAGAGGTGGACCTGGGTGACGGGCGTGGCGGGCAGCAGCTCCCGGGCCTCGCGGGACCGGCGCTGGGCGCCCTCCCGGTCCCCGGTGGCCAGGCTCACCCAGCCCTGGTGCACCTTGGCGTCCACCAGCCGGCGGCGGTCCCCGGACTCCAGCGCGAGCGCCGTGGCGGAGGCCGCCAGCCGTTCGGCCTCGGCGGCGTGGCCGAGCATCGCGGTGACCAGCGCCAGCGTGGCGAGCGCCCGTACGCGCGCGGACGCGGCGACGGGCCCCTCGGCGGCCTCGGCCGCCGCGACCGCCCTCCGCGCCGCCTGAGCCGACTCCTGCCGCCGCTCCAGCGCGACCAGGGCCTGCGCCCGGCAGGTGAGCAGCAGCGCGACGGCGAGCGGGTCGCCGCACCGCTCGGCCGCCGCCTGGCCCAGCCGGGCGGTGGCGAGCCAGTCGGTGAAGCGGCTGGCGCCGTAGTACAGCGAGCCGCAGGTCAGCGCGAGCCGCCAGGCCCGCCCCGGATCGGTGTCGGGCGCGGCGACCAGCGCGGCGATGGCCGGCTCCTCGGCGTCGAACCAGTCGAGCGCGCTGCGGATGTCCGCGACGGCCGGCGGCGCCTGCGCCGGGGCGTCGGGCGGGGCGGTGTCCTCCTGGCCGGGGTCGAGGAAGGAGCCGCAGTGCCGCAGGGCCGCGAGGTAGTGGTCGGCCAGGCGCTCGCGGAGCAGCCGCCGGTGCCGTCCGGGCCGTTCGGCGAGCAGTCCGGCGCCGTACAGCCGGACCAGGTCGGTACGGGCGTGGCGGCCGGGGGCGGTGCCGGTGAGCAGGTGGTGGGAGGCCAGTTCGCCGAGCCCCCGGTGGGCGGTGGCGGTGTCGCTGCCGAGCAGCGCGGCGCTCGCCGCGGTGTCCACCTCGCGGCCGGGGTGGGCGGCCAGGACGGTGAGCAGCTCGGCCGCGGGGGCGGAGAGCCGGCGGTGGGTCAGCCGTAGCCGGCCCGCGACGGACAGCGTGCCGTCGGCGTCCAGGACGGCCAGCCTGGTCCGTTCGTCGGCGAGCTCGTCGACCAGCTCGGCGAGCGTCCAGTCCGGCCGGGCGGCCAGCCGGGCCGCGGCGATCCGCAGGGCGAGCGGCAGGTGGTCGCAGAGCCCGGCGAGCCGGGCGGCGGCCTCCGGCTCGGCGCGCAGCCGCTCGGGCGTCAGGGCACGCTCCAGCAGGTGCAGGGCGTCGTCCTCGGGCAGGGCGGACAGCCGCAGCAGGGCGGCTCCCTCCAGGGCGACCAGGCCCTCCAGCGAGCCCCGGCCGGTGACCACGGCGGTGCTCTCCGGCCCGGCGGGCAGCAGGTCGGCGACCTGCTCGGCGTCGGCGGCGTCGTCCAGCAGCACCAGCAGCCGCCGGCCCCGGGTGCGCTCGCGGTAGAGCGCGGCCCGGGCGGCGCGTCCGGCGGGGACGCCGTGCGGCGGCACGCCGAGCGCGCGCAGGAAGCCGGCCAGGACGTCCTCGGGCCGGGCCGGGCCGTCGGGGTCGAGGCCGCGCAGCCCGGCGTGCAGCAGGCCGTCCGGGAAGCGCCGGGCGGCCCGGTGCGCCCAGGCGGTGACCAGCGCGCTCTTGCCGACCCCGGCCGGGCCGACCACCAGCACCGGGCCGTCTCCGGTGCGCCCGGGCCCGCAGGCCCGGTCCAGGCACGCCAGGTCGCTGGTGCGTCCGACGAAGTCCGGGTCGCGGCGCGGCAGTTGGCGCGGGGCCGGCGGGGGCTGCGGCGCCGCCCCGGGAGCCGGGCGGACGGCCGGAGCCGGCGCCGGCTCCGCCGTGCGGTCGTCGGCCAGCACCTCGGCGAGCGCCGCCCGCAGGGCCGGGCCGGGGTTGATGCCCAGCTCCTCGTCCAGCCGCACCCGGGCCTGGTGGTAGGCGGTCAGCGCCTCGGCGGACCGGCCCGCCTGGTGCAGGCAGCGCATCAGGAGCGCCACCAGCTCCTCGCGCAGCCCGTCCCTGCGCACGCCCTGCTCCAGCAGCGGCACGGCGGACGCCCCGGCGCCCTGGCCGAGCCGCAGCCCGGCCCAGCAGAGCAGGGCGGCGGTGCGGGACTGCGTCAGCCGGTCCACCGCGGCGGCGCGCAGCGGGGTGTCCGGCAGGTCGGCCAGCGCGTCGCCGCGCCACAGCCGCAGCGCCTCCTCCAGCAGTGCGACCGCCGCGGTGCCGTCGCCGAGCCCGGCGCGCCGGTCGGCGGTGCCGGCGAGCTCCTCGAAGCGCAGCGCGTCCACCGCGCCGGCGGGCCCGGTCAGCAGGTAGCCGGAGTCCCGGGTGTGCAGCTCGAACGGGGTGTCGGCGAGCACCTTGCGCAGCGCGGCGACGTGCCCCTGCACGGCCGCCCGGGCGCTCGGCGGCGGCTGCTCGTCCCACAGCAGCTCGCACAGCTGGTCCACGGTGACCAGGTGCCCCAGCCGCAGCGCGAGCAGCGCCAGCACGGCCCGCCGCTGCGCGCCCGGGACGCCGGCGAAGCCGTCCGCCCCGACCCGCAGCTCCACCGGCCCGAGCAGCCGAATCCGCACCGGTACCCCCAACTCCCCGCACCACCGCACAGCACCTGAAACCTCCGAACATCCGGAAATCCGGAACATCCGGACGGTCCGGACCACCCGAAACCCCCGAACCACCCCGAAGCGGCCGTCCGGCCTCGGGGTGGAGCAGTGTAGTGCGAGAACATGTCCGGCCAACTCGCCGACCGCCCCCGCCCCCGGTATACGCCTGGGGGGCGCCCGCAGGTTGCACCGGCTGGTGGGAGCGGCCGGTGGCACCTGCGGGCGGGCGGACGGCGGGGCCGTGTCGCACCCGCCGGATACGGTGCCCGCAGCGGGCCCGGCCCGACAAGGGTCCGGTCGGCCCTATCCTCGAACCGGCCGGTAATCGCAGGCGGGGGAGGGGAACGGTCGGGTGCGCATCGATCTGCTCGGGCCGGTGGTGGCGCGGCGGGAGGACGGGACGGCGGTGACGCCCTCGGCGCCCAAACGCCGGGCGCTGCTGAGCGCGCTCGCCCTGCGGCTCAACCGGACGGTCCCCACCGAGGAGCTGATCGAGCTGGTCTGGGAGGGCTGCGCGCCCCCCACCGCACGGGCCGCCCTCCAGGGCCACGTCGCCGCGCTGCGCCAGCTGTTGGACGGCCCCGGGCTGGAACTGGGCACCCGGGGTTCCGGCTACCTGCTGGCCGGCGAGCCCGACCGGGTCGACGTGCTGCGCTTCGAGCGGCTCTGCGGGCAGGCCGGGCTGCTGCTTCCCGAGCCCGCCACCGCGCCGGGGGACCAGCCGGGGGACGCGCCGCCGTCGAAGGAGCCCCCGCAGCAGGACCCGGTGGCCCTGCTGCGCACCGCGCTGGACCTGTGGCGCGGCCCGGCGCTCGACGACTGCGGCTCCGCCCTGCTGCGCGAGCGCACCCTCCCGTACCTGACGGACCTGCGGCTGCGCGCCCTGGAAGGACTGGCCGACGGCCTGCTGCGCACCGGCCGGGGCGGCGAGCTGGCCGCCGAACTCGCCGAGGCGGCCGACGGCCACCCCGAGCGGCAGACGCTGGCCGCCCGGCTGGTGCGCTGCCTGGACCAGGACGGGCGGAGCGCCGAGGCGCGGGAGCGCTACGAGCGGGCGGTGGCCCGGCTCACCCGGCCGCCGGGACCGGAGCTGCGCCGGGCCGGCGAGCAGTCGGGCGCCGGGCCCGCCGCCGACCGCCGGTTCGTCGGCCGCGGCGCGGAGCTCGCCCGGCTGGACGGGGTGCTGCCCGCCGCCCGGGACGGCCGCCCGATCCTCGTCACCGGCCCCGCCGGGGTCGGCAAGACCAGCCTGGTCCGGCAGTGGGCCGCCCGGCGCGGCGAGGAGTCCTTCCCGGACGGCGTCCTCCACGCCGAGCTGCGCGGCTTCGACCCGGACGGGCCGCGCGAACCCGCCGAGGTGCTCGAAGAGCTCCTCACCGCGCTCGGCGTCGCCCCCGGGGCGATGCCCGGCGAGCCCGCGGACCGAGCCCGCCGCTACCGCGAACTGGTCGGCGGCCGGCGGATGCTGGTCGTGCTGGACGACGCCGCCTGCTACGAGCAGCTCGCCCCGCTGCTGCCCGACCCGCCGGCGACCGACAGCGAGCCCGCCCCGGTCACCGTCGTCACCAGCCGCAACCGGCTGCGCCACCTGCTGGTCCGCACCGGCGGCATCCCGGTGCCGCTGGACGTGCTCGGCCCCGACGAGGCCGCCGACCTGCTCGCCCGCACCCTCGGCGCTGACCGCACGGCCGGTGAACCGGAGGCGGTCGCCGAACTCGCCGAGCGCTGCGACCGCCTGCCGCTCGCCCTGCGCCTGGCCGCCGCCCGGCTGGCCGCCCGGCCCGACTGGTCCGTGGCCGACCTCGCCGCCGAGCTGGCCGACGAGCAGACCGGCCTGGCCGCGCTCTCGGGCCCCGGCACCAGCCGCGGCCCGCTCGGCCTCACCGGCGCCCTGGACCTGACGTACCGCGCCCTGGAGCCCGCCGCCGCCCGGCTGTTCACCCTGCTCGGCCTGCACCCCGGCGCGGAGATCGGCGGTGACACCGCCGCCGCCCTCGCCGACCTCCCGCCCGCGGCCACCCGCACCCTGCTGACCCGGCTGGACGCCGTCCACCTGCTGGAGGAGACCAGCCCCGGCCGGTACGCCCGGCGCGAGCTGGTCCGCCGCCACGCCGCCGCCCGGGCCGCCGAACTCACCTGTGACGAGCGCTTCCTGGCCCTCGACCGGCTGATCGCCCACTACCTCGACGTCACCGCCGGCTGGACGGCCGACGGCCCGGTGAGCGACGGCGCGCCGGGCGCGGCGGCCTGGTTCCGCCGCGAGGAGAGCGCCCTGCGCGCGGTGGTGGAATGCGCCGAGCAGAAGGGGCGGCCCACCGCGGCCTGGCAACTCGCCCACCGGGCGGGCTGGTTGTACGAGACGGCCGGTCACGACCGGACGCACTGGCGGGCCGTGGTCGAGGCCGGGCTGCGCGCCGCCCACGCGGACGGGGACGAGGCGGCGGTGGCCCGGCTGGCCACCGACCTCGCCGTCGTGCACGTCGACCGCGGGGCCCACCGCACCGCCGCCGACACCCTGGAGCGGGCCCTCGCCGCCGCCGACCGGACCGGCGACGCGGCGCTGCGCCACCACTGCCGCAGCCGGGTGGCCGCCGCCCTGCTGCGGGCCGGCCGCTACGAGCGGGCGGTGCCGATGCTCGGCGACCTGGTGGCCGCCGCCCGCACCCCGGCCACCGACCACCTGCTGGTCCGCGCGCTCACCGACCTCGCCGACGCGCTGGTCCTGGCCGGGGACCCGGCACCGGCCCTGCGCCACGCCGACGAGGCGGTGCGCGCCGCCACCGCCCGCTCCGGCGGCGCCGAGGCCGTCCTCGCCACCCACAGCCGGGCCCGCGCCCTGCACGCGCTCGGCCGCCGGGACGCCGCGCTCTCCTCGGCCAGGCTCGCCGTGGCCCTGGGCCGCGCCGTCGGCGACCCGGCCCTGGAAGCCCGCTCCCACGGCCTGCTCGCCGACCTGCTCGACGCCCTCGGCCGCACCGCCGAGGGCGCGGAAGTGCGGCGCCTGGCCTAGCTAGCTAGGAGCCGTCCTGGCCACAGCCCGGCCCCCGGGTGGCGGAAAACCGCTGTTCGACCAGCGGAACCACAGGCGGAACTACCGGCGGCCCGCCCCGCGCGGAACCGCCCCCGCCCGGGCGGGCCACCCGGGCACATCCCCTCTGACCTGGGACGATAGCCTGGGGGAGGGCCGAGTAGGCGGAACCTGTCCGCCCGGGCATACTTCTGCCTGGGGCGAACCGCCGGGGGCGACTCCAGGCAGAAGTGCGGAACTGTGCAGGACCGAACGAGTGGGGGCGCGGTATGGCGGCCGGGGGCGGCACGGACACGGAGACGAACGAGTTCAGCCGTCTGCTCGCCGGGCACCGGGTGGCGGCGGGCCTGACCCAGGAGGAACTCGCCGCGGCCGCCGGGGTCAGCCTGCGGGCCCTCGGGGACATGGAACGCGGCCGCACCCGCGGGCCGCAGCGGCGCACCGTCCGGGCCCTGGCCGAGGCGCTCGCGCTGGACGGCGCGAAGGCCGAGGCGCTGGACCGGGCCGCCCAGTCGGGGCGCCCGCGCGGGGTGCGGCCGGCCCCGGCCGCGGCGGTGCACCGGCCCCGCCGCTCCGCCCCGCGCGACGCCGGCCCCGCCGCGGACGCGCCGCCCGCCGGGCCCCCGGTCTCCGGGGCGGCCGGCCAGAGCGCCCTCGCGCTGCCCCGCGACATCGCCGACTTCACCGCCCGCGAGGACGCCCTCGCCCTGATCACCCGGCTGGCCGAGGACGAGCGGCCGGCCCACCCGCGCGTGGTGCTGGTCAGCGGCCAGCCCGGCCTCGGCAAGACCTCCTTCGCGCTGCACGCCGCCCACGCCCTGGCCGGGGCCTTCCCGGACGGCCAGCTGTCGCTGGACCTCGGCGGCATGTCCCCGCAGCCGCTGTCCGCCCGGGACGCGCTCGGCCAGGTGCTGCGTGCGCTGGGCGTCGCCGACGCCGCGGTGCCCGCCGGGACGGAGGAGCGGGCCGGCCTCTACCGGGCGCTGGTCCGCGAGCGGCGGCTGGTGCTGGTGCTGGACAACGCCGCGGACGAGAGCCAGGTGCGCCCGCTGCTGCCCGGCTCCGGCCCGGCCGTGACCATCGTGACCAGCCGCAACGTGCTGCCCGGTCTGGAGTCGGTGCACCGGCTGAGCCTGGACGTGCTGTCCCCCGCGGAGTCGGCCGGCCTGCTGGCCCGGATCGCCGGCCGCGAGCGGATCGAGGCCGCCCCCGACGCCACCGCCGAACTGGCCAGGCTCTGCGGCTACCTGCCGCTCGCGCTGCGGATCGCCGGGCAGCGCCTGGTCGCCCGCCCGCAGCAGCCGGTCGCCCACCTGGTGCGCCAGCTCGCCGCCGAGGAGAACCGGCTGGACCTGCTGGAGACCGGCGACCTGGCCGTCCGCCCGGCCTTCGAACTCTCCTACCGGCGGCTGCCCGAGGAGTCCCGACTCGTCCTGCGCCGCTGCGCGTTGACGGCGGGCCAGGACTTCACCGCGGAGATCGCCGCGGCCTACGCGGGCCGGTCGGCGGCCCGCACCGAGCTGGTGCTGGAGCAGCTCGTCGACGCCGGACTGATGCAGGCGGCCACCCCGGACCGCTACCGCCTGCACGACCTGGTGCGGCTCTACGCGGGCGAGCGGCTGGCCGCGGACGAGACGGCCCGGGAGCTGGAGGAGGCCCGCACCCGGGCCGGCCGCTGGATCCTCGGCCGGGCCGCCGAATACGGCCTGCGCTTCGATCCCGACCACGCCACGGACGGGGCCGGCGCCGGCGCCACCGCGCCCGCGCACCTCACCGAGGCCGCCGCCTGGCTGGAGTACGAGCACCCGGAGTGGCTGGCCGCCCTGCACCAGGCGCAGCGGGCCGGCCGCTACCGGGAGGTGGTGGACACCGCCGAGGCGATGCACTGGTTCTCCGACCGGCTGCTGAGCTGGGGCATCTGGGCCGAGGTGTTCCAGCTGTCGGCGGACGCGGCCCGCGCGATCGGGGACACCCGCATCGAGGCGGTGCACGTCAACTACCTGGCCTGGACGTACGTCACCTGCCTGCACCGCTACCAGCGCGGCATCGAACTGGCCACCGAGGGGCTGGAACTGGCCCGCGCGGTGGGCGACCGGGAGCAGCAGGGCTGGGCGCTCACCTACCTGGCCTCGGGCCTGCGCTACCTCCAGCGGCACCGCGAGGCGACCGACGCCTTCCACCGGGCGGCGGACGCCTTCGCCGAGGTCGCCAACCGCTCGGCGATGATCGGCCGGCTGGTTACCCTGCGGGGCGCCGCCAACTGCCTGCGGGAGTCGGGCCGGGCGGAGGAGGCGGTGGAGTCGCGCCGGCGGGCCCTGGCCGGGGCGCTGGAGCTGGTGGAGCGCTGGTCCTCACCGCTGATCCACCTGCTGGCGGCCATGACCGCGCACGAACTCGGCCTGGACCGCGCGGCGTTGAAGCGCTGGCCGGCTGCCGAGAAGGCCTACCGGCAGGCCCTGGTGCACTTCGAGGCGGTGGGCCGGCCGGACAGCATGACCAAGACGCTGACCGAGCTGGGCACCGCGCTGATCGAGCAGGGCCGCGCGGAGGAGGCCCGCGAACTGCTCACCGAGGCGCTCACCGACCTGAGCGCGGAGGGGCCCCGCTCGGCGGGTGCGCGGCACTGACCGGTGCGCGGCTCTGCTCGGCGTGCGGCTCTGACCGGTGCGCGGCTCTGCTCGGCGTGCGGCTCTGACCGGCGCGCGGCGCGAGTGCTGACCGGCGCCCGCGGCTGCGGATGCGCCCGCCCCCGGTCGTACCGGGAGCGGGCGCGGGGCGGTGCGGCCGGTCAGATCCGGGTGTCCTCCACCACCGGCAGCGAGTCCACCGGAGCCGGGACGGAGGCGGGCGCCGAGGCCGGGCCGAAGGCCGTCCGCGGGGCGGCGGCAGGCTGCTTGCCGCAGAAGGCCGGCTCCAGGGTGTTCATCAGGCCCTGGGTGACCGCGCCGTTGTTGGAGGCGTTGGCGAAGACCACCACGCTGCGCCGTCCGTCCGGGGTGGTGAAGGACTGGGTGTTGAAGCCCTGCACGATGCCGCCGTGGCCGTACACGTCCCCGCAGGAGAGCGTGATGCGGCGCAGGCCCAGGCCGTAGGAGATCTTCGCGGTGGGCGTGGGCAGGGCGGCGGTCATCTGCCGGAGCGAGTCGTCCGAGACGAGCCCGCCGTTGCTGCCGGCCACCAGCGCGGAGAGGAAGCGGTCGAGGTCCTCGGCGCTGGAGATGACGGCCCCGGCGCTCCACAGCCAGGAGCCGTTCTGCTCGGTGGAGTCCAGCAGCGGCTTGGTGCGGTCGTCGTTGGTGAGGTAGCCGGTGACGTGGGCGCCGCGGATCGCCTGGTCGGGCACCACGAAGGAGGTCCCGCGCAGCCCGAGCGGCCGGATGACGCGCTCGTTCAGCACCTCCGCGAAGGGCTGGCCGGTGAGGTGCTCGACCGCCAGGCCCATCAGCACGAAGTCGGTGTTGGAGTAGGAGTAGCGGCTGCCGGGGGTGTACTGCTGGCCGTGCCGGACCGCCATCGACACCAGGTCGCGCGGCGCGTACACGGTGCTGCGGATGCGTGCCTCGAACGCGGCGGTGGTCTCCTCGCCGGCCTGCTCCAGCAGGTCGTTGGTGTGGTCGTAGACGCCGGCCCGGTGCTCCATCACCTGGCGGCCGGTCATGGTCCAGCCCTCCGGCAGGGTGCCCTCGGGCAGGTACTCGCGCAGCGGCCGGTCGAGGTCGATCAGGCCCTCCTGTGCCAGCTGCATCACGAGAACGGCGGTGAACATCTTGCTGTTGCTGCCGACCCGGAACCTCCACGAGGAGTTCATCGGAGTCCCGTCCTGGTCGGCCAGGCCGACCTCCACCGAGCGGGTCCGGTCGACGGCGCCGTGGTCGCGGATCACCGCGAAGGCGCCCGGGGCGCCGGCCGCCGTGGTGGCCTGGAGCGCGGCGCGCACGCCGGCGAGGTCGGGGGCGGTCGCGGCGGCGGGGTCCTGGCCGGCCGCCGCCGCGGGCAGGGCACCGGTCGCCACCAGGACGGCACCGGCGGCCGCCACCGCGAGCGGACGCAGAAGGCTGCTCTTCGCCATGTTCCTCGTTCTCTCGTCAGCTGACGCGGTGTCGGTCCGCGCCGTTGGATGATCACTATCACCGGATCCGGCGGTCCGTGGCAATGTGAACCGATTCGCCCGCCTTGCGCGTTGTCGGTGGAAGCTGCGGCCCGTCGCACCGTTCGTTTCCCGCTCCGGGGCCAAGGTTTCACCTGTTGGCGCCTCCCGGTGCGGACCCGGGAGCCCCATGCTGTTCGGGCGCTTCGGCGCGTACCCCCTCCCCGAACCCGGCTCGCCGGGCCGTCTCCCACCCAAGGAATTGTCATGACTTCGTCCATGAGGATGCCGAAGCCCCGGTCCCGCCGCACCGCGACCGCGGTCGGCACCGCCGTCGCCCTGGTCGCCGCCTCCGCCGGCCTCTGGGCGGCCACCGCCACCACCGCCCAGGCCGCCGCGCTGCCCACGCCCGACCACATCGTCGTCGTGGTGATGGAGAACCACGCCTACACCCAGGTCATCGGCAGCAGCAGCGCCCCGTACCTCAACAACACCCTCAAGGCGGGCGGTGCCAACCTCACCCAGTCCTTCGGCATCACCCACCCGAGCGAGCCGAACTACTACGCGCTGTTCTCCGGCTCCACCCAGGGCACCGTGGACGACAGCTGCGTGACGGTCGGCGGCTTCCAGGCGGCCAACCTGGCCTCCGAGGTCATCGCCGCCGGAAAGACCTGGGCCAGCTACAACGAGTCCCTGCCCAGCCAGGGCAGCACGGTGTGCAGCAGCGGCAGCTACGCCCAGAAGCACAACCCGTGGTTCGGCTTCGGCAACGTCCCGGTCAGCTCGGCGAAGACCTTCGCGCAGTTCCCGACCGACTACAGCACCCTGCCGAACGTCTCCTTCGTGGTGCCGAACCTCTGCAACGACATGCACGACTGCTCGGTCGGCACCGGCGACACCTGGATCAAGAACAACCTCGGCGCGTACGCGGCCTGGGCGCAGACCCACAACAGCCTGCTCGTCGTCACCTTCGACGAGGACAACAAGCTGTCCGGCAACCGCATCCCGACCCTCGTCTACGGCGCCCACGTCACGCCCGGCAGCAGCAGCGCCACCACCTACAACCACTACAACGTGCTGCGCACCCTGGAGGACCTGGCCGGCACCGCCGGCCACGCGGGCAACGCGGCCTCCGCCGCCGCCATCACCGGCATCTGGAACTGACCGGGGGGGCTCAGGAGCCGACCCCGCTCCGGGGGCACCCCGGGGCCCGTTCCCGTCCTTGTTCCTGGCCCCGGGCCGGCTTCTGATCCCGCGCCAGGCCCCGTCCCCGGGCCGGCGGCCGTGCGGCCCCCGGCCCGGGGACGGCAACGGCCGCGCGCCGGGCGCCGTACCGCCGGACCCCGGGCACCGCCGCGGTGCCCGCGCAGACCGCCGTCACCAGCCCGGCCGCCGCCAGCAGCGGCACCCGCTCGCCCCACGCGTCGGCGGCCAACGGCGCCAGGGCGTAGCCGAGCGGGGCGGCCGCCAGCGAGAGCAGCCAGTCGTACGAGGTGACCCGGGCCAGCGTCCCCGGCGGGAAGGCCTGCTGGACCACCGTCTCCCAGAGCGGGTTGAGGAACCCCAGCCCGGCCATCGCCACCGCCTGCGCGGCGACCACGACCGGCGCCGGGGCCGGGAGGGCGAGCGCGAGCAGCGGCAGCCCGTACAGCGCGAGCGCGAGGTTGCCGGCCAGGACCGGGCGGCGGGGCCGCAGCCGTCCGGCGGCCAGCGAGCCGGCCAGCAGGCCCACCGCGCCCGCCTGGGTCAGCGCGACCCAGGTGCCGTCCCCGCCGAGCCGGGTGGCGGCGGTCAGCGGGCCGAGGGTGAGCAGTACGGCGTTCGCGCCGTTCCACATCCCGTGCGCGATCAGGCTGGTCCAGTACCAGTCCCGGGAGCGCACCTCGCTCCAGCCCGTGACGAGGTCCCGGCGCAGCGAGCGGGGCTCGCCCGGCACGTGCTCGACGCGGAGCCGGGCGAGCAGGGCGGCGCTCAGCGCGAAGGAGGCGCCGTCCAGCACGAACGCCCAGCCCGCGCCGGCGGTGTACACGAGCAGGCCGGCGAGGGCGGGGCCGCCGAGCCGGGCGGCGCCGGTCGCGGTGCCGAGCAGGGCGTTGGCGCGCAGCCGCTCCGGCCCGGCGACGGTCGCCGCGACCAGCGGGGCGGTGGTGGGCATGGCGAAGGCGGAGGCGACGCCGCCGACGGCCGAGGCGACCGCGATGTGCGACAGGCTCGGGCGCCCGCCGAGCAGCTCCAGGCCGACCAGCAGCTGGGCCAGGGCCCGTACCGCGTCGGTGCCGAGGGCGACCAGCCGGGGGTCGAAGCGGTCCCCGACCACCCCGCCGAGCGGCAGGAGGAGCAGCCTGGGCACCATCGCGCAGCCCAGGACCAGGGCGAGCGCGGCAGAGGAGCCCGTTGCGCGGGTGATGGCGATGGCCAGGGCCGCCGGGACGACGGCGTCGCCGAGGGTGGAGACCGTCCGGCCGATGAGGAGCAGGCGGAACCCGCTCGGACGCAGGGGGTGTCGTGTCACGCGCCGCACTGTATTTCGGTGCCGAAATTTTGGCAACGAATATTTTGGTGCCGACGTTTCTGCTGCGGTTTGTAGACTCCTGCCATGGCCGAGCACCTCCCTCCCGAACAGCCCGCCCCTCCCCGCGACTGGACGGACGGCCACGTCGACCGCTGGCAGCCGGTGCTGCCCGACCTCGATCCGGTGATCGAGGCCTCCGTCACCCGGATGTCCCGACTCACCCGCCACCTCGGCCGGGTCCGCGAGCAGGGCGTCGCCGACTACGGCCTGCACAAGCACGAGTTCGACACCCTGCACGTGCTGGCCGGCCGCGGCGGCCACGCCGCCCCCTCCGACCTGCGGGCCGACCTCAACCTCGCCCCGGCCTCGGTCACCGGCCGGCTGGAGGCCCTGGAACGGCGCGGCTTCGTCCTGCGCACGCCGTCCACGGAGGACCGCCGGAAGGTCGACATCGTGCTGACCGAGGCCGGGCGCGCCGCCTGGCGCAAGGCCCTGGACGTGGTGGGCCGGGAGGAGCAGCGCCTGCTGGGCGTGCTCTCCGAGGAGGAGCGGCGCACCCTGGCGGGCCTGCTGCGGAAGGTGATGCTCGCTCAGGAGGGCGAGGGGCTCTGAGGGCGTGTCTGACAATTCTCGCCGGGTGCGCGGCGTCGGGGCACGCACCTCGCCGCGTTGTCGTCGGTCGCCAATGCTCCGCAGTGGCTCCCTCCTCCGCCTTGCGATGCACGCACCCCGACGCCGCGCCCTGGTCCGACGCGAATTGTCAGACACGCCCTAGGGCTCCGGGAGGGCTGCCCGGGGGCCTGCGGCGGTCCTTCCAGCGGCCTTCCGGTGGCCTTCCGGCGGCTGGGGGTCGACCGGTGGCGTCCGCCCCTGGTACCGATGGGGCGTGCGATCCGCACGAGTGCCGGTGCCGGACGGGGTGGGGCGCGGCGCCGGGACGGGCGGGGGCCACCCTGTACCGGCGACCACGCCCTGGCAGGCGTACCGCAACCTGGCGCCGACCATCGAGGGCCCCGGCCACCGGCCTGCATGCGGTACGCCGCCAGGGTCGGCCCGCACCTGGCCCGTACCTGGCGGGGCCCGACGCGCGGCGGCGGGGGCCCGGCTTCGGCGCCCATGAGCACGCCGTCACCGAGGCCCGGGTGCTGTTCCGCTTCCTCGACGGGGGTGGAGTCCTGCCGGACGAGCCGGCGGACGAGCTCCTGGCCGAGCTGCGAGGCCGAGTCGGCGGACGCGGCGGCGAACCCGTCGTCCTCATGGCACCCGGGCCGCTTGGGTCAGACCGGCCGGGTCTGCGCCCAGGCGTGGAGGCGGCGGGCGCCGTCGCCGAGGCGGGTGGCGTACGAGGTGCGGCCCTGGCCGCCCGCGAGCTCCTCGGAGGTGGTGGTGACGCCGACGAGGGTGCCGGTCCCGGTGGCCGGGTCGAAGCCGGTGAAGTGGGGGCCGCCGCTGGCCCCGTGCGACATGTCGCAGGGCTGGCCCCACAGCAGCGGCGCCAGCGGGCCGGGCCGGGACGCTCCGGCGCAGTGGATCATGCGCGAGCCGGTGTAGGTGGCGGAGGGGTCGTTCAGCCGGTCCTTCGGATACCCGAAGGAGTGGACGAACTCGCCCTCGGTGGGCCGGGTGAACGCGATCCGCTGGGCGCCGGTGACGTCCGCGATCCGCCGCCCGTCGGCGGAGCGGTTCGCGACCATCACGCCGGTGTCGTGGCCGGCCGTGGCGATCTGGTCCGAGGTGGTGCCGCGCGGATCGGCGTCCCAGTCGGAGGAGGTGGCCGTCGTCCTGATGCTGAAGCCGCCCAGCGGCTTGGTCCCGTTGCGGTAGCCGGGCACGAAGTAGAGGTTGTGGTGCCAGGTGTCGTCGGCGGTCGGTGCCCCGACGCCGCGCAGGCAGTGCGCCGCCGTGAGGACGGTGCTGCGGTTCGCGCTGTCGACGACCGTCGCGGTGCAGCTGCCGTCGTAGCCGTCGGAGAAGGTGAAGAAGAGCCGGCCGACGCTTCTGGTCACCGCTCCGCCGTGGGTCCACACGGCTCCTGGGTCCGGGGTGTCCGCGGGCAGCGGCCGGGGGTCGTCGGGGGTGTCGTCGTCCTCGGGCACGGGGGTGATCTCGGGGACGAGGGCGCCCGCCAGCTTCATCCGGGTCGGGGTCCAGTAGGCGTCGATCCGCTCGCGCTCCGGCGCGGTGGTGGCGCCGGCGTGCGTCGTGACGGCCTCCCGCACCGGTGCGGTGGCGGCGGTGGCGGCCGTGGCCGGGGTCGGCAGCAGCACCGCCGCGGTGGCCGCACTCAGCAGGAGGGCGGCCACCGCCGCGGGCCGACGGGTCGCCACGCGGTCGGTGGTCGGCGTTCCGGTCGGCGTGGCGGTGGGCGTTCGGGTCGGTGTTCCGGGTGTGTTCGGCATGTCCGGCACGGTAGGCGCCGGACATCAGGCTCCCGTGTGGAACGCGTCTCGGCCGTCCGTCGAAAGGATCAGGTTCCGGTAACGGTCCCCCGGTCCGGTGCCCGGTGCCGGTACCCGGCGGCCGGCCGGCCGTCAGGGACGGGACGACCGCAGCTCCTTGACGGGGAGCCGGGCGTCGGTGCGGCCGAGCCGTCGGCGCCGTGCCGCCGACGCCGCTGGCGCCGCTGACGGCGGGGTCAGCGGTGGCGTGCTGGCGGTCGTCCTCGGGAAGCAGCCCGGCGGCGCGGGGTCCGCGGGGGATGCGCGCCGCGTCACCGCCGTGGAACCGCGCGGCGGGGTCAGAGGCCGAGCTCGGTGAGGCCCGGGTGGTCGTCGGGGCGGCGGCTGCGCGGCCAGTGGAACAGGCGCTCCCCGGAGGTGATCGGCAGGTCGTTGACGGAGGCGTGCCGGTGGGCCATCAGGCCGTTGCGGTCGAACTCCCAGTTCTCGTTGCCGTAGGAGCGGTACCAGCGGCCGTCCTCGTCGTGCCACTCGTAGGCGAACCGCACCGCGATCCGCTCGCCGCCGTACGCCCAGAGCTCCTTGACCAGGCGGTAGTCCAGCTCGCGCTGCCACTTGCGGGTGAGGAACGCGGTGATCTGCTCGCGGCCGGTGAGGAACTCGGAGCGGTTGCGCCAGCGGCTGTCCGGTGTGTAGGCGAGGGCGACGCGTCGCGGGTCGCGGGTGTTCCAGGCGTCCTCGGCGGCCCGGACCTTCCGTCGGGCGGTCTCCTCGGTGAACGGGGGCAGGGGCGGGCGCTGCTCGGTGCCGCTCTCGGGCATGGATGGCTCCTCGGAATGGGCGTTCCGTCGGTGAGAACGATCGTTCTCACTGTGGTGGCTACCATAGGAGAACCATCGTTCTCACGCAAAGGGCAGGGCAGATGGAGCAGGACGACCCGCGGGCCCGGATCCTCGACGCCGCCGAGGAGCTGTTCTACGGGCAGGGCATCCAGGCGGTCGGCATGGACGCCGTCCGGGCCGCCTCCGGAATGACCATGCGCCGCCTCTACCAGCACTTCCCGTCCAAGGGCGAGCTCGTCGAGGCCTACCTGCTGCGCCGCGACGGCCGCTGGCGGGCGAACCTCGCCGTGTACGTGTCGCGCACCGACGGCTCCCCGCGGGACCAGTTGCTCGCGGTCTTCGACTGGCTCGGCGCCTGGTTCGCCGAACCCGGGTTCCGGGGCTGCGCCTTCGTCAACTCGCTCGGCGAGCTGGGCGCCGTCAGCCCCGGGGTGGTGGCCGCCGCCCGGCACCACAAGGCGGAGTTCGGCGGCTACCTCGCGGGCCTGGCCGAGGCCGCCGGAGCCCCGCCCGCCACCGCCGTCCACCTGGCCCTGCTGGCCGAGGGGGCGATCACCAGCGCGGCCGTCCACGGTGATCCGACCGCCGCCGCCGACGCCCGGGAGGCCGCCCGGCTGCTGCTGGAGGCGGCGCCGGCGGCTCGCTAGCCGGCGCCGCGCTGCCTACGGCTTCCAGCGCATGGAGAACGGCAGGCCGTAGTGGGCGAGGCCGCGCAGGAGGAGCGAACCCGTGACGATCCCGGTGTTGCTGACGGCGGACGGCATGGCGTAGGGGAAGTCCGGCGACCACGGCGGCAGTGCGCTGACGGACCCGTCCGGGGCCCAGAGCTGGGCGTAGAGCTGGGCGCGGGCCGGCGGCGGGTCGCTGGTGTACCCGACGACGGTGCCCTGGTCGTTGATCCCGGTCGCGTGGCTCGCGAGCGCGGTCGGCTGGAGCGGTCGCGGCGTGCCGTCGGCGTCCCAGCGTGCGGCCTGCCCGTTCTGGTCGCCCACCACCGTGCCCGCGTTGTTCACGGCTGTCGCCGTCGTGGCCGGGCCCAGGTCGGCGACGGTGCCGGAGGCGTTCCAGACGACCGCGTGGTTCGGTCCGGACGAGTCGCTCGCCCAGCCGATCCCGATGCCGGTGTCGGTGATGCGGGTCGCGCCGCCGCGTGTGAGGCCCGCCGGTAGGCCGAGGGCGGTGACCGCCCCGTCGGCGCCCCAGACGGCCGCCCGCGGGGAGCTGACGTCACCGGCCGGGTAAGAGTAACCGACCGCGGTGCCCGAGCCGTTGACGGCGACGGCCACGCTCTCGGCGTCGCCCGGCAGTGGCGGCAGGGCGATGGGCGCACCGTTCGGCGGCCACGCCACGGCGTGCTTCGGGGACGCGTTGGAGGAGGTTCCCACCGCGGTGCCGTCGCCGCCGATCGCGGCCGGGGCCGCCGATGTGTCACCGGGCAGCGGAAGCAGTTCGACCGGCGTGCTCGGAGAGGTCCAGCGCACTGCGTGCCCGCCGGAAGTCCCCACCACGACGCAGTCGTTGTTGATCGCGGCGGCCCCCGTACGGCTGTCGCCCGGCAGCGGGACGAGCGTGTTCATGGACCAGTCCGCTTTCCAGAGCAGCAGGGAGATCCGGAACGGCCCGCCACTGCCGTAGTCGCCCACGATGACCTCGGAGACGCTGTCCCCGTTGCTGTTGGTGGCCAGCAGTTCCCGGGAGTACGTGCCCGGTTCGGTGGGGGGTGCCTCGATGGTGAATCCTCCCGGGGAGGGGACGGTGGCGGCCGGCGCCGCCCCCGCGGCGAGGACCGTGGCTGTGGCCGCGGCGACGATCGCGGTGAGTGTGCGAGAGGTGCGCGTGCTCATGGGATGTGCAGCTCCTGTCTCTCGTCGGTGTCACGGGGGCGGCGCGGAGCCGACGGCACGCCGACTGTCCGCCCCGTGTCGCCCACAAGTCTTCACCGGCCCGGCGCGGACGCGCAGCCGGACCGATGATTTGCCCCCGTCCGGTTCGTTGCGGGATCGAGGCCAACCCGCCGGATTCGCACCGGCGTTGTGGGGCGCCCGGTTGTCGGCGGCGGCCGATCCCGGGCGGACCGCACCGGGTCGGCGGTTTCCGCCCGAACGCGCGTTTATCGCCCATTGATCACCGCCGCCTAGCCTCGGGCGCATGGACGAGACAACGGCCGAGCGGCCGGGGGCGTTGCCCGAGGGGCGGATGACGGAGCAGGACACCGAGCGGTTCCGGCACTTACTGGCGCGGCTGGAGGACTCGCTGGCGGTGGACCGGAGAGCGGCGGGGCGCGATGCGTGAGGGCGCCGAGCCGGGCCCGGCGGGGGTGTCGCCGGTGGCGGTGCTGCCGCTGTGGCGGCGGGCCGAGGCCGGGCTGGTCCGGAGCGCCGCCCGGCCCGGGGCACTGCGGGGGTGCCCCGGGCCGGTGGCGGCCGGTCAGGACGGTCGGGACGGTCGGGACGGGAAGGCCGGGAGGGCCGGGAGGGCCGGGAGGGGTGGTGCGGAGCCGGTGGGCTGACCGGTCAGTTGCAGCCGCAGTCGCAGCAGCACCCGTCGCAGCAGTCGCACCCGTCACAGCAGTCGCAGTCGCAGTCACAGTTGCAGCAGTCGGGGCAGTCGCAGTCGTGCCGCTCGCAGAAGCCCTTGCGGCGCTCGCGGGTGAACGGGTCGTCGTGGTCGCAGCAGAGCAGCTGGCAGGTGCAGGCCATCAGTGCCCACACCGCGCAGCCGGCGAGCAGGTTGCGCGGGTTCGGCGGCTTCTGCCCGGGCGGGGTGAAGCCCGGCCCCTGGGGCACCCACGGCGGGACCGGCGCCTGACCGGGCGGTGTCTGCTGCGGCGGTGCCTGGTGCGGGTGTTCGCCGGCGGCGGCGCCCGCCGCGTCCGGGTGGCGGCAGCCCGCCGTGTGGCGGGTGGCGCCGAACACCCGGTCCACCGCGCGTTCCGTCTCGTGCGCGAGCAGCACGTGCACCAGGGTGCGGTCGGACAGTTCGACCTCGCGCAGCGCGAGCCGGATGCCGTGGACGGCGTCGCGGCAGAGCCGCTCGGCCTCGGCACGGTCGGTGCCGGTGGCGGTCAGCGGGTTCCAGGCGCCCGAGGCAGCGTCGGCGGCCTGGTCCTCGGCGGCGTCGAGGAGGTGGGCGAGCCGGCCGAACAGCCGCCCGGCCTCGGCGAGCGGGCCGGCGTTGCCCGGGCGCCCGGCGATCGCGGCGGTGTGCGCGAAGGCCGCCGAGGTGGCGGTCTCGGTGGGCTCGGTGACCAGCAGGACGGAGCCGCCGGGCCGCAGCGAGCGCTCCAACTCGCCCTGCCGGGAGGCGGCGTCGAGCAGCACGGCGGTGTCGAAGCCGACCGTCGAGGCGCTGCCCGCGCTCTGCCGGTCCCAGCGCCGGGTGACGGCCCGGGCCCCGGCGGCGACCGGGCGGCGGGCGAAGACGCCGTCGCGGTCCTCGACGTGGTCGCGGATCTTGACCGAGGCGAGCGCCAGCGAGACGGCGGCGGCGAGCCGGGCGCCCTCGCCCTTGGCGACGGAGGCGGTCCGCATGCCGCGCAGCGGGCACGGTCCGGCGGTGCGGCGCCAGGAGGAGTCCTCCCGGGCGGCCTGGGCCTCGACCAGCACGGAGATGATCAGGCCGTCGTAGTTGGTCGCCGTCCGGGCGAGCTGCCCGTGGTCGTCCCGCAGCGCGAGGCAGAGCCCGCACAGGTGGGCCGTCCAGGAGGCCTGCAAGCGTTCGGACAGTCGGTGCCTGCACGGTCTGATGATGCCGAACACGCTGGTCCCCCTCGCCTCATGGGCCGTCGACCGGCCACGATTCGCGGGCCATCATATGATCAGCGCCCCGGAAGCCGGACGGCCCGGAGCCCGGTCGAGGCCCCGCCCCCCGCCCGGTGCGCCGGGGGTGCGTCCGCAGCTCCGCCCCGTGCGTCCGCAGCTCCGTCCGGCGCGTCCGCAGCTCCGCCCCGTGCGTCCGCAGCTCCGTCCGGCGCGTCCGCAGCTCCGCCCCGTGCGTCCGCAGCTCCGTCCGGCGCGTCCGCAGCTCCGCCCCGTGCGTCCGCAGCTCCGCCCCGTGCCTCCGCAGCTCCGCCCCGTGCCTCCGCAGCTCCGTCCGGCGCGTCCGAAGCCCCGCCCCGTGCCTCCGCCCCCGGGTGAGCGGATCCCATATCCGGGATAGCATCGCGAATATGGGAACGGACACCGCCGCCGACGAGCGACTGGCACAACGGCTCGCCGAGCTGAGGCTGGAGCGCGGCTGGACCCTCGAAGAGCTGGCCCGGCTGGCGGACGTCAGCCGCTCGACCCTCTCCCGGGTGGAGCGCGCGGAGGTCAGCCCCACGGCCGCGCTGCTCGGACGGCTGTGCGCCGTCTACGGCTGGAGCATGTCGCGGTTGCTCGCGGAGGTGGAGTCCGGCCCGACCCGGCTGGTGCGGGCCGGGGAGCAGCAGGTGTGGCGGGACGAGTCGACCGGCTTCGTCCGCCGGTCGGTCTCACCCCCGCACGGCTCGCTGCGGGCCGAGATCGTCGAGGGCCGGCTGCCGGCCGGTGCCGACATCGCCTACGACCGCGCCTGCACGCCCGGCCGGGAGCACCACCTCTGGCTGTTCGAGGGCGGCCTGGAGCTGACCGTGGACGGCGCGCCCCAGCGGCTCGGCCCCGGCGACTGCCTGCGCTACGTCAGCGGCACCAGCCGCTTCCGCAGCCTCGGTCCGGGCGAGGCCCACTACGCGCTGGTGGTGGTCGAGCCGTGAGCGACGCCACCGGGCCGATAGCCGCAGGCCCCGGCCACCCCGGGCAGCCCGGGAGCTCCGGAGCCGCGACGGCCGCCGGGGCCACCAAGGCGCCGAAGGAGCGCTTCGACGCCGCCGGGCGCCGGGTCCTGCTGGTCTGCGTGGCGGGCGGCTTCACGACGCTGCTCGACCAGTCCGTCCTCAACACCGCCGTTCCCGCCCTGCGCCAGAGCCTGCACGCCGGGCCCGCCGACCTCCAGTGGATCGTCGCCGGCTACTCGCTCGCCTTCGGCCTCGCGCTGATCCCCGGCGGCCGGCTCGGCGACGTCAGGGGCCGCAAGTGGTTCTTCGTCACCGGCCTCGCCCTGTTCACCCTCGTCAGCCTGGTCTCCGCGACGGCCACCGGGCCCGGGGCGCTGATCGCCGCCCGGCTGCTCCAGGGCGCGGGCGCCGGGTTGGTCAACTCCCAGATGATCGGCACCCTCCAGGACGTCTTCGACGGCCAGCTGCGGGCCCGCGCCCTCGGCATGTACGCCGTCACCGGCGGCCTCGCCTTCGCGCTCGGCCCGCCGGTCGGCGGCGCGGTGCTGGCCCTCGCCGGGCCGGAGGACGGCTGGCGGCTGACCTTCCTGCTCAACGTCCCCTTCGGCCTGGCCACCGTGGCGCTGGCGGTCCGCCACCTGCCGCGACCCCGCCCCAGCGCGCGGAGCGCCGACCTCGACGTCCTCGGCCTGCTCCTGGTCGGGGCGCTCACCCTGGCCCTGATGCTGCCCTTCGTCCGGCCGCCCGGCCCGACCGGCTGGCTCGCCTTCGGGGCCGCCGCTCTGCTGCTGCTCGGCGCCCTCGCCCGGTGGCAGCGCCACTGCGCCCGGGCCGGCGGGCACCCGCTGATCCACCCCGCCCTCACCCGCTCCGCGCCGTACGCGCTCGGAACGGCCACCGCGATGGCCCAGTTCGGCTCCTCGCTCGCCGCCTCGCTGGTCCTGACCATGTTCCTCCAGGACGGTCTCGGACTCTCCCCGCTGGGCGCCGCGCTGGTCGCGCTGCCCTCCGCGGTGGCCATGGGCGCGACCTCCGCGCTCGCCTGGCGGGTCGTCCGGCGCTACGGCCGCCGCACCGTCACGGCCGGGACGGTCGGTTCCGCGCTCGCCATGGTGCTCAGCGGACTGCTCGCGCACGGGGCGCCCGCGGCCGTCCTGCCCTGGCTGCTGGCCCTGCTGCAACTGCTCAGCGGCGCCTCCGTCGGTCTGACGGGCGCCACCAACCAGGCCTACGTGCTGCGCCACGCGCCCGCCGAGGCGGCCGGGGTGAGCGGGGCGATCCTGCAGATGGCCCAGCGGGCCGCGGCGGCCGTCGCGGTCTCGGCCCTGTCCGGGGTCTACCTGCGGGAGACCGCCGGGGGCGGCGGGCACCGCTCCGCCTACCTGACGGCGAGTGCGGTGTGCGCCGCGGTGGCCTCACTCGCCGTCCTGGCCTCGGTGTTCGCGGGCCGTGCCTCCGCACGGGAGCGGCGCGAGGGCGAACCGGCCGCGCTGAGCCGTGGGCGAACGCCGGTTCGCTAGCCGGGCGCGGGCCCGTACCGTGGCGGGCATGACCGACGTACGGAACCGGACCGTGGACCTGCCCGGAGCGACCCTCGCCTACCGCGAGAGCGGGCGGCCCGACGGCCCGCCCCTCGTCCTGCTGCACGCCCTCGGCGAGCGCGCCGCCGACTGGGACACCGTCCTGCCCCACCTCGCGCCCGGCCACCACGTGTACGCGCTCGACCTGCGCGGCCACGGGGACAGCGCCCGCACCCCCGCCTACTCGCTGGAGGCGATGCGGGAGGACGTGCTGGCCTTCCTCGACGCCCTCGCACTCGACCGCATCGACCTCGTCGGCCACTCGATGGGCGGTGTCGTCGCCTCCCTGCTCGCCCAGGCCGCGCCGGAGCGGATCGACCGGCTGGTCCTGGAGGACGTCCCCGCGCTGCACCCGCGCCCGGCGAGCGCGCTGCCCGAGGACCCGGACCCGGACGTGCACTTCGACTGGGCGATGGTCCGGGCGATCAGGGCCCAGCTCGACGCCCCCGACCCGGCCTGGCGGGAGGGCCTGGTGAACATCACCGCCCGGACCCTGGCCGTGGCCGGCGGCCCGGCCAGCCACATCCCGCAGGAGCGGATCGCCGAACTCGCCCGGCTGGTCCCGGACTGCCGCCTGGTCACCGTCGAGGCCGGGCACCTGGTGCACGGTGCACGGCCCGCCGAGTACGTCGCCGCGGTGGCGCCGTTCCTGGCCCGCTGACCGGCGGACCGGGCACGGTGGATCAGACGCCGTGCTCGGCGGGCAGCCGCCCGTTGCGCACCGCCGTCAGCAGGTCGGCGTGGTCGGCCTCGGTGCGGTCCGCGTAGGCCACCGCGAAGGCGGCGACCGCCTCGTCCAGCGCCTCGCCCTTGCCGCAGTACCCGGCCAGCACGCCCGGATCGGCGGTGTGCGAGTGCGCCCGGGCCAGCAGGGCGCCGGTGATCCGGGCGTAGTCGTCCAACTGGGACGGCAGCAGCGCGGCCGGGTCGACGCTGCCCTTGCGGTTGCGGAACTGCCGTACCTGGTACGGGAGTCCGTCGACGGTCGTCCAGCCCAGCAGGGTGTCGCTGACCACCTGCATGTGCTTCTGGCCGAGCACCACCCGGCGGCCCTCGTGCCCGTCCGGCACCGGCTGCGGGGCGGTCGGCAGGTAGGGCAGCAGCGCGGACGGACGGGCCTCCTTCACCTGGAGGACCAGGGGCTGGTCCCGGTGGTCGGTGAGCAGCACCACGTACGAGCGGGTCCCCACGCTGCCGGTGCCGACCACCCGGAACGCCACGTCCTGCACCCGGTAGCGGGACAGCAGGGTGCGCACCTCGGCCGGCACCGTCCCGACGTACGGGCCGAGCGCGTGCGCGACGGCGCGGGCGGTCGCGTCGGTCACCTCGGTGAGGACCGGGGGAGCGGCCGTGAACCGCCGACCGCCGTCCGCGGTGGGGGCGCTGTTGCGGGCCGCGAAGCGCGCGCTGGTGTTGCCGAGCGCCTTCGCGCCGACCTTGCGCAGCACCTCGGCGAGGTCGTTCGCCTCGGCGAAGGAGACCAACTGCTCGTCGGCGATCGCGTTCCAGGCGTCCAGCCCGGGCAGCTTGGCGAGCGTGCGCACCGTCCGGCGGTAGGAGCCCGCGGCGTGCCGGGCGGCCTCGCGCGCGGTGGCCTCGCTCGCCCCGGCCACCCGGGCGGCCAGCACCAGGCTGGTGGCGAGCCGCTTGAGGTCCCACTCCCAGGGGCCGGGGACGGTCTCGTCGAAGTCGTTGATGTCCAGCACGATCTGGCCGCGGGCATCCCCGTACAGGCCGAAGTTCGCGGCGTGGGCGTCCCCGCAGAGCTGCGCGCTCACCCCGGTCACCGGCGTCCCCGCGAGGTCGGCGGCCATCAGCCCGGCCGAACCGCGCAGGAACGCGAACGGGTTGGCGGCCATCCGGCCGACCCGGATCGGCACCAGCCGGGCTATCCGGCCCGCGTTGGAGGCCTCCAGTGCGGTCACGGCCGTCGGCCGGTCGGGCGCGGGCGTGAACTCCGCGTGCCGCTCCCGGGGCACCCGGGCCCGCAGCTCCCTGCCGCGTTCGCGCGCCCGCCCGTCCTGCGCCGAGGCGAACCCGGCCACCGCGAACCCGCGCCGGGTCCGCTCGCCCGGCCCCGACCCGACCGCCTCGGCCTCACCCGTGTACGCCACTTCCCCGCCCGTCCTCTCCGGTCCTCATCCCGCCCGCGACCTGCGCGGACGGTCGTTCGGGGGGATGGACGTGCGGGGTGGGGCGGTGGTTCCGGGGGAGCGGGTCCGGTTGTGGGGCCCGGGGTGGTGCGGGGGCGCGGTGGGCGGCAGGGAGCCGGTGGGGCGCGGGGTAGCGTGGGCGGGTGGACGATCTCGGGGGGACGGGTTCGCGGGCGCACCGGCGTACGCGCCGGGCGGCCGCGGCAGCGGCGGTGCTGACCGTGGCGGCCGGCTTGGGCGTGCGCGCGGTGCTGGGCGGGGACTTCGCCAAGTACGCCGGGGACGCGCTCTACACCGTGCTGGTGCACGCGCTGCTGGTGCTGGCCGTACCGAGCCTGCGCCCCGGCCGGGCCGCCGCCCTCGCGGCCGCGCTCAGCTGGGCTGTCGAGCTGTTCCAGCTGACCGGCCTGCCGGACGGCTGGGGGCGGCGCAGCACCCTGGCCCGGCTGGTGCTGGGCTCGACCTTCAACCCGCCGGACCTGCTCTGGTACCTGGTCGGCGCGGCCTGCGCCGGGCTGCTCCACCGGCTGCTGCGCACCTCCCGGGTCGCAGCAACCGGCGGAGCCGGCTGAACCGGCGCGGTCCGCACCGCCACCGAATCCTGACAGGCCGTCAGAGCGGGAGCAGCTCCGGCCGCTTGGGCTCGACGTGGTCGCCCGAGGACTCGCCGCGCAGGCGCCGGCCGACCCAGGGCAGCAGGTGCTCGCGGGCCCACTGGATGTTCTCCCGCCGCTGGTCGGCGGGGGAGAGCACGCGGGCGTCCGGCCACGGGGCCTCCGGGTCCTGCGCGGTGCGCAGCCCCAGCGAGCGGGCGGCCAGCAGGGCGACCCGCTGGTGCCCCTCGGGGGACAGGTGCAGGCGGTCCTCGCTCCAGGCGCGGCGGTCCTGCACGGCGCGCAGCGACCACAGGTCGGCCACCTTGCAGCCGTTGCGGTCGGCGACGGCGCGCATGTGCCCGTTGTAGGTGGCGATCTTGCCGCGCAGGTGCTTGAGCAGCGGCACGTCCTTGGTGTCGAAGCCGGTGCAGATCAGCACCGTCCCGGCGTTCTCGGCCAGTCGGACGACGGCGGCCTCGAAGCGCTCGGCGACCTCGTCGGGGTCGGCCCCCGGCCGGAGGATGTCGTTGCCGCCCGCGCAGAAGGTGACCAGGTCGGGCTGGAGCCGCTGGACCTGCGGCACCTGTTCGGCGGCGATCTGGTCGAGCAGCCGCCCGCGCACCGCGAGGTTGGCGTAGCGGAAGGCACCCGGCGGGCGGCCCTCGGCGAGGATCCCGGCGAGCCGGTCGGCCCACCCGGCGAACCTGCCGTCGACGCCGGGGTCGTTCAGACCTTCGGTGAAGCTGTCCCCGAGGGCGGCATACGAATCGAGGTCAAGGGTCTCCTGAAGATTCGGCATGAAAGAGATAGTTCACCCATTCAAGTGACCTACGCCACCGTAGGTGACGCCGGCGGCACGTGAGATGGGCCACGTACCCTCGTCGGCCGGCTCCGACCGCAGAGAGCCGGTGCCCGGAAAGCACAAGAGCGGTGCCCCCTTCCGCTTTCCGGTGCGTGCGGCGGATGCTCGAAGGGAGCGGCCGGCTCCGGCCGCCGTCCTCCTGGGGGAAGCCGTTCATGACCACCGACCTGCGCTCCGACCCGCCCGAGAACTGGTTCGTCGACGACCGCTGCACCAACTGCGACGTCGCCCGGCAGCTCGCGCCGGGCCTCGTCCGGGAGCACGGGGGCCGCTCCGTGCTGGTCCGCCAGCCGCGCGACGCGGACGAGCGCCGGCAGCTGCTCGCCGCCGCCCACGCCTGTCCGACCCGTTCCATCCGCTCCGGCGCCGGGCCGCTGGACCCGGCCGAGGACCCGTTCCCGCTGGCCCTCGCCGACGACCTGCTGCTGCTCGGGCACAACTCCCGCCGCCTCGCGGGCGCCAACTCCTACCTCTGCCGCCGCCCGACCGGCTGGGTGATGGTCGACACGCCGCGCTACAGCGAGGCCCTGGCCGCCCGGTACGCCGCGCTCGGCCCGGTCACCGACGTGCTGCTCACCCACCGCGACCACGCCGCCCACGGCCGGGCGTACGCCGACCGGTTCGGGGCCCGGCTCTGGATCCACGAGGGTGACCTGGAGGCCGCCCCCGACGCGGACAGGGTGCTGCGCGGCACCGGGCCGACGGAGGTCTCGCCCGGCCTGGTCGCCCATCCGTTCCCCGGACACACCCGGGGAAGCGTGCTCTTCCTCGCGGACGAGCGGTACTGCTTCAGCGGCGACAGCCTGTACTGGTCCCGCACCACCGGGGACATCGAGGTGGCGGAGTCGGTGACCTGGTACTCGATCGAGGAGCTCGCCGCCTCGCTGCGGCGCGGCCTCGGCGTGCTGCGCTTCGAGTGGCTGCTGCCCGGCCACGGCGGGCGGCACCGGATGCCCGCCGAGGAGGCGGACCGCCGGCTGCGGGCGCTGGCCGAGCGGTGCCGGGGGCTGCGGCCCGGGCCGGTGGACTTCGGCGCGGTCCGCTGGTAGCCGCGCTCCGCCGTCAGCCGGGCGGTGCGCCGGTTCCTGCGCCGGGTGCGCGGGGGTATGCGACCGACTGGGGCGCCCGGTCGGGTGTGCGAACCGTTCCGTCGGGGCAGCCGCCTGGGGAACGAAGGGGTTCCGCCCCGCGAGCCCCTGACTCCGTGTGACGGACTCCCCCCGATCCAAGGACGGTCACGCCATGCTCACAAGGACTCCGGAGCGCCATGCCCGGCCACGGCGGTACCTGATGTGCCGGCCGACGCACTTCACGGTGGACTACGCGATCAACCCGTGGATGGACCCCACCCAGCCCACCGACACCGCCCTCGCACTGCGCCAGTGGGAGCGGCTCTACTGGACGTACCGCCGGCTCGGCCACACCGTCGAGCTGATCGACCCGGTGCCCGGCCTGCCCGACATGGTGTACTCCGCCAACGGTGCCACCGTCCTGGACGGCCGGGCGCTGGTCGCTACCTTCCGCCACCCGGAGCGGGCCGCCGAGTCGGAGGCCTACCAGGCCTGGTTCCGCGAACGGGGCTTCCGCGAGGTGCGCCGGGCCGGGCACGTCAACGAGGGCGAGGGCGACCACCTGGTGGCGGGCCGCCGGGTTCTCGCCGGGACGGGGTTCCGCACCTCGCGCGCGGCGCACGCCGAGGCCGGGGAGCTGTTCGGCGTGCCGGTGGTCAGCCTGACCCTGGTCGACCCGCGCTTCTACCACCTGGACACCGCGCTGGCGGTGCTCGCGGACGACCACGTCATGTACTACCCGGAGGCCTTCGACGCCGACAGCCGCTCGGTGCTGCGCGCGCTCTACCCGGACGCGATCCTGGCCGACCGGGCCGACGCCGAGGTGTTCGGGCTCAACGCCGTCTCGGACGGTCGCCGGGTGCTGCTGCCGGAGACGGCCAAGAACCTGGCCGGGCGGCTGACCGAGCACGGCTACCAGCCGGTCCCGGTGGACGTGTCGGAGCTGCTGAAGGGCGGCGGCGGGGCGAAGTGCTGCACGCTGGAGCTCAGGCCGTAGCCGGTGCCGGGCCGTCACGGGGCCAGGCCGTCGAGGCCCGACCCGTCGCCGGGCCCCGGCCGTCGGTGCTCGGCCGTCGAAGGCCCCGGCCGTCGGACGCCCCGGCCGTCGGCGCTCAGGCCGGAGCGGCGCCGCCGCCGACCAGCAGCACCTCCAGGGTGCGCGGCCCGTGCACGCCCTCCACCCGGTCCAGCTCGATGTCGCTGGTGGCCGAGGGCCCCGAGATCCAGGTCTGCGGGCGGGCCGGATCGAGCCGCGGCAGCGCGAGCGGGACGGAGGCGACGACCTGCCCGGGCGCCCGCACCACGCAGACGTGGTGGTCGGGGACGAGCGAGAGCAACCGCCGCCCCTGGCCCGGTCCGGCGTCCAGCACGATCGTCCCGGTCTCGGCGACGGCGAGCGCGCAGCCGGTGACCACGCTGTCCACGGCGTCCAGCCGGGCGGCGGTCAGCGTTCCGTCGTCCGGGAGGAGTTCGACCCCCTCGGCCTCGGCCGCGGCGAGCCAGTCGGCCGGCAGCCCGGCCGGCACCGCGACCGTCCGACTGCCCCGTTCGCGCAGCAGCCCGGCGATCCGCCGCGGCAGTTCGTCCGGGTGGCAGCGGTGCACCAGGGCCCGGTAGTCGGCCAGGTTCCGGTGCAGCAGGTCGAGCAGCGCGGCCGGGTCGTCCGTCGGCACGTGGGCCGTCAGGTAGTCGCGGGGCAGCGGTTCCTCGGCCGGCCCGGTGGGGCCGCCGAGCGCGGCCCGGATCCGGCCGAGGACCAACTCCCGGGAGCCGGGGAGCGGTTCGGGCCGGGTGCGGTCGGGCGTGGTCATGTGCGGTTCCTCCGCCACCAGTCGCGGAACGGTTCGGTCGGCACCTGCGGCAGGTCCCGGGTGTCGGTCCAGGCGCGCCCGGGCCCCGGCAGCCGGCGCGGGTGCAGCCGCCGGGTGCGGCCGGCCAGCCGTTCGGCGGCGGTGAGCGCCGCCGGGTGGTCCAGCACGAAGCCGGCCGCCGCCATCGCGGCCCGCTCCAGCGGGTGCCCGCCCTGCTCGGCGACCCGCTCGCGCAGGTGCACCAGCACCTCGGGAATGTCGATCGCCACCGGGCAGACCTCGTAGCAGGCCCCGCAGAGCGAGGAGGCGTACGGCAGCGAGGCGTCCAGCGGGCTCGCGGTGCCGCGCAGCTGGGGCGTCAGGACGGCGCCGATCGGCCCGGGGTAGACCGAGCCGTAGGCGTGCCCGCCGGCCCGCTCGTACACCGGGCAGACGTTGAGGCAGGCCGAGCAGCGGATGCAGCGCAGTGCCTGGCGGCCGACCTGGTCGGCGAGCGCGGCGGTGCGGCCGTTGTCCAGCAGCACCAGGTGGAACTCGGACGGCCCGTCGCCCTCCGTCGTCCCGGTCCAGAGCGAGGTGTACGGGTTCATCCGCTCGGCGGTCGAGGAGCGGGGCAGCAGTTGGAGGAAGACCTCCAGGTCACGCCAGGTCGGCACGACCTTCTCGATGCCGACCACCGAGATCAGCGTGCGCGGCAGGGTGAGGCACATCCGGCCGTTGCCCTCGGACTCGACCACCACCAGGGTGCCGGTCTCGGCGACCATGAAGTTGGCGCCGGAGACGGCGACGTCGGCGCGCAGGAACTTCTCCCGCAGGTGCAGCCGGGCGGCCTCGGCGAGCTCGGCGGGGGAGTCGGTGAGGCCCTCCGGCGCGGGGCGGCCCCAGGAGGCCATCCGGTCGGCGAAGACCTCCCGGATCTCGGCCCGGTTGCGGTGGATCGCCGGCACCAGGATGTGCGAGGGGCGGTCGTCGCCCAACTGCACGATCAGCTCGGCGAGATCGGTCTCGTAGGCGGTGATCCCCTCGGCCGCCAGCGCCTCGTTGAGCTCGATCTCCTGGGTGGCCATCGACTTGACCTTGACCACCTCCGTCCGGCCGGTGGCCCGGACCAGCGCGGTGACGATCCGGTTGGCCTCCTCGGCGTCGGCGGCCCAGTGCACGGTGCCGCCGGCCGCCGTGACGGACTCCTCCAGCCGGACGAGGTAGCGGTCGAGGTGGCGCAGCGTGTGGTCCTTGATCGCCTTCCCGGCGGCGCGCAGCCGCTCCCAGTCGGCGAGTTCGGCGACGGCCCGGGCCCGCTTGTCGCGGATGGTGTGGGTGGCGTGCCGCAGGTTGGCCCGCAGCCGCTCGTCCCGTACGGCTCCGGCGGCGGCCTGCGGGAAGGCGGGCATGCCGAGGAACGCCTTGCTCACGACGGCCTCCAGGGGTGCTCCTCGGTACTGGCCAGGATCTCCGCCAGGTGCAGCGTCCGCAGCGGGGCGCCCTGTCGGCGCAGCGTCGAACCGAGGTGCAGCAGGCAGGAGTTGTCGGCGCCGCACAGCACGCGGGCGCCGGTGCCGAGGGCGTTGGCGGTCTTGTCCGCGGCCATGGCCGCCGAGACGGCGGCGTTCTTGACCGCGAAGGTGCCGCCGAAGCCGCAGCACTCCTCGGCACCGGGCAACTCGACCAGCTCCAGGCCCCGCACGGCCGCCAGCAGCCGGCGCGGGCGCTCGCCGAGGCCGAGCAGGCGCAGGCCGTGGCAGGAGGGGTGGTAGGTGACGGTGTGCGGGAAGTGCGCGCCGACGTCCTCGACGCCGAGCACGTCGGTCAGGAACTCGGTCAGCTCGACGACCCGGGGCACCAGGTCGGTGGCCAGGTCGGCGAGTCCGGTGCCCCGGCCCTCGGTGGCGGCCCGGGCGCCGATCCGCGGGTAGTTGTCGCGGACCATCGCCACGCAGGAGCCGGAGGGCGTCACCACGTGGTCGTACCCGGCGAAGGCCTCCGCCGTCCGCCGGACCAGCGGTTCGCAGGCCCGGCGGTAGCCGGTGTTGTACTGGGGCTGCCCGCAGCAGGTCTGCCCGGCGGGGAAGTCCACCGTCACGCCGAGCCGTTCCAGCAGCCGGACGGTGGCCACCGCCGTGGCGGGGAACAGCGCGTCGTTGACGCAGGTGGCGAACAGCGCGACCCTCATCCGGGCTCCCTCCTGCCGAACTCCCGGCGGACGTACGGGCGTACGGGGATACGGACGCACGGGCGTGCCGACCTGCCCGGGCGTACGGGCGGCGCCGGTGCCGAACGGCACCGGTCCGCTCGTGATCGTACCGAGCGGACCGGCGCCGCGGTGGGACCTCGGGCGCCGACGGCCCCCGGCCCCTCAGCCCCCAGCTCGGGCCCTGGGCTGAGGGCCCCTGGGCTCAGGCGCCGAGCCAGAGGTCCGGGCCGAACACCTCGTAGTGGATGTCCGCCGCCGGGACGCCCGCGGCCAGCAGCTGCTCGCGCACGGCGCGCAGGAAGGGGAGCGGACCGCAGAGGTAGGCGGTGGTGCCGGCCGGGACCTCGACGGTGGAGAGGTCCACCAGGCCGGTGCGCTCGGCCGGCCACGCTCCGAGCGGCTGCTCGTAGAAGACGTGCGCGGTGGCGTTCGGCAGGGCGGCGGTGAGCCGTGCCAGCTCGGCCCGGAAGGCGTGGCTCAGCTGGTCGCGGTCGCCGTGCACGGAGACGATCCGCCGGGTGGAGCCGGTGGCGGCCAGGTGGTCGAGCATGGCGGTCATCGGGGTGTTGCCGATGCCGGCGGAGGCGAGCAGCACCGGGCCGTCGCCGTCGGCCAGGGAGATGTCGCCCAGCGGGGGCGCCAGCTCGAGGACGTCGCCGGTCTTCAGGTGGTCGTGCAGGTGGCCGGAGACCTCGCCGCCGTCCTCGCGCTTGACGCTGAAGCGCAGGGCACCGTCGGCGCGGCCGGAGAGGCTGTACTGGCGGATCTGCCGGGCGCCGTCGGCGAGTGCGGTGCGCACCGAGACGTACTGGCCGGGGCGGGAGGCCGGCACCGGGAGCCCGTCGGTCGGGCGGACCAGGAAGGTGGTGACGGCCTCGGTCTCCTGGTGGCGGGCGACGACGGTGTAGGGGCGCCACAGGTCGGCCGGGTCGCCGAGGGCGACCTCCGCGCGCAGCCGGTCCTCGACGGCGATCAGCGCGTTGGCCATCAGCCAGTAGACCTCGTCCCAGGCGGAGGCGACTTCGGGGGTGACGGCCTCGCCGAGCACCTCGACGATGGCGGCGAAGAGGTGCTCGTGGACGATCTTGTACTGGTCGTTGCCGATGCCGACCGAGACGTGCTTGTGGGCGATGCGGGCCAGCATCGCGTCCGGCCGCTGGTCCGGCGCGGCGATCAGCGCGGTGGCGAAGGCGGCTATCGAGCCGGCCAGTGCCTCGCGCTGGGTGCCGTTGGCCTGGTTGCCCCGGTTGAAGAGGTCGCGCAGCAGCTCCGGGTGCGCGGCGAACAGCCGGTCGTAGAAGCGTGGGGTGATCTCCCCGATGGCGGCGCCCACGACGGGCAGGGTGGCCTCGACGACCTCGGCGGACTTCGCGGACAGCATGGGACGGCTCCTAAGTGGTATATGAGATTCGCATTAAAGGCCGCGGCGCGGTGCGCGGCCCCCGGGCGGGCGGTCAGCCGGCGGTGCGGGCTGGGCGGGCGGTGAGGCTGAGCAGGACCGGGCCGGTGGGGGAGGCCACCAGGTCGGCGACGGAGAGGTGGTCGAGCGCGGCGAAGAACGCCTCCTGGGCGTTCCGCAGCGCCCCGCGCAGCCGGCAGGCGGCCCGCAGCGGGCACGGCGGTTCGTCCTCGCAGCCGACCACGTCGCCGACCCCCTCCAACTGCCTGAGCAGCAGTCCGAGCGAACCGGTCCGCCCGGCGGAGGTGAGCATCAGCCCGCCGCCCCGACCGCGCCGGGCCTCGACCACCCCCAGGTGCTGGAGCCGGCTGACCACCTTCGCCGCGTGGGTGTACGGCACGCCGACCGACTCGGCCACCTCGCGGGTGGTCGGGTTGTCGCCCTCGCCCAGGACGGCCAGTCGCATGGCGATCCGCAGGGCGATGTCGGTGCTCTTGGTCAGCCTCACGTTCGAAACGCTATCGAATACGACTCCACAACTCCAATTTCCTGCACGAGGCCGATCGAGCCGCCGTCCGCGCCGCTCGGGCTGCCCGGTCTGCGGATCGGCTGGATCGCCTGCCGGGACGGCGAGCTGCGCTCGCGCCTGGAGCGGCCCGAGCACTGCACACGATCGGCAACTCGGCGCCGAGCGGGGTGCCGGCCCGGATCGCGGTCACCGCCCGGGACGTCATCCGGCCCGCAACCGGGCGGCCATCGCGGAGAACCTGCCGCTGTTCGACGCGTTCTTCGCCGAGTTCGCCGACCTCTTCGAGTGGCGCGCGCCCGACGGCGGCTGCGTCGCCTTCCCGCGCTACCCGGGCCCGGACGGCGTGGCTGAGTTCTGCACCGGACTGGTCGAGGGGGGAGGCGGGCGTGCTGCTACTGCCCGCCGGGATCTTCCGCTCGGAGCCGACCGCGACACCGGTCCACCGGTTCCGGATCGGCCTCGGCCGGCGCGACCCGGGGCTGGCGCTGACGGGCTTCGGCGACTGGCTCCGCAAGCGCTGAGGCCGCCGCGCGCGGTCGGGCCGCACGCGCCGGTGCCGCCGCGGAGCGGACGGGAGCGGACGGGAACGGCCGGGGCGCCCGCCCCCGCGGGGGGGCGGGGGGCGGCGCCCCCGGCGGCCGGGGGGGGGGCCGGGGGGGCGAGGGTCTTGCCCGCCGGCGTGGGCCCCGGGGGGGCCCCGGCGA
>NZ_JBISAI010000014.1:221836-241989 GCF_044391605.1 Kitasatospora sp. NPDC018619
CCGGCGGGGGGGGGCCGGGGGGGGGGGGGGGGGGGGGGGGGGGGGGGGGGGGGGCCCCCCCCCGGGGGGGGGGGGCGGCCCCCCCCCCCCCGCCCGACAGGGTCAGGGCCCGGTGGTCAGAGCTTCTGCCAGGCCGGCTTGGCCGCGTAGGTGTCACGGAAGTAGTCGGCGAGCTTGAGACGGGAGGCGGCGGCCTCGTCGACCACCACGGTGGCGTGCGGGTGCAGCTGGAGCGCCGAGGCGGGGACGACCGCGGACAGCGGGCCCTCGACGGCGAGTGCGACGGCCTCCGCCTTGGCCTCGCCGGTGGCGAGCAGGACCAGGTGGCGGGCCTCCAGGATGGTGCCGATGCCCTGGGTGATGACGTGGTGCGGGACCTCGTCGAGGCTGTCGAAGAAGCGGGCGTTGTCCTCGCGGGTCTGCCGGGTCAGGGTCTTGATCCGGGTCCGGGAGGAGAGCGAGGAGCAGGGCTCGTTGAAGCCGATGTGGCCGTCCGTGCCGATGCCGAGCAGTTGGAGGTCGACGCCGCCGGCCTCGGCCAGGGCGCGGTCGTAGGCGGCGGCGGCCGCGGCGATGTCGGAGGCGTTGCCGTCCGGGCCGAGGAAGGAGTCCTCGGTCAGGCCGAGCGGCTCCACGACCTCGCGCAGCACCACCGAACGGTAGGACTCCGGGTGGCCGGCGGGCAGGCCGACGTACTCGTCCAGCTGGCAGATGCGCGCCCTGGCGGCGTCCAGTCGGCCGTCGCGGACCCGCTCGGCCAGCGACTGGTAGATCGGCAGCGGGGTCGAGCCGGTCGCCACGCCGAGCAGGGCGTCCGGCTTGTCGGTCAGCAGATCGGTGATCGCCGCGGCGATGAGTTCGCCGGCCGCACGGGCGTCAGGGACGATCACGATTTCCATACTGGGTCCACCGTTCTGAGGCGAGGCTGAGGTCTAGACCTCCGAGGTCTAGACCAGTTTGCCGTGTACGGGGGCCCGAGGTCCACCCGGGGCCCGGTCCGGGTGATCTTCCTCCCGCCGCCCCTTCCCGTCGGCGGGGCGGCCCTGTCGGCGGAACCGGCCGGGGGGGGGGGGGGGGGGGGGGGGGGGGGGGGGGGGCGGCCCCCGGGGGGGGGGGCCCGGGGGGGGGGGGGCCCCGGGGCGGCCGGCCCCGGCGGTGGTGCCCGCCACCGCTTCCGGCTCCCCAGTCGTCCGGACGGCTGCCCGGTCGTACGGACGGGGTGGGGTGCCGGTGGTCGCGCCTCGGGGGCGCCGCGGTCAGAACGGGTTGGTACAGGTGGTGACCTGCCGGGCGAGGTCCAGCGCGGGGCCGGCGGTCGCGCAGATCACGCGCGGGGCGGTCGCGGTGACCCGCGGGGTGACCGCCTGGGCGGAGCCGAACCGCACGGTGGTCGCGGAGGCGACCGTCTCCCACGGGCTGCCCCAGGCGGCCTGGGTGCGGACCTCGACCTGAACCACCGTCAACTGGTCGGGGTCGGCGCTGACCTGGGCGACGCCCACGATGCCCTCGCCGTCGGCCTGGTGCGAGATGCACGGCTGGTTGACCACCGCGGCGCAGGCCACGGTGTCGGTGCCGGACGTCGCGGTGGCCGCCCCGGCCGGAGCCGCCGCCAGGCCGGTGATCCCTGCCGCCGCCAGTGCCACAGCTGCGATCCGAGCGCGCATGATGCGAACCTCCTTGGAAAGTAAGGGAATCTCACTCCTTGAGATGAGTCTTGCACACATCGTGGATGCCATGTGTGTGCGTTGCGTCACACTCATGGTGACCGTTCAACTACATGCTGCAACCATTCGTCATCTGTTCAGCGCGCGGACAACTTCCGTCCTGACGGTTGATCAGTTCGTGGTCGACACCGGCTTCCGCTCACCCGTCCGGGTGTCGGTCGTGTCTCCGGGGCGGACCGGACGGATAGCATCGACCCGATCCCACGGAGGTGCCGCGTGGACACGGTCATCGTTCAACTGCCGGGCCCGGAGCCCGGTTCGGCCCCGGGGCGGGCGCCCGGCCTGCTGCGGATGGGCCCGGGGGAGACCGCGGTGTTCGGGCGCGGGGAGCCCGGCCGGCCGGTTCCCATTCCGCTGCCCGACCAGGGCGTCTCCCGTCGGGCGGGGGAGGTGGTCGCGGCCGAGGACTACTGGCGGCTGTCCAACTTCAGCGCCTCGGCCACCTATGTGGTGGAGAACCTCGAAGGCGCGGGGGAGCACGTCAAGGTGGCGCCCGGCCGGCTCGGCGCGCCCGTCCCGTTCGAGCTCTCCCGGGTCCTGCTGCCCGCCCTCGGCGAGCCCGCGGCCTTCAAGGTCTTCGCCCCGCAGCACGCCTACCTCGACGGCCCGCCCGGCGGTGCCGACGGCGAGCACACCGTCAGCCCGTTCGCCCTGGACCCGACCGCCAAGTACTTCCTGGTCCTGCTCGCGCTCTGCGAACCCCGGCTGCGCTCGCCCTCCGCCGCGGCCGTCCCCGGGGTGACGGAGGTGCTCGCCCGGCTGCGCGCCCTGCCCGGCTGCCGCGGGCTGAGCCGCTCGGCGGTCAACTACCACATCGACTACCTGGTGGGGACGAAGCTGCGGCTGCGCGAGCCGTACGAGGACGGGACGGGCGGGGGCAAGCGCGAGGAACTGGTGGCGCTGGCGCTGCGGTTCGACCTCGTCCGGGAGGAGCACCTGGCGCTGCTCCCGCCCCGGCGCGCGGTCGACCGGCCGTGACGCCCGGCGGCGGGCCGTCCGCGCCGGAACCGCCCGGCGGCACTCCGTCCGCGCCGGACCCGCCCGGCGGCGGGCCGGAGGCCGAGGGGCAGTCGCCCGCCGTCCCGGAGGGCTACCGGATCGGCGGCTACCGGATCGGGCCGCTGCTCGGCGCCGGTGCCTGGGGCAGCGTGTACGCCGCCGAGGGCCCGGACGGCGCCCCGGTCGCGGTCAAGGTCCTCGGGGCGGCCCGGCTCGCGCCCGGCCAGCGCCGGACGGTGGCCCGGATGGCCCGCAGCGAACAGCGCTTCAGCCGCCGCGCCGACCACCCCCACCTGATCCGCACCCTGGCCGTGGTCACCGTCCGGGACCGGGACCGCCCGGCGCTCGACGGCGCCGTCGCGCTGGTGATGGAGCGCGCCGCCCGCAGCCTCCAGGACCTGCTGGCCGAGGCCCGACCGGGCACGGCGGTACCCGGGGCCGAGCGGATCCTGGCCGAGCTCTGCGCCGGGCTGACCCACATGCACCGGGCCGGCTGGGTGCACGGCGACCTGAAACCGGCCAATGTCCTGCTGATGCCCGACGGCACCGTCAGGATCGCCGACTTCGGCCTCACCGCCGAACTGGAGGGCACCCACGCCTACGCCCCGCCGCTCGGCTCGCCCGACCACGTCCCGCCCGAGTGGTGGTCCGAGCGCACCGGCGCCCGCGGCGTCGCGGTGCGCCCCAGCGCCGACGTCTGGGCCTTCGGGGTGATCGCCCACCAGGTGCTCACCGGCGGCCTGCACCCCTTCCTCGGGGCCACCGCCCGGGCCCGCTCGCTGGCCGCCCAGGCGTACGCGCGGGGTGCGGCGCCGCTGCGCCTGGACGAGGCGCTGCCGGCGCGGTGGCGGGGCGTGGTCACCGCCTGCCTCGCCCCCGGTCGGGAGGAGCGGGCCCGGGTCGCGCTGGGCGCCCTGGTCGCCCGGGCCGCCGCCGCTCCGGCCGGCCGGCGCCGCCGGTCCGCCGTCCGGGCCGGGGCGGGCCTGCTCGCCTGCGCGCTCGCCGTCCTCGCCCTGGCCGGCGGCCCCGAGCCCGCCGGGCGGGGTGCCGCCCACCGCGCGGTGCCCCCGCTGCCCGGCGCGATCCCGGCCGGATCGGACGTCCCCGCCGCCTACCGGGGCATGATCGAGACCGCGGCGCGGCGCTGCCCCGAGCCGGAGGTCACTCCGGTGCTGCTGGCCGCGATGCTGAAGGCCGAGAGCGGCTTCGACCCGAACGCGGCCCGCCCGGAGACCGGCGAGTACGGCATCGCCATGTGGACGCCCTCCGTCTTCGAGGCCTGGGGCAAGGCGGCCGAGCACCCCGGTCCGAAGTCGTACTGGGACCCGGGCGACGCGATCGCCGCGATGGGCAACTACGTCTGCTGGCTCGACCAGCGGATAAAGGACCGGGGCTTCACCCGGGACCTGCCCGCCCTGGTCGCGGCGGCCTACCGGACCAGCGACAAGACCGTGGCGGCCGCCGGGGGCGTCCCGGACCGGCTTCGTCCCCATGTCGACAAAGTGCTTCAGTACCTCCGTGACTACGGTGGGTGACCACCGAATGGGGATGAGTTATGCCACATCCCCACGTATCCGGCGCGGGCACCCGGGTGACGGGCGTCCGGTCTGGGATCCTCGGCGGCATGATCACGAAGCTCCGCGCGGGCGTCGCGCAATGGACCGTCGTCGTTCCGGTGGTGTCGTTCCTCGTTCTCGTCCTGACCTGGCACAAGGACCTCCCCGGCTGGGTGGTGGCGGTGGTCGCCCTCTTCCTGGTGGGCGCCGTCCTGTCCGCCGTGCACCATGCCGAGGTCATCGCGCACTGGTCGGGGGAGCCCTTCGGCTCCCTGGTGCTCGCGGTGGCGGTCACCGTGATCGAGGTCGCCCTGATCGTGACGCTGATGGCGGACGGCGGGGACAAGTCGTCCACACTGGCCCGGGACACCGTCTTCGCCGCCGTGATGATCACCTGCAACGGCATCCTCGGGCTGTCCATCCTGGTCGCCGCCGTCAGGTACCGGACCGCCGTGTTCAACGCCGAGGGCACCGGCGCGGCCCTCGCCTGCATCGCCACCCTGGCGACGCTCAGCCTGGTGCTGCCGACCTTCACCACCAGCTCGCCCGGCCCGCAGTTCTCGACCACCCAGCTCACCTTCGCGGCCACCGCCTCGCTGGTGGTCTACGGGCTGTTCGTGGCCACCCAGACCGTCCGGCACCGCGACTACTTCCTGCCCGTCACCGCGGAGGGCCGGGTGCTGGACGAGGAGGAGCACGCCTCCCCGCCCACCCTCCGGGCCGCCGGGACCAGCCTGCTGCTGCTGGCCGTCGCGCTGGTCGCGGTGGTGGGCCTGGCCAAGGGCGTGTCGCCCACCATCGAGAAGGCGGTGGACGACGCCGGGCTCCCGCACGCGGTGGTCGGCGTGGTGATCGCCATGATGGTGCTGCTCCCGGAGACCATCGCGGCGCTGCGCGCGGCCGTCCGCAACCGGGTGCAGACCAGCCTCAACCTCGCCCTCGGCTCGGCGCTCGCCAGCATCGGCCTGACCATCCCGGCGGTCGCGATCGCCTCCAGCTGGCTCTCCGGCCCGCTCGTCCTCGGCCTCGACCCGGCACACATGGTGCTGCTGTCCCTGACGATCGTGCTGCTCACCCTCACGGTCATCCCGCGCCGGGCGACCCCGCTGCAGGGCGCGGTGCACCTGGCGGTGCTGGCGGGGTACGTGGTGCTGGCGTTGAACCCGTGACGGCCCGTCGGCCGTAGTCGACTGTGGAAGCCCCTGGCCCGCTCCCCCGTACGGGCCAGGGGCTTCCGGCGTTCCCCGGGTCGGGAGGCCGGGGGCCGGGGCGGACGGCCCCGTCCGGTCGGCGGTGAACCCGGAGCGGGGCGGTGGCCGTCCTTCCGGTTGAGGGCCCTGGTCCACCCCCGTGGCCGGGGCCCTCGTCGGACCCGGTGCGGCCGCCGGTGAACCCCCGAGGGGGAGCGCGCCGTGGAACGACGGGGAGCCCCTGGACCCGCAGCTGCTCGCGGGCCAGGGGCTCAGTGGCGCCGGGCCGGGCCGACCCGGATCGCGGGCCGGCCCGGAGGGCGCCCGGGTGCGGTGGCGGCCGGGTGGCCGGTGCAGGCCGGAACGGGCCGGTGCGCAGGGCGGGAGCCCCCGGTCCGGCGGGTGGACCCGGACGCCCCGATGGCCGGTATTGGCCGGTTCGCGGCGGCGGCCTGCGTGTCGGGGCGGCGGGTGGGCGCCGGGGTCTCTATCGTCCGTCCGGAACCGCCCGGTCCGAGGACTCCGCGGCGTGTGCAGCCGATCCGACCCGTGGGAGAGTGCGATGCCCGATCCAGAGCAGACCGTCCGACCGGAGGAGCGCGTCCGGGGCGGGGAGGACGTCCGGACCGGGGAGGACGCCGACGTCATCGTGGTCGGCGCCGGACCGGCCGGCTCCACCGCCGCCGCCCACCTCGCCCGGACCGGGCTGGACGTCCTGCTGCTGGAGAAGAGCGCCTTCCCGCGCGAGAAGGTCTGCGGGGACGGACTCACCCCGCGCGTCGTCAAGCAGTTGACCGACCTCGGCGTCGACGTCTCCGAGGAGGCGGGCTGGCTGCACAACCGGGGCCTGCGGCTGATCTCCGGGCACCGCTCGATCGAGTTCGACTGGCCCGAGCTCTCCGCCTACCCCGGGTACGGGCTGGTCCGGCGCCGCGCGGACTTCGACGAACTGCTCGCCCGCAGGGCCGCCTCGGCCGGTGCCCGGCTGGTCGAACGCGCGAACGTCAGCGGGCCGGTGCTGGACGAGCGGACCGGCCGGATCGTCGGCGTCGCCGCGAAGCTGGGCGAGGAGCGCCGGCCGGTCTCCTACCGGGCACCGGTCGTGGTGGCCGCCGACGGCAACTCCACCCGGCTGTCGGTGGCGATGCGCCGCTACCGCCGCACCGACCGTGCCATGGGCGTCGCGTACCGGACCTACTTCACCACCCCGCGCCACGACGACCGCTACCTGGAGGCCTGGCTCGACCTACGCGGCCCCGGTGACCGCAACGGGCGCCTGCTGCCCGGCTACGCCTGGGTGTTCGGCATGGGCGACGGCACCGCCAACGTCGGCCTCGGGGTCCTCGACACCGCCAAGGCCGACGTGGACTGGCGGGAGCTGCTGCGCCGCTGGTGCGCGCGGCTGCCCCCGGAGTACGGCTACACCCCCGACGCGGTCACCGAGCCGATCCGCGGCGCCGCCCTGCCGATGGGCCTCAACCGCCGGCCGCACTACGCCGACGGCCTGCTGCTGGTCGGCGACGCGGGCGGCACCGTCAGCCCGGGCACCGGCGAGGGCATCGCCTACGCGATGGAGTCCGGCCGCTACGCCGCCGAGACCATCGTCCAGGCCCTCGCCCGCCGTACCGACCGCGGCCGCGAACTCGCCCTGCGCGCCTACCCGCAGGCGCTGCAGTCCGCCTACGCCGGCTACTTCGCGCTCGGCCGGCTGGCCGCCGACCTGCTGGGCCGCCCCAGGCTGCTGGGCGCGGCCGGGGCCGCCGGGCTCGGCCACCCGGCCCTGCTGAAGATCGCGTTCCGCCTGATGGTGAACCTCACCGAGCCGAACTCCCGGGACGCCCTGGACCGGCTGATGCACCTGGTCGGGAAGGTCGCGCCGGGCAGGTGAGCCGCTCGGCGCCGAACCGCCCGTCCTCGCCGGGCGCCGGGCCCGGTGCCCCGGCCTCGGTCGAATCCGCGGGGTCGAGCGAGTGGTCTCCAGCGTCATGTTGACGGGCGGTCAGATGATCCGATGGCCCGGTGTCGAACCAGCCACGGAGGGTCAGCAGAGCGCTCCTCCGTGGCTCTCCTCCCGACCGCTGACCCGTTCGACGGGGACGCCGTGCGCCTTCGGACTTCCCGGCCGAGTACGACGACCCGGCCGGCAACGGCGGCCAGGGCGGCCGGAAGCACCTGCCGGCCGCCTGCAACGACCACGACTGCCGGTGGTCAAGGCCTTCACGGTGCACGCCGGCCCGGTCGGGCCGTGGTTCGACCAGCCCGGCCGGGGGCCTGCAGGACCGGCTCGACGCCGCCCTGCTGCCCGGCGGCCCGGCCAGGCCGACCGTGCTCCGGCCGGTGGAGAACGGCTACCCGGCCCGGAGCTGACCCGCTCCCGCGCGGACGTCCGCCGTACCCCGGCGCCCGGGCCCGGCCTCCGACCGGAGCGCGGTGGAGGTCCGGGCCCGGCGGCGGATATTCGATGGCGGCGCCGGGGGAGCGGGGGTAGGAAGACGGGATGACCACCAGCGACCCCGCCACCGGCCTCCGGGCCTTCCGCCCCGCCGTCCTCGACCTCGGCGACGCCCTGCTGCGCCCGTGGGGGCACGGCCTCGACCTGCCGGGCGGCGTGGCGCCCGCCCTGGTCGCCGCGGACGCCGACCCGGCCGTCGCCCGCTGGAGCCCGCTCGGCGCCGCCGGCCCGGTCGACCCCGCGGCCTACCTGGACCGCTGCGAGGCCCGGTGGGCCGACGGCAGCGCGGCCTCCTTCGCCGTCATCGACGCCGCCGACGGCCGCCTGTGCGGCAACGCCTACCTGGGCTGGACCGACCGGGAGGACGGCGTGGCCATGCTCGGCTACTGGCTGCTCGCCGCCGCCCGCGGCCGGGGCCTGGCCACCCGGGCCGCCGCCGCCGTCACCCGCTGGGCCGTGGAGCGGGCCGGCGTGCGGCGGGTCGAGCTCTACCACGCCGTCGCCAACGAGGCCTCCTGCCGGGTCGCCGAGCGGGCCGGCTTCCCGTACGAGGGCACCCTGCGCGCCTCGTACCGCTACCCCGGGCGCGAGTACACCGACGAGCACCTGCACGCCCGGCTGGCCACGGACCCGTTCACGGACTGAGCGTCCGCGCGCGAGCCCGGGCCCGCGCGGTGCCCTCAGCCGACGACGGTGCCGCCGTAGGCCCCGAACGCGGGAGCGGCGGACTCGGCGACGCGCTCCTCCTGCATCGCCGTCAGCCTGCGGACCAGCAGGACGGCGAAGACGGCGCAGGCCAGCTCCGTCAGGGCGGCGGCGACCAGCCAGCCGACGGCCTGCTGGTAGGTGTCCGGGTACTTCGCCGAGCTCAGGTAGTTGCTGCCGTACCGGTCGAGGGCGTTGAACAGCAGGAAGGTGGCCCACCAGAGGTTGAGCAGGGTCTGCGGGGCGATCGGGCGCACCCCGGAGGCGTCCGGCCGGGTACTGGCCTGCCAGGTGTCGCCCGCGATCTGCCGGGGGAACCAGAGCAGGACCACCGGGGTGAACCAGCCGCCGACCGCCCAGCCGCGCCGGAACCGGTGGCCGTTCGGGTCGAGGACCTCGGCGTTCACCCGGACCCGGTAGAACCAGGTGATGAAGGCGGCCGCCGTCGCCACCAGCGTCACCAGCTGGAGCATGCTGATGCTGTCGTAGAGGTTCGCGGTGTCCATCAGCGCGGAGCCGTCGGCCACCTCCACGCCGTCGGCGACGTCGCCGACCTGCCCGTACAGGCGCACGGCGGTGCCGAGCGAGGCGAGCGCCTCGGCGCCGCTCACGGCGAGCAGGACGGTGGCGGCGGTGGCGGCGGCTCTCGACGAGCGGTACACGGCGGGTGATGTCATCGGGGAACGGACTCCTGGACTGGACCAATGTGACGGGGCGACACCCTAGGGCCAACGGAGCACCGCCCACCAGTCCGTTTCCGCGGGGGCCGTCCGTCGGCACCGGCGCGCGCGGCCACCGCCCCTGCTCCGGGGCCGGCCCGCGCCCCGGAGCGAGGGCGTGCACGCGCGGCGGCGGGCCCGGCGGCGTGCACCGACCACCGCCGGGAGGTCGCTGGCCGTGGAGCCGCGGCGCGTCGCGGAGCCGGCCCCCGGCGGCCCGGTGGGCTCCGGGAGCGCAGGCTGCGCGCCCGGCGGGGGAGCGACCTAACCTGGAAGGGAGCGTCCGGTGCGTCGCCCGTCAACGGAACGCGAACGGGAGCGGTGGTCATGACGGTGGTCTCGGCGGCCCTCTTCGGTACCGACTGGTGGCAGCCCGCGCTGCCCGGCGGTGCCGAGTTGCTGCGGGAGTGCGCCGCCCGGGGGTGGACGGTGGTGCTGACCGGCCCCGGGCCCGCCGGGGCTCCGGTGCTGACCGTGGCCGATCCCGGGGGCGACCCGGTGCGGGCCGCGCTCGACCTGGTGGACGGCAGGCCCTCGCACGCCGTGGCCGTCGCCGGGAGCGTGCGCGAGGTACGGGCGGCGCGGCGGGCCGGGGTGCCGTGCGTCGCCCTGGCGGCCGGCCGGGAGACCGGCCCCGAGCTGCGGGCCGCGGGCGCGGCCGAGGTCCACCGCGACGCCGCCGCCCTGTTGGGCGTCCTGGACGACAGCCTGCTCGCCCGTCCCCGGGCGTTCGGGCCCGTCGGCGCCGCAACAGGCGGCGCCCGGAACGGTTAGCGCGAGCCCGTACCGGGCAACCGCCCGGGTGCGAGCACGTCACCGGAAGTGTCGGAGGTGACCGAGATGGACGGACCCGCGTTGAGCGGATGGGAGCGGCGGCTCCTCGAGGAGATCGAGTCCGATCTGCGCCAGGACACACGGCTCGACCGGAAGCTGAGCACGATGGGTGCCAAGCCGCCCGGCCGGGTCCGGGGCGTGCTGCGCGCGGTCCGGCGCGGGTTCTCCGCGGGGGTGGTGCTGACCGCCCTGCTGATGACGATGCTCTGCCTCGGCTTGGGGCTGCGGACCCCGGCCACCGCCGTGCTGGTGGCGCTCGGCGTGGTCTGGGTCGCCACGGTGGCGGCCGCCGTCGCCGCGGCCGAGCTGTTGCGCCGCCGCCGCGAGGGCCGCGAGGGCATCGGAGCGGTGGACCCGGCCGGGGCCGTGGAACGCCGGGAACGCCGGGAGGGCCGCGAGCGGCGGCCCTGGGACCGTCCGGAGGCGTGATGCGATGACCACCGACCTCTGGGAGCACCGCCCGGGCTCCCACCCCGCCGCCGACCTCACGCTGGTCGGGTACGAGGTGCTCGCCACCGACGGCCCGGTCGGCCGGGTCGAACAGGACGCCGGGGACCACCTGCTGGTCGACGCCGAGCCCTGGGTGCCCGGGGCCCGGGTGCTCGTCCCGGCCGGGCTGGTCGCCCGGCTCGACCACCTCGACCGCACCGTCCACCTCGACTGCCCGCGCGCCAGGCTCAGCTCCGCCCCGCCCGGGGCCGTCGACCTGGCCGCACCGCACCCGCGCTGAGCGAGCGCGCCATGGGCTGGCCGTCCACCACGCTGACCGGCCGGACGATCGCCTTCCTGGTCGCGCCGTACGGGGTCGAGCAGGTGGAACTGACCGACCCCTGGCAGGCCGTCGCCGAGGCCGGCGGCACCCCGCGGCTGCTGTCCACCGGGCCGGGCCGGGTGCAGGCCGTCCGGCACCGCGCGCCGGGCGACACCTTCGCCGTGGACGCCACGGTCGCCGACGCCGACCCGGCCGACTACGACGGGCTGGTGCTGCCCGGTGGCGTCGCCAACCCCGACCGGCTGCGGCTGGACCGCCCGGCGGTCGCCTTCCTGCACGCGTGGTGCGCCGCCGGGCGCCCGGTCGCGGCGATCTGCCACGCTCCCTGGACGCTCGTCGAGGCCGACGCCGTGCGCGGCCGCACCCTCACCTCCTGGCCCAGCCTGCGCACCGACCTGGTCAACGCCGGGGCCCACTGGGTGGACGAGCCGGTCCACGTCTGCCACGACGGGCCAGGGCCGCTCGTCACCAGCCGCGAGCCGGGCGACCTGCCGCTGTTCGACGACGCCTTCGTGACCGAGTTCGCCCACGCCACGGCGAAGCCCGGGCGGTGACGCCGGGCGTCAGTCGCCCCGGAGGCGGACGAAGGTGGCTGTCGGCGGGCGGCCGGTGAGGGTGAGTTCGGCGCGCAGCGGGCCGGTCAGCGGGTGGACCGGGCCGTGCTCGGGGTCGGTGGCCGGCGGGCCGAGCAGCGGGCGGACGACCTCGGCGACCTCGCGGGACTGGACCGGGGTGAGCCGCGGGGTGGTCAGCAGGACCCGGCCGTCGTCCAGCCGCAGGACCAGCGCATGGGGGTGGCCGGCCGGGCCGGTGACGGCACGGACGGTGGCGTCCAGGGTGTCGCTGCGGCGGTACTTGACCCAGACCCGGGCCGCGCCGCGGGGGCGGTACGGCGCCGCCAGGGCCTTGCAGACCAGCCCCTCCACCCCGGTGTCGGCGAGCCGCTCCATCCACTCCAGCGCCTCCGCCCGGTCCGTCGTGGCCATCACCGGCTGGATCGGGGGCGGGACCTCGGCGAGCGCGGCGAGCAGCAGCCGGCGGCGGTCGGTGAGCGGGAGGCGCCGGACGTCGCGCCCGGGCAGCGCCAGCACGTCGAAGGCGATCAGGCCGAGCGAGACCTCGGGGGCGGCGGCCCGGGCCCGGCGGGTGCGCAGCAGCTCGCCGAAGGCGAACCGGCCGCCGCGCCAGGCGACCAGCTCGGCGTCCAGCACCAGGCCCTCCGGCAGCCGGGCGACGGCGGCGGCGATCGGCGGGAACTCGGGGGCGAGGTCGCGGCCGCTGCGGGACTGGAGGTACGCGGGCCGCCCGCCCCGGGCGAACGCGACGCAGCGGAACCCGTCCAGCTTCAGCTCGTACTGCACGCCCCCGCCGCCCAGGCCGTCGGCCGCCGGGACGGCGGTCACGGCGGCGGGCCGCATCACCTCGACGGGCGGGTGCAACACCTGTCCCGCCGTCGGCGCCCGGCCCGTCGTCCGCGCCCGGCCCGCCGCCGGTGCCCGGTCCGCCGCCGAGGGCTCCCCGGGCAGCGGCCGGGCCCGCTCGGGATCCAGCAGCGGGGCGAGCAGGTCGCCGTGCGCGGCCAGCCGCTCGGGGACCTCGGCGAGGGTGAAGGCCAGGTCCCGGGCATCGTCGGCCCGCTCCAGCTCCGCCCAGTCCACCGGGGTGGAGACGGTCGGCCGCGCCCTGGCCCGCAGGGTGTACGGCGCGGCGGTGGTCTTCTTGGCGTTGTTCTGCGACCAGTCGACCAGGACCCGGCCCCGGCGGCGGGCCTTGGCCATGGTGTGCACCACCAGGTCCGGGTGCTCGACCTCCAGGGCGGCGGCCAGCGCCTTCGCGTACGCGGAGACCCGGGGGCTCGGCGTGGGCTCGACCGGGACCAGCAGGTGCAGGCCCTTGGAGCCGGAGGTCTTCACCCAGGCCGCCAGGCCGTCCGCCGCCAGCCGCTCGCGCAGCAGCAGCGCCACCGTGCGGCAGGTCAGCACGTCGGCGCCCTCGCCGGGGTCCAGGTCCAGCACCAGCCGGTCGGCGAGGGCGGGTGCGGCCGCGTGCCACTGCGGGACGTGCAGCTCCAGGCAGCCCAGGTTGGCGAGCGCCAGCAGCGCGGCGCCGTCCTCCAGCACCACCTGGCGCAGTTCGCCGCCGCTGCTCGGCACGTCGACCGTGCGCACCCACGCCGGGGTGCCGGGCGGCGGGTTCTTGGCGACGAACACCTCCGCCTCGACGCCGTCGGGGCAGCGCAGGAAGGAGACCGGGCGGTCGCGCAGATGCGGGAGCAGCGCCTCGTGCACGGCGGCGTAGTAGCGCAGCACCTCGCCCTTGGCGGTGCCGGTGCGCGGGTAGTACACCTTGTCCAGGTGCGAGAGGGCGAGGGTGCGCCCGTCCACCGTCAGCTGCGGCACGGTCCGCCTCCACCGCTTCCGGCGGGCCGCCCCCAGGGCTCGCGCGGCCGCTCCACGGGCGTGCGCACGGCCTCACCCCCGCGGGCGGACGGCCGGCCGGGGCGAGCCCGGGTAGGTGCCGAAGTACCAGCGGTTGCCCTCCGGGTCGGCGGCCGCGAAGTCGCGCGAGCCGTAGTCGGTCTCGTACAGCCCGGTGGTGATCCGGGCCCCGGCGGCGACCGCCCGGGCGTGCACGGCGTCCGGGTCGGCGGTGACCACGTACGCGGTGAAGCCGCCCGGCCGGCCCGGCCAGGGCTCGGCGCCCTCGGGCTGCTCGCGGTCGGAGCCGAGCATCACGCCGCCGCCCTCGGGCCAGGCGAGTTCGGCGTGTGCGACGAAGTCGCCCTCACCGTAGGTGACGACCTCCTCGAAGCCGAAGGCGTCGACCAGGAAGCGGATCAGGGCGCGGGCGTCGGTGGCGCGCAGGCTCGGCCAGACCTGCGGGGCCGGGGTCTCGGTGGCGTCCATGGGTCACTCACTCCTCGGGAAGGGCGGACGGCGGGGAAGCGCGAGGGCTTCCGTCTCCCACTCTGCGCCCGCCCCCGGCGCCCCGCCTTGGACGTTTCGGAACTTCGCCTGCTCCGCCCCCTCCGCCGCCAGCCAGCCGCTCGGTGGGATCCCGGCCAGCGCCCGGAACTCACGGGCCAGGTGCGCCTGGTCGAAGTACCCGCACTGCACGGCGAGTTCCGCGAGCCGGGGCGGCGGTCCGGCCGCGGCCAGCCGACGCCGGGCGCGGTCGAAGCGCATCACCCGGGCGGCGGCCTTGGGGGTCAGCCCGGTCTCCCGGCGGAACCGCTCGCGGAGGTGCCGGGTGCTCCAGCCGGTCTCCCGGGCCAGCTCCGCGACGGGCAGCGCCCCGTGGCTGCGCCGCAGGGCCTGCCAGGCCCAGCCGACCTCGGGCGGGATCCGTCCGGAGGGGCGCACGGCGCGCAGCAGGGCCCCGTCGAGCGCGGCGAACCGCTCCGCCCAGCCGTCCGCGGCACACAGCCGTTCCCGCAGGCGCGGGACGAGCCGGCCGAGCACCTCGTCGGCGGGCACGTCGAGCCCGGCCAACTCCCCGGCGGGCAGCCCGAACAGCGCCCGGGCGGCGAGCGGGTGCACGGCGACCTGCACCCCGGACTGCGCGCCCTCGTGGGTGATCAGCGCGGGTGTGGTGTGCAGGCCGCCGAGCACCGCGGCGTAGCTGCCGGGCGGCTGGGCCGGGTCCGGGTGCCGGGCGACCACCAGCGGCTCGTCGAGGGTGAGCACGAAGGTCAGGTACGGGGAGGGCAGGCCGCGGTGCACGGCGGGGGCGAGGCCGCGCTGCCGGTAGCCGGAGTACCAGGCCAGGTACGGGCGCAGCGCGGCCGGCGGCCGGGCCCGGAGGGCCTCGTCCACCGCCCCCGCGGCATCCGTGGTCACCCCTCCAGTATCGGTGGAGGACGGCTCCGGGCGCCGGGCCGGGGTCGCGGGAGGAGGCGGCCGTGCTTATGGTGAGGGCGCGGTCACCCCCTTCCGCCCCGATGGCGGGAGCCCGGGAGCACCGCCGGGGGGCGCGGGGGGAGCAGCGGGGGGAGCAGCGGGGGGAACCACCGACGAAGGAGTCCCCGTGACCACCGCCCGAGACATCATGCACACCGGCGCCCAGTGCATCGGCGCCCACCAGACGCTGGCCGAGGCCGCGCGGATGATGCGCGACAAGCACGTGGGCGCGCTGCCGATCTGCGGCGACGACCAGAAGCTCCACGGCATCATCACCGACCGCGACATCGTGCTGCGATGTATCGCGGAGGGCAAGGACCCGGCCACCATGACGGCCATGGACCTGGCCGGCCACCTGCACTGCGTGCGTGCCGAGGACAGCATCGAGGCGGTGCTGCGCAAGATGGAGCAGCACCAGATCCGGCGCATCCCGGTGATCGACGGGGACCGGCTGGTCGGCATGATCAGCGAGGCCGACCTGGCGATGGGCCACCGCGACGGCCAGCGGCTGACCGACCAGCAGATCATCGAGTTCATGGACAGCGTCTACATGAAGCAGTGACCGACTGCCCCCCGCGGCCCCGCCCGCGCCCGTTCCGAGAACGGCCGGCCCCCGTACCGGCCGGGCCCGTCGAGCGTGCCGGGCGGGGCAGCGGCGTTCGTCCGTGCACGGACGCCCCGGAGGCCGGGGCGCCGGCGTTGCGGCGCCGGGGCCGGCGCCCGGAACCCCCTGTCCCGCCCCGCCGGGGCGGGGGATGATGGCGGCCATGGGAAAGCAGTACGAAAGCATCGACGGCCGGCTGCGCGCGTTCATCGAGCGCCAGCCGGTCTACTTCGTGGCCACCGCCCCGCTCGCCGCCGACGGGCATGTCAACCTCTCGCCCAAGGGCCGGTCCGGCACGCTCGTCGTGATCGACGAACTCACCCTCGCCTACCTGGACTTCGGCGGCTCCCAGGCCGAGACCGTCGCCCACCTGCGGGAGAACGGCCGGATCACCCTGATGTGGTGCGCCTTCGAGGGCCCGCCGACGGTGGTGCGGGTGCACGGGCGCGGCGAGCCGGTCTTCCGGGACGACCCGCGGTTCGCCGAGCTGCTCGGCCGCTTCGACGCGTCCGCGGACGGCTCCGCGCTGCGGGCGATCGTGCTGGTCCGGGCCGAGCGGGTCAGCGACTCCTGCGGGTACGCGGTGCCGTTCATGGAGTACCGGGAGGACCGCGACCTGCACGTCCGCTACTTCGACCGCCAGGGCGAGGAGGAGTTCGGCGCCTACTGCGCGCGCAAGCCGCTGGTCGGCACCAGCATCGACGGCCTGCCGGCCCTCCCGCTGCCGCTCCCGCCCCGGCCGGTGTGACCGGCGCCCGGCCACCGTGCCGCCGCGGCGTCCGGGCCGCCCGCCCCCGGCCCGCCGGCGGCCGTTCCGCCGACCCCGGTTCCGCCCGGCCCGGCTCCGGGAACGCGACGAGGCCGCCGCACCCCGGAGCGGGGTGCGGCGGCCTCGTGGCGCGCGGCCTTACTTGGTCAGACCGGCCTTGACGGAGCAGACCGGCCAGGCGCCGGGGCCCTGGGCGGCGAGGACCTTCTCGCCGATGGCGATCTGCTGCGCCTTGGTGGCCTGGTGGGCCTGCGGGGCGTACGCGGTGCCACCGAAGGCGGCCCAGGTGCTGGAGGTGAACTGCAGGCCGCCGTAGAAGCCGTTGCCGGAGTTGATGGCCCAGTTGCCGGTCGCCTCGCAGGCGGCGACCTTGTCCCAGACCGATGCCGGCGCGGCGGAGGCGCTGGTGGCCGTGACGAGGCCGGCCACCGGCAGGGCGGTGAGCGCCCCGGCCATCAGAGCCATCCGGACGCGGTTGCGGCGCTTCGGGGTGGCAGTGGTGGTGGCAGCGGCAGTCTCGTTACGGAAGGTCATGGATTTCCTTTCGGAGGGGGGCTGCGAGCACGCGGAACCAGGCCCTCGGAAGGCCGTCGGTTTCGGGGACACGTCACTCGCGTGGTCCTGCACCGTGCTGCCCGGGGGCGGTGGGCCCGGCCGGAGCGGTCGCTCGGTGCAACGAGTTCGAAGTTACGGGGGCAGTCGTGGTGGTTTCAAGGATTCGAAGGTTTAGCCACGTCAGAGGCCTGTTACCGGGCGTAAGGATCAAGAAAATGTAGCGATTTCGTACGATTTGCACCCATTTACAAGATCAAAGAGGCCCGGGAAGTGGCCCGCGCCACTCCCGACCCGGCTGGGGAGCGCTGTGAGCCCGCCCACACGGTCGACAGCGCGTGACGGCCGGCCAGCCGCCGGTGCCGGTCCCGGCGCCGCGCCCGCCGGCCCGGGTGGCCCGCGCCACAGCCCTCACCCGGGGCGCCCGCTGTCGTCACTCCCCGTGGCGGGCATAGCCTCGGCCCATGAGCAACGACAGCGATGCAGCGGACACGGCGGACGCGGGAGAGGCGTCCGCCGGTACGGGCGGGGGCGCCGCGGCGGGAGCGCCGACCGGGGCCGGGGGCCGGCAGCCCGCGGCCGCGCCCACGGGATTCGAGCTGGGCACCGACGGCCCCCGGGTGATCCTGGCCGGCCTGGACGGCTCGGACTCCTCCTGGCGCGCCACCGCCTACGCCGCCGGACTGGCCCGCCGGCAGGGCGCCCTCCTCGCGGTGGCGTACATCCAGCCGATCCTCGGCGCCGCGACCGCCCTGGCCGGGGCCGCGGTGGAGGAGACCACCCAGGAGATCGCCGACGAGCTGCTGGCCGCGCTGCGCGAGGCCGAGCAGCGGGTGCGCGAGGTGTGGCAGGTGGAGTGGCGCTTCCTGACCATGCGCGGCGACCCGTACGGCGGCCTCGCCAAGCTCGCGGACGAGCTGCGCGCCGACGCCGTGGTGGTCGGCGTCTCCGAGCAGGCCGGCCACAAGGTGATCGGCTCGGTGGCCGTCCGGCTGGTCAAGGCCGGCCGCTGGCCGGTCACCGTCGTCCCGTAGGCGAGGGCCCCGGCCGCGGGCCGTCGTTCCCCGGGAGACGGCCGCCGCCGCCCCCTCCGGCCGGGGCAGCCGCCCGGAGAGCGCCCGGGAGGGGGCCGGTAGGGTGCGTGACCATGACGGACACGCGGGGCACGCACCCCTCCGAGCCCGCCCACCCGACCGGCAGCGACCTTCACCTCGACCTCCCCGCCGGCGGCGGCCGACGCGCCGCGCTGATGGCGGCCCTGCGCGAGGCGATCCGCAGCGGCAGACTGACGCCCGGCACCCGGCTGCCGCCCTATCGCACCCTCGCGGCCGACCTCGGCCTGGCCCGCAACACCGCCGCCGAGGCCTACGCCGAACTCGTCGCCGAGGGATGGCTCACCGCCCGCCAGGGCTCCGGCACCGCCGTCGCCGAACGCGCCGCTCCCGTCCCGCGGGCCCGGCCCCGCCGGCCCTCCCGCCGCCCCGGCCCCGCCCACGACCTGCGCCAGGGCCAGCCCGACGCCGCCTCCTTCCCGCGCACCGCCTGGCTCGCCGCAGCCCGCCGGGCCCTCACCGCCGCCCCCAACGAAGCCTTCGGGCCCGGGGACCCGCAGGGCCGCCGCGAACTGCGCACCGTCCTCGCCGACTACCTCGCCCGCGCCCGGGGCGTGCGCACCGACCCCGACCGGATCGTGGTCTGCTCCGGCTTCGCCCACGCACTGCGGCTGCTCTTCGACGGCGCCGTGCCCGTCCTGCCGCCCGCCGAGCACGGCCCGCTGGCCGTGGAGGCGTACGGACTGGGCTTCCACCGCGGACTGCTGGCCGCCGCGGGCGTCACCGCCGTCCCGCTGCCGATCGACGAACGGGGCGCCCGGACGGGCGACCTGGCGCACCGCCCGGACGTCCGGACGGCCCTGCTCACCCCCGCCCACCAGTTCCCCACCGGCGGCCCGCTGCACCCGGGCCGCCGCGCCGCGGTGGTCGACTGGGCGCGCGGGCGCGGCGGGCTGGTCCTGGAGGACGACTACGACGGGGAGTTCCGCTACGACCGCCAGCCGGTCGGCGCCCTCCAGGGGCTCGACCCCGAACGGGTCGTCTACCTCGGCAGCGCCAGCAAGAGCCTGAGCCCCGCGCTGCGGCTCGGCTGGATGGTGCTGCCCGACCACCTGGTGGACCGGGCGCTCGCCGCCAAGGGCGAACGCGAGGGCTGGGCCAGCGCCCTCGACCAGCTGACCCTCGCCGAGTTCATCGACTCCGGCGGCTACGACCGGCACGTGCGCCGGATGCGCCGCCGCTACCGGGAGCGCCGCGACCAGCTGGTGGCCGCGCTGGCCGCCCGCGCCCCGCACGTCGAGGTCTCCGGCATCGCGGCCGGCCTGCACGCGGTGCTGCGCCTGGAGCCGGGCACCGAGCGCTCGGTGCTCAAGGCCGCGGCCTACCGGGGCCTGGCCGTCGAGGGGCTCGCCGACTACCGCCACCCGGCGATCGGCGAGGAGGCGATGCCCGCCGTCGACGGCCTGGTGGTCGGCTACGCCACGCCCCCGGACCACGCCTACCCGGCGGCGCTCGGCGCGCTCTGCGACGTCCTGCCGCCCTGCGGCTGAGCGGGGCGGCGCCGGGGAGGGCGGCGAAGCATAGGCCTCCGGACGGGTCGGTGGGGGCGGAACGCGGGTGGTGGGGTGCGCGGTGTCCGCTCGGCGGTCCTGCGTCGGTACGGACCGGGGCCGAGGAGGGCAACCCCGGCGGGGGCAGGGCCTACGCTCCTTGGGCATGCGCAGAACACATCCGCGTCGTGCCGCGCTCGCCGCGTGTCCGGCCCTCGTCGTCGGTCTGCTCCTCTCCGCCGCCCCCGCCGCCCGGGCCGACGGCCCACTGCCCCTCACGGCCGTCTCCGACAAGCAGACGACCGTGAGGGGTGGTGAGTTCACCGTCACCATGACGCTCACCAACCCGTACGACACCCCGATCCAGTTCGTCTACCAGAGCGTCCAGGAGACCTACGCCACCGGGCTGCAGGCCGGGCTCAAGTTCACCGCGACCGCCTGCGGGACCCAGACCAACGGGTGCAGCGACAACGTCCACGGAGGCATCGCCCGCTACAACGTGCCGCTCGCCCCGGGCGCCAGCAGCGCCTTCACGGTGACGTACACCGTCGCCCCCGACTCGGCCTGCGGGCCCGCCACCCGGATCGACTTCTACTCCTACCTGTACTACGAGTACCAGGGCGGCGAGGCCAGCAACTCGGGCATCGTCGGTATCCCCGGCACCCAGGTCGCCTGCGCCTGAGAAAGTGTTGGGTTAACAGATGACTACTGGTTGTTGAGGTCGTCGGCGAGGCGGCGGGCTGCTTCGGTCTCGATGGGGCCGTGCGGTTCGATCT
>NZ_JBISAI010000015.1:0-123476 GCF_044391605.1 Kitasatospora sp. NPDC018619
ACCCTCACCAACGCCAAAAACACCTACGACCCCACCCACACCCTCACCCCCGGCCACAACATCTTCCCCTAACACCACCCCCCACCCACCAACCAACCACAACCACCAATTCGACGCATTCACCGGATTCCCAAGCCCCCCGCCGAAACCGCCAGATCCCCAATTCGCCGAGTGAAAGGCCCGATTCCCCATGCAGGCCATCCACCACACCGACCGGACCGTTCTCGACCACCCCGTCCACGAGGTCTGGAACGCGATCGTCGACGAACTCAACGGCAGGACCACCTGGTGGCACCCCCACAACACCCACCAGCCCGGCCCCACCGGCCCGCAGCACCCCGGCGGCACCACGACGACCACGATCCACCCCGCGGGCGTGGGCAAGCCGGGCCCCAAGCTCCGGTTCACCTCCACCACGACCGACGTGACCCCGAACGCCCTGCTCACCCAGAAGCACACGGGGAGCTTCCACGGCACCACGACCTACCAGCTGACCCCGCGCAACGACGGCGCCCAGACCCTCCTCACCATCACCTTCGCCACCACGCCGCACGGCCTGGCCAAGGTTCTCCACAAGCTCACCAACCTCACCACCAAGCACACCACCGCCACCCAGCACGCCCTCAGCAACCTCCAGCGCCACCTCGACAGCCAGCGCTGAGAACCGCCACCGGAGAAGGAGGCCACCAGTGACCATCACCGAGATCCCCGTGCTCCCCGCCCAGCAGTCCGTCACCACCACCGACCGCACCGCGACCACCGACGACCACGCGAAGCTCGCCGTCACGGTCCACCAGCCGGGCCGGCCGGACCCGAGCCGCCCGCTGGTGCTGCTCGTCCACGGGTGGGCCGCGAGCCGGACGGTCTGGCACGCCGTCGCGCAGCAGCTCGCGGCGGCCGGGCACACGGTGGCCACGTACGACCAGCGCGGGCACGCCTCCTCGACGTCCGGGCGGGAGCCGATCAGCATCGAGCGGCTGGCGCGGGACCTGGACACCGTGGTCGGGACGCTCCTCGCACCGGGGCAGCCGGTCGTTGTGGTGGGGCACTCCGGCGGCGGGTACGCCGCGCTGGCCTGGGCAGCGGCGCTGTCGGACGCGAAAAGCACTAAGGATCCGAAGGGCGCCGAGGCCGGCGCGAGTGTCGGGCAGCTGGCCGGGCTGGTGCTGGTGTCGACGGCTTCGCACGGGCAGAACACGCCCGCGAACGAGGTCAGGATGATGGGGTCGAAGCTGTTCAGCCGGGCCCTGCGGACGCCGTGGCTGGGCCGCCGGCTGCTCAGCGGGACACACGGGCCGAGCGCCTCGCTGCCGGCGCGGGAGGCCAACCGCCTGCTGTTCGCCAGCACCTCACCGGCGGTGCGGGCCGCCTGCTTCGCCTCGACCCAGGAGATGGACCAGCGGCCGGGGCTGGCCGGGATCACGGCGCCGACGGCGGTCGTCACCGGCACCGAGGACAAGATCGTGAAGCCCAGCTTCAGCCAGGAGCTCGCCGCGGCGCTGCCGCACGCCGACCTGCACCGGATTCCCGACACCGGCCACATGGTGCCGTTGGAGGCCCCGCGGCTCCTCGCGCACCGCATCCACCAGCTGGTCACGACCGGCCGCTGACGACCGTGACCACCGCCACCGCCGACGTCCTGGCCGCGCTGCTCCCGCCGCACGTCCACTGCGCCGAGTCCTTCGGCCTCCCGTCCGAGGAGCGGCTGCTGCCGACGGAGGCGGCGTACATCCGGGACCGCTCACCGCGCCGCCGCCGGCAGTTCGCCACCGCCCGGGCGCTCGCCCGCCAGGCGCTCGGTGCGCTCGGGCACCCTCCGGTGCCGCTGCTGCCCGGGCCCGGCGGGGCGCCCCGGTGGCCGGCGGGTGTCACGGGCAGCATCACCCACACGGACGGGTACACGGCCTGCGCCGTCGCCGGGACCGGCCGGCTCCGCTCGCTCGGGATCGACGCCGAGCCGGCCCGGCCGCTTCCCGGGGGCGTGCTGCAACTGGTCAGCAGCGCGGCCGAGCGGGACGGCCTGGCGCTGCTGCCCGAGGGCGGGGCCCCGTGGGACACCGTCCTGTTCAGCGCCAAGGAGGCCGCCTACAAGGCCGTCCATCCGCTGACCGGCACCTGGGCGCCGCTCGCGGCCATCACCGTCGCCGTGCGCGCCGACGGCACCTTCACGGCCCGGCATCCGCACCAGCCGGTGGTCCGCACCGGGACCTGGGCCGTGCGCCACGGCACCGTCGTCACCGCGCTCGCGCTCCCGGCGCCTCTGGCCGTCGCCGCCTGAGCCGCTCGGCCCGGCCTCTCACCCCCCGTCTCCCGTACGGGAGTCGGGCGCAGCCGTGCCCGGCGCCAGCGGGCCGCCGGGGGCGAGGGCGAGGGCGGCGAAGCGCTCGGCGATCAGCCGGTGGGCCTCCGGGGAGGGGTGGAGGCCGTCGGGGAGCGGGTGCGCGTCGTGGTCGGGCTCGCCGTAGAGGGCCAGGCCGTCCAGGTGGTGCAGGTGGTGGTCGCCGTCGGCGCGGCGGTCGGCGACGATGCGGGCCAGTTCGGCGCGGACGACGGTGAGGGTGAGGCGGCCGGCGGCGACGTCGGCCGGGTCGCCGGTGGCGCGGAAGCGCAGGGTGCCACTGCTGAAGTCGGGGGCGAGCGGGCCCGGCACGGTTTCGTGGAGCGGGCACAGCAGCGGGGAGACGACCAGCAGCGGCGTGGTCGGGTGGCCGTCCCGGACGGTGTCGAGGAAGCCGTGGACGGCCGGGGTGAAGGCGCGCAGCCGCATCAGGTCGCTGTTCACCACGTTGATGCCGAGCTTGAGGCTGATCAGGTCCGCCGGGGCGTCGCGGATGGCGCGCGCGGTGAACGGGTCGAGCAGGGCGCCGCCGCCGAAGCCGAGGTTGGTCAGGTCCAGGCCCGCGTGGTGGGCGACCAGGGCGGGCCAGGTGCCGGTCGGGTGGGCCGCGTTGGAGCCGTGGCTGATCGAACTGCCGTGGTGCAGCCAGCGCTTGCGGGTGCCGGCCGGCAACGGCTCGATCGGGGCGTCGGTGTCGAGGGCGACGAGTTCGGTGGTCTCGGTGTGCGGCAGCCAGATCTCGACGGTCTTGTCCCGCTCCGGCAGGCCGGTGAACCGGGCGCTGCCGGAGGGCCCTTCGGTCAGCTCGAAGCGGCCGGTGGCGAGGTCGACGGTGCGCAGGTTGCCGCCGGGGATGCCGGTCCGGGCGGTGAGCCGGCCGTCCACCAGGAGGTCGTAGACGCCGTCCGGGACGGTCGGGACGCCCGGGTAGGCGCGCTTGGTCGGGACGGCGTGCAGGGTGACGGTGGTGGCGCGGGTGCGGAAGGCGAGCCGGACGCCGGAGGGCTGGGACTCGGCCATCGCGAGCTGCTCGTCCGGGATGCGGCGGCGGGCGGCGGCGGGCAGGCGGTGCGGCAGCAGGCCGCGGCGGGTGTGCTCGACGTCGAGGTGGCCGTGCAGGAGGTCCTCGGTGACGGGGGTGGTGATGGTCGTCATGGGAGCTTCTTCGGTTCGGAGGGACTCGGGGGCTCGGAGGCGGCGGGCGGCAGGCCGCGGCGCCGACGGCGGCGGCTCGTCACGCCGTTCGGGCTCCGCCCGCTCGCAGCTGGGCGTCGAGGGAGTCGATGATCCAGTCCCAGGACTGCCGCGGGTCGACGGCGGTGTGGCTGAACCCGCCGGCCGCCTCCAGGCTGATGTAGCCGTGGAAGACGCTGCCGAGCATGCGCACGGCGTGCGTCTGCTCCGGCTCGCCCAGGTCGTAGCCGCGCAGCAGCGCCCTGGCCATCCGGGCGTGCCGGACGCCGGCGCTGGCGGCGGCCGTCTCGGCGTCCAGGCGCAGGCGGGTGGCGTCGTAGCGTCCGGGGTGGCGGGCCGCGTAGTCGCGGTAGGCGCCCGCGAAGGCGGCGAGCGCGTCGCGGCCCGACCGGCCCGCGAGGGCGTCGGCGACGAGGTCGGCGAGTTCCTCCAGGGCGTACAGGGCGATCCGGGTCCTGAGGTCCTGGGTGCTCTTGACGTGGGAGTAGAGGCTGGCCGTCCGGACGCCGAAGCCGCGGGCGACCTCGGCGACGGTCACCTGGTCGAAGCCGACCCGGTCGGCGAGTTCGGCGCCCGCGGCGACCACGCGTTCGACGGTCAGCCCTGCCCTGGCCATGTGCTTCCTCCCGTACGGTCGCGCCGGTGGACCAGGGGGCCGTTGGGACCCCCTGGCTTCCTACGGACAGTATGGGATTGCCTAAACGGATTAGGCAAATGGGAAAGACCCGCTCAGCCGGCCAGGATCACCGTCTCCGCCGGCCCCGAGAAGCCCACCTGCTGCGACTGGGCGCCCGTGGCGGCCAGCCGGCGGTGCTCCTGCGGGCTGATCCCGCGCACCCGCTTGAACGCCGCCGAGAGGGCGAAGGCGTTGCTGTAGCCGACCTTGCGGGCGGCGAAGGCGACGGTGCACTCGGGCTCGCGCAGCAGGTCGGCGGCGACGGCCAGGCGCCAGCCCGCCAGGTACGCCATCGGGGGCTCGCCGACCAGGGCGGTGAAGCGCCGGGCCAGGCCCGCCCGGGAGACGCCGACCCGCTGGGCCAGTTCGGCGACCGTCCAGGCGGTGGCCGGGTCGTCGTGCATCAGCCGCAGCACCGGGCCGACCACCTGGTCGTGCTGGGCGCGGTACCAGGCGGGGGCGCCGGAGTCGGGCGCGGCCAGCCAGGCGCGCAGCACCGAGACCACCAGCAGGTCCAGGATGCGGTCCAGGACGAGCTCCTGGCCGGGTTCGTTGCGCCCTATCTCGGCGGCCAGCAGGTGCACCAGGGTGTCGTCGGCGCCGGTGCCGGCCGGGCGGACCAGCAGCGCGGGCAGGCAGCCCAGCAGCCGCTGGCCGATCTCGTGCTCGGCCTGGTAGGTGCCGGAGAGCACCACCGAGGAGGCCTGGTCGCCCTCCCGCCCCTGGCCCCAGGTCCGGACGCCGAGCGACATCACCTCGGAGACGTCCACCCCGCCCTTGGTGCAGACCTGGCCCGGCCCGACGATCACGTCCACCGGGGTGTCCGGGTCGTCCGCCACGGTGTACGGCTCCGGGCCGCGCACGATCGCCACGTCCCCGGGGTGCAGCAGCAGCGGGGTACCGCGCTCGGGCAGGATCCAGGCGTCACCGCGGACCATCGTCACCACCGAGAGCGGGGCCCGGTCCTCGATCCGCAGCGACCACGGCGGGGTGAGGATGGAGCGCAGCAGGAACGCGCCACGGGCCTTGGGGCCGTCGAGGAGTCCCGTCAGAGTGTCCATGCGCCAAGTGTAGACGGCGGGACATCATTTGACGGCTCGTCATTTGAGGGACTCTTGAGTGATCGAGGTGGCTCGCGCCGGACGGATGCCGGATGATCTGCCCACGGGGGTATGGACCGAGACACGGCGACCGCGGTACGGCTGGTACCGACGGCGAGAAGTGAGGGGCTCACGACGATGGAAACGGCACGCACACTCGTCCTGGTGGCGGCCACTGTCACCTGTGGACTGACCGCAGGACTGTTCTACGGGTTCTCGTGCTCGGTGATGCCCGCGCTCGCGCGGGCCGAGGACCGGACCTTCATCGAGGTCATGCAGCGCATCAACAAGGCGATCCTGAACGGCTGGTTCGTCCTCGGCTTCGTCGGCGCCCTCCTCGCCACCGCGGCCGCGGTGGCCCTGCACCTGCCCTCGGACGGGCACGACGTGCTGCCCGCGACGATCGCCGCGCTGGTGCTGTACGTCGCGATGATCGGGGTGACCCGCTCGGTCAACATCCCGCTGAACGACGAGCTGGAGGCGGCCGGTTCGGTCCAGCGGATCGCCGACCCGGCCGCGGTGCGCCGCCGCTTCGAGGAGCGCTGGGTGCGCTTCAACGTGCTGCGCACCCTGCTGTCGACCGGCGCGCTGGCCTGCCTCGCCTGGGCGCTCGCCCTCAACGGGCAGAGCTGACCGGCCCGTTACCGCTCGACGACGGGTGGGCCCACCGGGCCCCGCCCGTATCCGCACGCCACCCTCTGCCGCCGGCCGGAATCAGCCGCAGAGGGTGGCGAAGCCGTACCCGCGGGCCTTGAGCGTGGAGATGATCTCCGGCAGCGCGGCCACCGTCTGGCTGCGGTCACCGCCGCCGTCGTGCAGCAGGACCACCGAACCGGGGCGCACGCTGTTCAGCACCCGCGAGCGGATCGCGGCCGTGCCGGGGCGGGACCAGTCCGCCGGGTCCACCGACCAGAGCACGACCTGCTTGCCGAGCGCCGCGGCCTGGGCGCGCACCGTCCCGTTGACCGCGCCGTACGGCGGGCGCAGGCAGCCGGGGGTGCGGCCGGTCCGCGCGCGCACGGCGCGGTCGGTGTCGGCCACCTGGGCGGCGATCGCGGCGGCGGAGAGCCTGCGCAGGTCCGGGTGCGACCACGAGTGGTTCTGCACGCTGTGGCCCTGGCGGGCGACCTGCGCGGTCAGCGCGGGGTTGGCGGCGGCGTTCTGCCCGATCTCGAAGAAGGTCGCACGCACCCCGTAACGGGCGAGCGTGGAGAGGACCTTGGGCGTGTACGCGGGGCTGGGGCCGTCGTCGAAGGTCAGGTAGACCACCTTGCCGCCCTTGGCCCCGGCCGCCTCCGCCTCCGCGGCCGGCAGCGCCACCGCCGCGCCCGCCGCCAGCGCGACGACGAGGACGCCGATCGCGGCCCGGATCCTGCCGACTGCGCTGCGCCCGACGGGTCGTACGAACATGCCTGCCCCCTGCGGTCGGAACTCCCGTGCACCGACCGCCAGTCTGCGCCCGGGCAGGCGCCCGCCGCGACCCGTCGTCGGGCGCGAGCGAACGGAATCGGCCAGTCGGGCACGGGCCTTGCGCGCCGGCCGGGCACGCCGAACGCCCCCGGGGGCCCGCCGCCGGGCACACCGAAGGCCCCCGGCGGGCGTCCCGGCGGGGGCACTCGGCGGGGGCCGCGGCGGTCAGCGCCCCGCGCGGCCGTGCAGCACCAGGGAGCGGGTCAGCGCGAGCAGACCGCCGGTGCACAGCGCGGTGCGGAGCATGTTCACCGGCACCCAGGTGTCCGCGAACTTGGCCCGCACGGCGGCGAGGTCGTGGATCTGCGCGGCGTCCCCGGCGGCGGCCAGCTCGTTGTTGAGCGGGATGTTGACGCCCATGGTGACGATCAGTGCCACCAGGTACAGCGCCGTCCCGGCCGCCGCCCACAGCGCGGCCTGGCGCCGCCCCGCCCGGTGCTGGAGCCAGGCGGCGACGCCGGTGGCGAGGAAGGCGCCGAGGAAGACGAGGCCGAACAGCCCGTTCCCGTCGATCGCCTTGTTGATGTGCTGCATCGCCGTCACGTACGTCGCGTCGTCGCCGGCCGCCAGGCCCGGCATCACCGAGACGTCGAAGGCGAAGAACAGGCCCGCCATCAGGCCCATCGCGACGGTGGCGCCCACCAGGAGCGGTCCGGCGGCCCGGCCCCCTCGGGTGGTGGGCAGGGCGGGCGCGGCGCCGCCCGGCGCGAGGCCGGTGAGGGACTGCGCGGCGGTGTAGGAAGCAGGGGTCGCGGTCTGGTTCGAGCGCATCGGTAATTCCTTCGGTCTCCCCGGTCCCCGCCCGACGCGGGGACCCTCCCGGTGTCCGGGCCGCCGGCCTCCTCACCGCTCCCGGCCGCGGCCGGGTAGTCGGTCAGGCGGTCGGCGCCGCCCGGCACCGACGATCAACTGGACTGCCGTACGGACGGCAGGTGTTGCCCTTCTGGCTGGTCACGCGTTCCACACGCCCGAGGCGGCGGCCTCACGGGCGTAGTCGGCGAAGTCCCGCGGCTCACGGCCCAACGCCCGCCGCACCCCGTCCCCCAGCGACGCGTTGCGGCCGTCCAGGATCACCGAGAACAGCTCCGCGAAGTCCGCCGGCAGCCCAGCCTCCTCCAGCACCGCCCGGTACGCCTCCTGCGACACCGCCTCGAACCGCACCTCACGCCCCGTCGCCGCCGACAACTCCACCGCCACATCCGCGAACGACAGCAACCGCGGCCCCGTCAGCTCGTACACCTCCCCCGCGTGCCCCGCCTCCGTCAACGCCGCCACCGCCACGTCCGCGATGTCCTCCGCGTCAACGAACGGCTCCACCGCACCACCCACCGGCAACGCCAACTCCCCCGCCAGCACCGGCTCCAGGAAGAACGACTCACTGAAGTTCTGGTTGAACCACGCGCACCGCACCACCGTCCACGCAGCCCCCGACTCCATCACCGCCTTCTCCCCCGCCTCCGCCGCCTCCTCGCCACGCCCCGACAGCAGCACCAGCCGGCCCACCCCCCGCCGCGCCGCCAACCGCGAGAACGCCCCCACCGCCTCCACCGCCCCCGGGAACGCCAGATCCGGGTAGTACGTCAGGTACGCCGCACTCACACCCTCCAGCGCCGCCTCCCACGTCCCCTCGTCGTGCCAGTCGAACGGCACCGCACCCGAACGCGAACCCACCCGCACCTCGTAGCCCCGCGCCACCAGCCGGTCCGCCACCCGGCGCCCCGTCTTCCCCGTCCCCCCGACCACCAGCACGACACCGGACTCGACCGCGAGATCCACCACACCAGCCATGACCATCACCCTCACTCGGAGTAGGAGCCTTGTTCGGATCGTCGGACCCTCCGGGGTTCGGTGAACCCCGCGTGTCCGTCTTCGTGTCCACCAGTCAAGGCCACCGCGGGCCGACGGACCATAGCCTCCGCACTCAGCTCCATGCGCGAGCGTCTACCGGCCCTCGCGCCCCTCCGCCCTCCACCAGAACACACCCGGGCCGCCACCAACCACCCGTCTCGACCTGCCCTCCAGCGGCCCTTGAGCACTCCGGCCGGCCCGCTCGGGGGCCGCACCCCGGGCGGGCGCCCCGGCGGAAAGGCGGCACGGTTCTCGGCGGCCCGCCGGTGGAACGGCCCGGCGGGCACTGCGGTGACCGCTCGACGGTCTCGCGCACCGCCGGCAGGCCGTCGTCGACGGCCCCGCCCCTGACGTCGAGCGCAGCGTCCGCCGCCCCGGCGCCCGGCACGGCGGCCGGCTCCCGGCGGGCCTGTGGCCGGACGGTCTCCGCGAGGGCCACGCCCCGCCTCCAGTGGCCGTCCCCGGTCAGCGCCGCCCGCGCCACCGGCGCGCGCTGCCGGCCGGGCGGCTGGTCGGGCGGCTGGTCGGCAGCCGGGCGTCCTTGTACGGCCCCCGGACCGTCGGGCCCCGCGGACCGTCGGGGCCCGCCGGAGGGCGTCGGAGGGCGCACCGCGTCGGCCGCAGGGCCGTCCGCGCCGGGCCGCTGTCCCCGACCGGCCACTCGACGGCCGCGTCCTGCGGGGCGGGACGGGGCGAGGCGGAGGCGCGGGTGCGGCTCGACGGTGACGGACGATGCCGACGCCGGGGAGGCCGGGTCGGCGAGGTCCCTTCGCGCGCCTCCCCGTCCTCGGGGAACCGGGCAGGGGCGCACAGCGGGCCCGCAGGGCCGGTCCGGGGTTGCCGGTGGCTCCGGCCCCGGGGATCACGTGCTCTCGCGCCGGTCGGCGGCACGTCGGTTGAGGCCGGGGCGAGCATGCGAAGGGCGGAGGAGCCCGGCGGCCGGGCTCCTCCGCCCTTCGCGGGGGGTCAGCGGGGAGTTCAGCGGACCATGGCCGCCAGGACGCTGCGCCAGTCCTCGCCGGGCTCGGGGGCGAGCGGGCCCGCCAGGGTGTCCGCCCGGTAGTGCCAGGGGCGGCGGAGCTCCTCGTCGGCGGCCGCGGTGGCGGTGACCGGGCTGTCGGAGCCGAGCAGCCGGACGAGTTCGGCGGTGAACTCGGCCCAGGAGACGTGCCCGCTCACCGCGTTGACGACCCGGCCGGCGGCGGGGTGGTCCGGGGCGAGGCAGTCGGCGAGCGCGCGGGCCAGGGCGGCGGCGTGCACCCAGGACGCGCCGGCCCACTCGTCGCCGGCCGGCACCTCGATCGGCCGACCCGCCAGGGCGGCCTGGTAGAGGGCTCCGGTGGCGCCCCAGCGGAGCTGGTCGCGCAGCCGGTGGTGCGGGCCCCAGACGATCGGCGAGCGGACGGCGACGGCCTGGCCCCGGCCGGTCGCGGCCGCCTCGAAGAGGATCCGCTCACAGTCCAGCTTGGCCTGCCCGTACGGGCTGACCGGCGCGCCGCTGGGGCTGCCCTCCGGGACCTCGGTGCCCGCCGGGCGGCCGTACGCGTCGATGCTGCTGACGAAGACGAACGGGCCGCCGCGCCAGCCGTCGACGAGCGCGCGCATCGCGGCGAGGTCGGTGGCGTGGTCGGTGAAGGTGCAGGCGGAGTGGATCACGGCGTCGACGCCCTCGACGGCCCGGCGCAGGCTGTCGGGGTCGGCGAGGTCGCCCGCCACGACCTCGGTGCCGGTCAACGCGGGCAGGTGCGCGGACTCGGGCCGCACCAGGACCCGGACCGGCCGGCCCTGGGCCACCAGCTCCTGGAGCACGGCCGCGCCGACCCCGCCGGTGGCGCCGGTGAGCAGGACGGTGCCGGTGCGGGCACCGGCCGCCCGCGGCCGGGCCCCGGCCCGGGCGAGGGCGGCGCGGCGCTCGTCCTCGCGGGCGGCGAGCAGGGCGCAGAGGGCGCGCGGGGTGCGCTGCTCCAGGATGTCGAGGCCGGTGAGCGGCAGCCCGGTGCGGGTGCGCAGGCGCTCGGCGAGTTGGACGGCGACCAGGGAGTGGCCGCCGAGGGCGAAGAAGTCGCCGTCGGCGGGCGGGGCGGTGCCGAGCAGGTCGCCGAACGCCTGCCGCACGGCGTCCAGCAGGCCGTCCTGCGTCGGTGCGCTCCCCGACGGACCGTTCTCCGACGGACCGCTCCCCGACGGACGGTCGGCCGGCCCGGCGGAACCGGGCCCCGGCACGGCCCCGGGCAGCCGGTCGCGGTCCGGGGTGCCGTCCGGGTGGCGCGGCAGCCGGTCCACCAGCACGACCGCGAGCGGCAGGTCGGCGGCCGGCAGCCGATCGCGCAGGGCGGCCCGCAGGGCGCTGCCGCTCGGCGCGACGGGCCCGCGCACCACCGCGTAGGCGAGCGGCGGGCCGTCGGGGCGCTCGACGACGGCCGCCTCGACCACCGCCGGGGCCGCCGAGAGGGCTGCCACGACGGGGTGCTCGGCGGCCGGCTGCCCGGCGGCCGTCAGCCGCTCCCCCGGCAGTTCGGACAGCCGCCGCTCCGGCTCGCCCGCCACGGCGGTGAGCAGCCGGGCGAAGGCGTCGAGCAGCCGGGCGGCGGTGTCCCGGTCCAGCGCGGCCAGGTCGTGCTGGAGCAGGCAGCGCGGCCGCGGGCCGTCCTCCAGCAGCAGGGTGAGGCCGAACTTGGCCAACCCCAGGTCGAGTTCGACGTTCTCGGCCGCCAGGCCCGGCAGCACCAGCGGGTCGACGGTCTGCACCAGGTCGCAGCTGACCGAGAGCAGCGGCGTGCCGTCCGCACCGCGCCCGGCCGCGCCGAGCCGCTCGACCACCAGGTCGAACGGCACCTCGTGGTGCTGCTGCGCGTCGAGCAGGGCGGTGCGCACCAGGCCGAGCAGCTCCGTGAACGGCCGGTCCCCGCAGGGGTTCGCCCGCACCGCGAGGGTGTTCACCGCGAGGCCGACGGTCCGGCGGAACTCGGGCCGTCCGCGGTGGCCGGCGGCGCAGCCGAGGACGAGGTCGTCCTGCCCGGAGGCGATGCCCAGCGTGGCGAACGCGGCCGTCAGGACGACGGTGAAGAGCGTCGCGCCGTGCCGCGCGCCGAGGACGCGCAGCTGCTCCACCACGGCCGGCTCCAGCGGGGCGGTGTGCAGCAGGGCGCGGCGCTCGCGGGCGCCGGGCGGGACGGGCCGCAGCAGCGACAGCGGCCCGGCCCCGGCCAGCCCGGCCGCCAGGGTGTCGGCGGCGGCCGTCAGCTCGGCCTCGCGGGCACGCTCCTGGCGGGCGTAGTCGGCGTACGGCGGGGCCGGCGACGGGAGGCGATCCGGCACGCCGTCGCGCGCGGCGCGGTAGAGCTCGGCGAGGTCCGCCGCGATGAAGCGCAACGACCCGCCGTCCACCGCGATGTGATGGAACGTCAGGAGAAGGGTGTGGTCCTCCTCCGCGTGCCGCAGCAGGACGGCGCGCAGCACCGGCCCGGTGGCGAGGTCGAACGGACGGGCGGCCTCGGCGGCGAGCTGCTCCGGGCCGGTGGCGTCCAGCACCGGCAGCGGCACCGGGACGGCCGGGTCGGTCTGCTGGTAGGGCTCGTCGCCCCGGCACAGGTAGCGGGTGCGCAGCACGGCGTGCCGCTCGGTCAGGCCGGTGATCGCGGTGGCGAGGGCCGCGTGGTCGAGCGGGCCGCGCAGCCGGGTGGCGACCGGCACGTTGTAGAGGGCGCCGCCCTGGCCGAGGCGGTCCATCAGCCACATCCGCTGCTGGGCGTGCGAGAGTGGGGCGGGGCCGGTCGGCCCGGCGGGCCGGGCGTCGGGTGCGGGTGGGCTGGCGGCGCGGCGGCCGCGGGCGCGGCGCAGCAGGTCGGCCTGGTCCACGGTGCTCATCGGTCGGCTCCGGAGGTGTCGTCGGCGGCGCGCAGGGCGCGCTCCAGCAGGTCGGCCTGGGCGGCGACGGTCGGGTGGGCGAGGAAGTCGGCGAGCGACAGCTCGACGCCGAGGTCCTCGCGCAGGTCGTCCACCACCCACATGGCGAGCAGCGAGTGGCCGCCCTCGGCGAGGAAGTCGGCGGCCGGGTCGGTGATCGGGCGTTCCAGGGCCCGGCTCCACGCCTCGGCGACGACCTGCTCGATCGGGCCGAGTCCGGCGGTGCCGGTCGGCGGTGCCTCGGCCGGGCGGTCGGCGGCCAGCGCGCGTCGGTCCACCTTGCCGCTGCCGGTCAGCGGCAGCGCGGCGAGCACGCTCCAGGCGGTGGGCACCAGGTGGGCGGGCAGCTGCTCGGCCAGCCGGGCGCGCAGCGCCTCGACGGGCGGGCGGGCGCCCTCGGCGAGCACCAGGCAGGCGGTGAGCGCGGCGTCGGCCTGCCCGGCGCGGCGCACCACGACGGCCGCCTCGGCGACCTCGGGCAGCCGGAGCAGCGCGTGCTCGACCTCGCCGGGTTCGATCCGGAAGCCGCGCACCTTGACCTGGTCGTCGGTGCGCCCGTGGTACTCCAGGGTGCCGTCCGGCAGTTGGGCGACGCGGTCGCCGGTGCGGTAGGCGCGGCCGATGCCCGGCAGTTCGCGGAAGCACTCGGCGGTCAGCTCCGGCCGGTCGAGGTAGCCGAGGGCCAGCCGCTCCCCGGCGATCCACAGTTCGCCGACGGCGCCGATCGCCACCGGCGCGCGCCGCTCGTCCAGGACGTACCCGCGGGCGCCGCCGAAGGTCCGGCCGATCGGGACGGAGCCGGCGCAGTCGGCCGGGGTGATCCGGTGCAGGGTGGTGAAGGTGGTGGCCTCGGTCGGCCCGTAGACGTTGAACAGTTCGAGCCAGGGGAAGGCCCGCAGCACGGCGCCCGCGTGCTCGGCGGACAGCGCCTCGCCGCCGACGGCCAGGGTGCGCAGCACGCCGAAGACGCGGGAGCGCCGGGCGGCCAGGTGGTGGAAGAGCGCGGTGGTGAGGAAGAGGGTGGTGACGCCGAAGCCCTCGACGTCGCGCACCAGGTCCTCGGCGCTGGGCCGTTCGCTCTGCGAGACGGCCACGGCGGCGCCGCGGGCGAGCGGGGCCCACAGCTCGAAGGTGGCGGCGTCGAAGGAGACGGTGGAGTGGAAGAGCACCCGGTCGCGCGGGCCGAGTTCGATCGCGTCCTCGGCGGTGACGAGGTCGGCGACGGCGCCGTGCGGGACGAGCACGCCCTTGGGGCGGCCGGTGGAGCCGGAGGTGTAGTACAGCAGGGCGAGCGCGGCCGGGTCGGCGGCGTCGGGGGCGTCGGGCGCGGTGCCGCCGGCGGCCTCGGTGCCGCGCTCGGCGAGCACCAGGGTGCGCTCCTCGGGGAGCCCGGCCTCGGCGAGCAGGCCCTTGTCGCCGAGGACGAGCCGGACGTCCGCGTCGGCGGTCATCTCGGCGATCCGCGGGCGCGGGTAGGCCGGGTCGATCGGGACGGCCAGGGCGCCGGCCCGCCAGACGGCGAGCTGGGCGACGGCGAACCGGGTGGAGCGGGCGCACAGCAGGGCGACGGCGCTGCCGGGGCCGATGCCCCGGGCGGCCAGGACGGCGGCCAACCGCCCTGCGGCGTCCACGAGTTCGCGGTAGGTCAGGGCGGTGCTGCCGTCGGTCACGGCGAGCGCGTCGGGCCGCAGCCGGGCCTGCCGGGCGATCAGGGCGGGCACGGTGGGCGCGCTGGAGCCGGCGGCCGCGGCGGCCCGGCCGGACGGGGCCGCGGCGGCCTCGGGGGTCGTGGTGGTCATGGTGGTTCCCTTCCGGGCGCCCCGGCCGGGTGGGCCGGGGCGCCCCGCTGAGGAGGTTCGGCGGGGTCAGGCGGTCGCGGTCAGGCCGGCCGCCCGCTCCTCGACCAGCCGGGCGACGGCCCGCAGGTCGGGCTGGCGCAGCACCAGCGGGGCCCGCAGCCGTACGCCGTACTCGTTCTCCAGGGCCTCCAGCAGCCTCGCCGCGGCGAGCGAGTTGCCGCCCGACGCCAGGAAGTTGTCCTCCGGGGCGAGGTCGGCGCGGCCGATCAGCTCGCGGCAGAGCTCCAGCACGGTGCGCTCGACCGGGCTGCCCCCGTCCGCGGGGGCCTGCGGCGCGGCGTCGGCCGCCGGCCGGTCGGCCAGCAGGGCCCGGCGGTCCACCTTGCCGTTGGCGTCCAGCGGGAAGCGCTCCACCAGTCGGACGGCGGACGGCACGGCCTGCTCGGGCAGCCAGGGCCGGACGGTGTCGAGCAGCGCCGCGGGGTCGGCGCCGTCCTCGGCCCGGACGAAGGCGAGCAGCCGGGCCCCGCCGGTCGGCGCCTGCTCGGCGGCGACCACCGCCCGGCGCACCCGCGGGTCGCGCTCGAACGCCGCCTCGACCTCGGCGGGCTCCACCCGCACGCCGCTGACCTTGACCTGGTCGTCCAGGCGGCCGTGGAACTCCAGCACGCCGTCGGGCCGCATCACCACCTTGTCACCGGTGCGGTAGACCCGGTCGGTGCCCTCCACGCCGACGGGCGCGTCGACGAAGCGGCGGGCGGTCAGCTCCGGGTCGAGGTAGCCGGCGGCCAGGCCGCGGCCGCCGATCCGCAGCTCCCCGGCCGTGCCGCGCGGCACCGGGCGGCCGTCCTCGTCGGTGACGACGAGGACGACGCCGTCGATCGGCAGGCCGATCGGCGGGGCGCCGGTGCCGTGGTCGCCGCCGGGGGCCATGGCGTGCATGGTGGTGGTGACGGTGGCCTCGGCGGGGCCGTAGGCGTTGTGGACGGTCGCGGTGACGTCCGGCCCGGGGGTGCGGCGCAGCCGGTCGCCGCCGATCAGCAGGTGGCGCAGCGCCAGGCCCTCGGGCCAGGGCCGGCCGAGGACGGGCTCGGCCAGCGGGGTGGGCAGGATGGCCACGGTGATGCCCGCCTCGCGCCACCAGTCGGTGAGCGCGCCGGTGTCCCAGCGCACCGCCTCGGGGGCGACGACCAGGGTCGCGCCGGAGGTGAGGCCGGCCCACAGTTCCTGGAGGTGCGGGTCGAAGGCGACGCCGATCAGCAGGCTGTGCCGCTCCCCGGGGCCGAGGCCGACCAGGTCGCGGTACCACCGCAGCAGGGAGCCGAGCGCGGGCTCGGTGACGGCGACGGCCTTCGGGGTGCCGGTGGAGCCGGAGGTGAGTACCGCGTAGTGGGTGCCGGCCGGGACGCGCACCTGCCCGCCCGGGCTCAGGGCGGCCACCACGCCCGCGGTGGGCAGGTGCAGCGCCAGCCGCTCGCCGCCGGGCGGCAGCAGCTCCGGCTCGCCGACCAGGCAGGCCGGGCGCAGCTGCTCGGCGACGGCGCGCAGCCGCTGCTCGCCGGGGCGCGGGCCGAGCGGCAGGTGGACGGCGCCGAGCTTGGCGGCGGCCAGGGTGACGGCGACCAGCGCGGCCGAGTGGGGGAGGCAGACGCCGAGCAGGTCGCCGGGGCCGACCCGGCCGCGCAGGGTCTCGGCCACGGTGTCGGCGAGGCGGTCGAGTTCGGCGTAGCTGTACGCCCGCTCGCCGTCGATCAGGGCGGGGGCGTCGGGGGTGCGGTGCACCCAGCTGGTGAACAGGTCGAGCACCGCGCCGTCCCGGTGCGGTCTGCCGTACCCGATGCTCGGGGCCTCGGTGCCGGGTGCCGAGGTGCCGGGTGCCGAGGTAGCGGGTGCGGTGGTAGCGGGTGCGGTGGTAGCGGGTGCCTCGGTGCGGGGTGCCGTGGTGTCAGGGTGTGCCGTCATCATCATCTCCCAGAAGGTGACGTAGCGTCAGTTCAGGCCCATGGAACGGGCGATGATCACCTTCTGGACCTCCGAGGTCCCCTCGATGATCGTGGTCATCCGGACGTAGCGGTACAGGAACTCCAGCGGGTGCCCGCGCACCCAGCCGGTGGCCCCGTGCACCTGGAGCGAGCGGTCCACCGCGCGCACGGCGGTCTCGGAGGCGGTGAGCTTGGCGAGCGCCGCGTTCTCCGGCGACTCGGTGCCCTCGTCGACCAGCCGGGCGCAGGCGAGGGTGAGCAGCTTGGAGGCCTCGACCTCGGCCCGGGTGGCCACCAGGTGCTCCTGGACGTGCTGGTAGTCGCCGATCACCCGGCCGAAGGCGCGGCGGTCCCGGGCGTACTCGACGCCGATGCGCAGCGCGTGCTCGGCGATGCCGTTGCACATGGCGGCGACCACCAGGCGCCCGCGCGAGAGGCTGTCGATGGCCAGGGCGGTGGCCGCGCCGACGCCCTCCTCGCCGCCGATCACGGCCTCCGGGCCGACGGTGACGCCGTCCAGCAGCAGTTCGAACAGCGGCTCGCCGGACATCCCCTCGTAGCGCTGGCCGATCCGCAGCCCGGGCTGGTCCATCGGCAACACGAAGGCGGTGGCGCCGGCCGTCGGCCCGGCCCCGTCGCCGAGGTCGGTGGCGGTGACGACCAGGGCGATCCCGGCGTGCTCGGCGTTGCTGACGAAGGTCTTGCGGCCGTTCAGCACCCAGGTGTCGCCGGTGCGCACGGCGGTGGTGGTGAGGTGGAACGCGTCGGAGCCGGCGTGCGGTTCGGTGAGGGCGAGGCAGCGGGTCTGCTCGCCGCGCACCAGCGGGACGAGGTGGCGCTCGACCTGCTCGGGGGTGCCGTGCCGCAGCAGCGGGCTGGGCCCGTCGGAGCCGGCCAGCGCGTACGGGGCGAGCACGCAGCCGCTGCGCCCGGCGGCGTGGTGCAGCAGGACGACGGCGGTGAACGGCATGTCCGCGCCGCCGAGTTCCTCGGGGTAGTCGCCCGCGTAGAAGCCGAGGGCGGCGGAGCGCTTGCGGACGTAGGTCCGCAGGTCGGCCGGGACCTGGTCGGCGGTCTCGGGCAACTCGGCGGCCAGCGGCACGAGTTCGCGGCGGACGAAGCTCTCGAAGGCCTCGACGAGCTCGCGGTGGCCGTCCTCCAGGACGGCGGAGGGGGCGGTCACTTGGCGTCTCCGGCGGTGAGGGCCGCGGCCTGGTCGGCCAGCACGGCGTGGCGGAACAGGGTGCGCAGCGGCGGGCGGCTGCCGAGGTGGGGCTCCAGGTACGCGGCGAGCTGGGCGGCGAGCAGCGAGTGGCCGCCGACCTCGAAGAAGTGCGAGTCCGCGGTGAAGCGGTCGTGGCCGAGCACCTCGCGCCAGGCGTCGGCGATCAGCCGCTGGCCGGGGTCGGCGAAGTCGCTCGGCGCGCTCTCCTCGGGCTCGGGGGCCTGCTCGGCCAGGCGCGCGAGGGCGGCGCGGTCGGGCTTGCCGCCGGGCAGGGTCGGCATCGTGGCGACGGCCGTCCAGCTCGCCGGGATGAGTCCGCCGGGCAGCCGGCGGGCGAGGGCCTCGTGCAGGGCGGCCTGGTCGGGGCGGTCGGCCCCCTCCAGGAAGCCGACCAGGCGGGGGCCGGCCTGCGGGTCGGTGTGCAGCAGCACCGCGCAGGAGCGGCCGCCGAGTTCGGCCGAGGCGGCGGCCTCGATCTCCTCCAGCTCGATCCGGTGGCCGCGCAGCTTGACCTGGTTGTCGGCCCGGCCCAGGAAGCGCAGCCGGCCGTCCAGGTCGCGGTAGCCGCGGTCGCCGGTGCGGTACACCCGGGCGCCGCCGAGCGCGGGGACGGTCGTGAAGCGGGCCGCGGTGGGTTCCGGCAGGCCCAGGTAGCCCTCGGCCAGCATGGCGCCGGAGACGACGAGTTCGCCGACGCAGCCGGGGGCGAGCGGGCGCAGGGTGTCGTCCAGGACGTGCACGCCGACGCCGTCGAGCTCGACGCCGAGCGGGATCTCGCCGTCCTCCTCGACGTCGGCGGCGGTGACCTCGTGCACGGTGGAGGTGACGGTGGCCTCGGTGACGCCGTACGCGTTGAGCACGGTGGTGGCGCCGGTCAGCCCGGCCAGGGCCCGGGCGGGCAGCCGCTCGCCGCCGAGCACCAGCAGCCGGGGCGTCCAGCGGCCGTCGCGCAGCGCCTCGCGCAGGTCCTCGCGGACGGCGAGCAGGTAGCTGGTCGGCAGGTTGGCGACGGTCACGCCGCGGGCGGCCAGCACGGCCACCAGCTCGGGCCCGGTGGGCACGTCGCGCTGCGGCACGACGAGGGCGGCGCCGGCCGCGAGGGCGGGCAGCACCTCCTCCAGGGCGACGTCGAAGGACGGCCGGGCGAACAGCAGCACCCGGTCGGCGGGGCCGAGGCGGTAGCGGTCGGCGATCGCGGTGACGTACCCGGCGAGGGCCTCGCGGCCGACCAGGACGGGCTTGGGGACGCCGGTGGAGCCGGAGGTGTGGATCACGTACGCGGCGCCGTCCAGGACGGCGGCGGGCTCGGCCTTCGGGAAGGCGGGGCCGTCCAGCAGCGCCGGGACGACGCCCTCGGCGGGCAGCGCCAGCGCGCTCTGCCGGGTGGCGAGGACGAGCGCCGGGCTCAGCCGCTCCAGCAGCAGCCCGAGCCGGGCGGCCGGGTCCTCGGTGGACAGCGGCGCGTACACGGCGCCGTGGCGCAGACAGGCCAGCAGGGCGACCACGTTGTCCACGCCGCGCGGCAGTACGGCGGCCACCGGCTGGCCGGGGGCGACCCCGGCGGCGCGCAGCCGGTCGGCCAACTCGGCGACGCGCCGGTCGAGTTCGCCGTAGCTGATCCGCTCGGTGCCGGCCAGCAGGGCGAGCGCGGCCGGGTCGTGGGCGGCGGCCGGGTCGAGCGCGGCCGGGGTGGCGGGCAGGGCCGGAGCGGCCTCCTCGCGCCCGGGCGCGGGGGCCAGGTCGGCGATCGGCGCCTGCGGGCGGTCCAGGTAGCAGCGCAGCAGCTCCAGCAGCCGCTCGGACAGCAGCACCGCCTCGGACTCGCGGAACAGGTCCGCGTCGTAGTCCCAGACCAGGGTCATCCCGGCGGCGCCGTGCTTCTCGCCGACCACCCGGCGGTCGTCGGGCAGCAGCACCAGGTCGAGGTCGAAGCGGGTGGTGCCGGTGTTGAAGCCCTCGTACAGCGAGACCTCCAGGCCGGGCGCCTGGACGTCGGGCAGGGCGGCGTCGTGCGCGCTGAACATCACGTTGAACAGCGGGTTGTCGGCGCCGGTGGTGTGCAGCCCGAGCCGGCGGGTCAGTTCCTGGACGGGCAGGTCCTGGTACGGCAGCGCGCGCAGCAGGACGTCGGTCACCTCGTCCACGGCCTCGGTGCCGGGGGCCGTCGGGTCCAGCCGCAGGCGCAGCGGGACGGTGTTGACGAACATCCCGACGGTGCCCTCGAAGCCCTCCGGGCGGTTGCCGACGGCGGTGCCGATCACCAGTTCGCGGTGGCCGCTGTGCCGGCGGAGCAGTTCGGCGAGCAGGGCGAGCAGGGTGCTGAACGGGGTGTGGCCGTCCGTCCGGCTGCGCTCGCGCAGCCGCTCGGCCAGGTCAGCGCCGATCGACTGGCGCAACTGGCCGCCGCGGTGGCGCCGTTGGGCGCCCGGCCGGGCCAGGCCGGGCAGCGTGACCTCGCGCGGAGCGTCGGCCAGCTCCCGGGTCCAGAAGTCCAGTGCGCGGTCCCGGGGGAGGTCGGCGGCAGACCGGGCGTGCTCCTCGTAGGAGGGGGCGGCGGGCAGCTGGTACGGCTCGCCGAGGACGGTGGCGCGGTAGACGGTGAACAGGTCGCGCAGCAGGATCGCGAAGGAGTGGCCGTCGTGGACGAGGTGGTGCTCGACGTGGATCAGCCGGTGGTGCTCCTCGCCGAGCCGGACCAGGTGCCAGCGGAGCACCGGTGCGCGCCCGGTGTCCAGCGGCTCCTCGGCCTCGGCGGCGAGCAGCCGGCGGAAGGCGGCCTCCGGGTCCGGCTCGGCGGAGAAGTCGCTGCGGCGCAGCTCCGGCTCGCAGTCCTCGGCGACCCGCTGGCCGGGCAGGCCCTCCGTGCTGGGCACCAACTCCAGGCGCAGGCCGGGGTGGTGGGCCACTACGGCGGCCAGGCCGGTGTGCAGCGCGTCCTGGTCGAGGGCGCCCCACAGGTCGAGGACGGCGGTGAAGTTGTAGGCGCGGCTGCCGGGCAGCATCTGCTCGTGCAGCCAGACGATCTCCTGTGACGGAGAGAGTGCGAACATCGTCGATTCCCTTGTGTGGTGGGCTTTGTCGGCACTGCGGTGGCCGGGGGCGGGTGTGGGGTGTTCCGGTACCGGCCGGTGGCCGGGCCGCACCGGGGTGAGGTGCGGCCCGGGGTCCGGGGCCCGACCGGCGGCGCTTCGGGCGCGCGCGGGCGGGCAGGGTGGATCCGTCCTGGTGGATCCGGTGGGGGCTCGGGGCCCGCGGGGCGTGGGGCCCGCGGGGATACGGGGCCCGCCGGTCGGGGGCGGGCGGGTGCGAGGGCTCGGGTGGGTTCGAGGAGCCGCGCGGGTTCGAGGGCTCGGGTGAGTGCGAGGGGCCGCGCGGGTGCGACGGCTCGGGTGGGTACGAGGGCCGGGTGGGTCGGCCCGGTCAGACCTGCGGAACCGGGGCCTGGACAGGGGCCTGGACAGGGGCCTGGACGGGGGCCGGCGCCGGGGCCGGTCCGGCGTGCAGGTGGTGGCGCAGTACGGCGAGCAGTCCGTCGAAGGCCTCATGGGCGTCGGCCTCGGCGAACCGGTCGCGGTCCCAGGCCAGCCGGACCAGCAGGTCGTCGCCCTGCGACGCGGAGACGGCCAGCGGCGCGGCGAGCGGGCGCCCGTCCAGGTGGGTCTCCCGGCCGGGGACGCCGCCGAGCACCAGCGGCGGGCGGCGGTGCAGGTCCTCCAGGGTGAGCAGGCCGTCCAGGGCGCCCGACCACGGGGCCCCGGCGGTGCGGGCGGCGCGGACCACCTCGTCGAAGGGGGTGCCGGCCTGGTCCAGGTCGTCCCACCAGGCGTCCGCGAGGGCGTCGAGGTCCGTAGCCGGCCCCGAAGCCGCCGGGTGCACCAGGGTGTTGAGGAAGCAGCCGAGCACGGCGGGCGCACCGGCCGGGCGGCCGCCCCACGGGTAGCCGAGCGCGAGCGGGCCCCCGTCGGCCGTCGGCCCGTGCAGCCGGCGCAGGGCCGAGCCGACGGCGTCCAGCAGGGCCGGGAAGACGGCGCCGCGGGCGGCGCCCCCGGCGGCGGGCAGCCGCTCGGCGAGCATGCCGGTGGAGGTGGCCACCCCGCCGCCCGCCCCGGCCAACCCGCCCAGCCGGCGGCCCCAGTGGGCCTGCGCGGCGGGCCCGCCGGCGGCGTCCTCGGCGGCGAGCTGGAGCTCGACGGCCTGCCGGTAGTCGGCCAGCGCCCGGGGGGCCGGCCCGGCCGCGGGCTCCTCGCCCTGCTCGTACGCCGCGCCGAGCTCGGCGGTGAGCACGCCGAGCGACTGCTCGTCGCAGGCGGCGTGGTCCAGGGCGAGGGCGAGCAGCTCCTCGTCGCCGTCCGGGTCCGCGGCGAGCAGCAGGCGCAGCGCCGGCCCGTCGGCGGGCCAGTCCAGCAGGGCCGCCAGCAGCGCCGCGCGGGCGCTGCCGCCGGGGGCGACGGCGATCCGGGCGGCTTCGGCACAGGGGCCGCCGGTGCGCAGCACGGGTGTGCCGCGCACGGTCGCGAAACCGCCGCACAGCGCCGGGTGGTGGGCGGCCACGGCGGCCGCGGCCCGGGCCAGCCGGGCCGGGTCGAGGGTGCCGCGCGGGTAGGCGAAGAACAGCGGGACGACGTCGGTCCGGCTCTGCGGCGCGAGTCGGCGGGTGATCAGGAACCGTCGCTGGGCACCGGTCAGCGGGAGCAGCTCCACCGGGGATTCGGCGGCGGCGGAGCGGTACCGGGCGAGGTAGGCGGCGGTGATGCTGGCGTGCACGGGAACGGTCTCCGGTTTCCGGTCGCGGCTCGGTCAGGGCTCGGTCGAAAGGAGTCGTGCATCGGTCGGAAGGAGTCGTGGATCGGTCGCAAGCGGTGGGTCAGGACGCGGTGGGACTCACCGCGCCCTCCTCCTCGGCGGCCCCCGCCTGGCCGGCCCCCGCCACCTGCCCGGCCGTACGGTCGGGGCCCGGCAGCTCGCGCATCCGCCGCAGCGGCGAGAGCAGCAGCGGCAGCGGCACCAGCAGGAAGCCGACGGCGCAGACCCAGAGCGCGGTGCGCGGCCCGGCCGCGTCGGCGACCACGCCGCCGACCAGGGCGCCGATCGGCAGGGTGCCCCACACCAGGAACCGCATGGTGGCGTTCATCCGGCCGAGCAGCTCCGGCGGGCAGACGCTCTGCCGGAAGCTCACCTGGGCGACGTTGTAGGCGACCGCGCCGAACAGCACCACCCCGGAGGCCACGCCGAACAGCACCACGCCCGCGCCGCTGCCGGACAGCGGCCACAGCAGCGCGAACGGCGCCGTCACCACCGTGGACAGCCAGATCAGCCGGGCCTGCCCGATCCACCGGGCGAGCTGCCCGGCGCACAGGGCGCCGGCCAGGCCGCCGATCGCGGAGACCGACAGCAGCACACCGATGGCGCCCGGCGACAGGTCGAGCACCCGCACCCAGAACACCGTCTGCACGGCGGTCAGCACGGCCGAGAACAGGTTGGACGTGGCGGTGGCGGTGGCGATCGCCCGCAGCAGCGGGTGGCCGAGCACGAAGCGCACGCCCTCCCCGACCTCGGCGCGCAGCGAGCGCCCCGGCGCGGGCTCCGGCAGCTGCTCCTCGGCCCTGATCCGGACGAGCAGCAGCGCGGAGGCCAGGTAGCCGCAGGCGTCGGCCACGATGGCGAGCGGCGCCCCGAGGAGCTGGACCAGTCCGCCGCCGAGGCCCGGCCCGGCGATCTGCGCCGAGGAACGGACCGTCTCCAGCGCCCCGTTGCCGCCCACCAGGTGCTCGCGCGGCAGGACGGCGGGCAGGAAGGACTGGTGGGCGACGTCGAAGAACACCGTCGCCACCCCGGTGACCAGCGCCACCAGGTAGAGCTGCGGCATGGTCAGCACCCCGAGCGCGGCGGCCGGCGGGATCGACCCCACGGCCAGGCAGCGCACCACGTCCGCCCTGACCAGCACCGGCAGCTTGCGCATCCGGTCCAGCCAGGCGCCCGCCGGAAGCCCGACGAGCAGGAAGGCGGCGGTCTCGGCGGCGGTCAGCAGGCCGACCTCGAACGGTGTGGCGTCGAGCACCACCACCGCGACCAGGGGGAGGGCGACGAGGGTGACCTGACTGCCCGTCTGGGCCGCCGCGGCTCCGGTCAGCAGGAGCCGGAAGTCGCGGTGGCCGAGCAGACGGGCCTGGCGGGGGCTGGGCTTCTCGTTCATCGGTGCGACTCTCGGTCACCCATTCGACACGGGGCAAGCACCAGGTCCTTTTCCGGACGGACCGCAGCTCGGCCGAATCCCGCCACTCGTCCCGCGGGCCCTTGCGCGCTCCTTACGGCGGCCTCACGCGCCGCCGCGCCGCCCACGGCGCCCGTCGGCCAAGGGGGCACGGCCCATCGGGCGCCCCGGCCGGCTCCGGTCCCGGCGGTCCATTTCGCCGTCCGGTATTCGGACGCGAGCTTTCCGGCCACCGGACGACGAGGCTCAACTTGGCCGGATCCCATGGAGTACCGCCCCGCCGTCACCTCATCGTGATATCGGCGTGACCGTAGCGAGCCGTAGCAGGGGACCAGCGGGCCGACGCCGGACGGGTTCCGGCCGCCCTCGGGCTCCCCGGCCCTCGGCCGGGCCCGGCCGGCGGACGTGCCGTGCGGCACCCGTGGATCCCCGGCCCCCGCCCCCGGCCCCCGGCCCCGGTCAGCCGTCGGCCTCCCGGCGGGTGATCGCCAGCACCGCCATGTCGTCGTCCCGTGGCCCGCCGGTCCACCGCTCGACATCCGCCACCAGGGCGTCCAGCACCTCGCCCGGCCCGGCGAACGGCCCCAGCGGCGCCAGCCCGAGCACCGGGTCGTAGAACTCCCCCGCCGCGTCCCGGGCCTCGGTCACCCCGTCGGTCACCAGCAGCAGCGTGCACCCGGCCGGGAACGGCCGGCCCTCCGGCTCCGGCCGCGCCACGCCCAGCCCGCCCATCCCCAGCGGCAGCCCCGGGTCGGCCGCGTCCAGCCGGCGCACCCCGGGCGCCGCTCCGCCGGGCGGGTACGGGCCCAGCAGGTACGGGGCCGGGTGCCCGCAGTCCAGCGTGCGCACGCTCTCCTCCCCCGGCGGGAACTCCACCAGCAGCGCGGTGATGAAGCCCTCCAGCCGCAGTTCCTCGCTCATCCGGTCGCCGTCCCGCAGCAGCGACTCCTCCAGCGCGTCGGCGAGCGCGGCCAGGCCGGGCAGCCGGTGCGACTCCTCCCGGAAGGCGCCCAGCAGCATCGACACCGCCCCGACCGCGTGCAGCCCCTTGCCCCGCACGTCGGCGATCAGCCCGCGCACGCCGTACGGCGTGGACTGCAGCGCGTACGCGTCGCCGCCGATCAGGGCCTCGTCCTGGGCGGCCCGGTAGCAGGCCGCCACCGTCAGCCGCCCCACCCGCGCGGGCGGCTCCGGCAGCACCGCGCGCTGCGCCGCCTCGGCCACCGAGCGCACCCGCTCCAGCCGCCGCCCGTGCCGGGCCACCACCCGGTTCACCCCGATCCCGAGCAGCGCGGCGGACGCCGTGTTCGCCAGCTCCAGGTAGCCGGCCCCGGTCCCGATCGACCCGTCCTGGGTGGACAGCACCAGGATGCCGAGCACCGTGGCCACGCCCACCGCGACGGTGTCGCGCAGCGTCAGCAGCGCGCCCGCCAGGACGGCGGCCGCCGCCAGCATCGGATCGCCCCAGTAGTCGGTCGGGTCCAGCGCGTTCCACAGCAGCCCGCCGGTGGTCAGCGACCACGGCGCGACCCGCACGTACGGCGGCCACTGCACGGACCTCGGGGCCATCGGGGACCTGGCTTCCGTCTCGCCACCATCCGGAAGGGCTCCTTCCGATCGTAGTCGCGCGGCCCCGGGAGCCGCATGACGGCGGCCGGGGCCGCCGGGCGGCGGCCTCTCGCCACCCGTCGACCGCCCTGGACCGTTCCGCACCGGGGCCCGCCGGCCGGCCCTCCGGGACCCGGCGGCCGTACGCGAGCAGCAGCAGGTGCCCCGCCCGCCCCGCCACGGTGAGCGGCCCGTCGCCGTACGCCCAGCCGGTGTCCGTCGCCTCCGGCCGGACGCCGTTCGGCCGGGCCCCGGAGAACCGCGGCGCCCGCGGCGAGACCCCGTCCGGCCGGGCCCGCGTGCGCGGCAACGGCAGCCGGGGCGGCAGGTCGTCGAGCGCCACGGTGATGTCGGAGCCGTGGACGGCGTCGTGGGCGAGGGCCGGGATCAGGCCGCCGACGGGCGGGCGCCAGGGGTGTCCGGCGTGCTCGGCTGGCGCCGCGGCCGCTTCACGCCCGCTCGTCGCGGCGGCGTCCCGGCGGGCGCCCCGGGTCGGCCGTCCGGTGGATCCGGCCACCGGAGCGGGCGGGTCCGAGGAGCGTACGCGCCGTCGAGCGCCGGAAGCCGGTGCTCATGTGCGCGGCCACCCCGCGGGCCCGCCAACCTCCGTACGGCGACGGCGCGTTCCCCTGCTTTGGGGTCAAGGGGGCGCGCACCGCGGAGAGTTCACGGCGCTGTGCCGCGGGGTGCTCGCGGATCCGGTGGATCCGCGCGGTGTCCAGGTCCTGCGGCACGGTCGTCATGTGACCGGCCTGCGGCCGGAACCGTACGCCCGTCCAAGGCCTGGTCGTTCTGCCACCTATGATCAGGAGTCATGGAACTGCGGCAGCTCCAGTACTTCGTCACCGTCGCCCAGCACGGCAGCTTCACCCGGGCCGCGCAGCTCCTGCACCTGAGCCAGCCCGGGGTGAGCTCCCAGATCCGGCAGCTGGAGCGGGAGTTGGGGCACCCGCTGTTCGACCGCTCGGGCCGCACCGTGCGGCTCACCCCGGTCGGCGAGGCGGTGCTGCCGCACGCCCGGGCGGCGCTCGCCGCCGCGGCCGCGGCCCGCCGCACGGCCCAGGAGTTCGGCGGGCTGCGGCGCGGGCACGTCCGCCTGGGCATGGTCGCGGGCGCGGCCCTGACCCCGCCGTCCGCACTCGGCACCTTCCCCGGGCTCGCCACCACGCTCGCGGCCTTCCGCCAGGAGCACCCCGGCATCGACTTCTCGCTCACCGAGGACACCACCGAGCGGATGCTCGCCGCCCTGCGCGACGGCCGGCTGGACCTCGCGGTGGTCGGTCTGACCACCCCGGGGAACGGGCGGCCGGGCGAGGACGACCGGTCCGCGCCGGCGGGGCTCGCGCTGCACACCGTGCTGGAGGTCCCGCTGGTCGCGGCCTGTGCGCGGGACCACCCGCTCGCGGGCGGTCCGGGCCCGGGCGACGCGGACCCGGAGCCGGAGCCGGAGCCGGAGCCGGGCGAGGGCGCCGCGGCCGGGAAGGCGCTCCCGGTCGCCGCGCTCGCCGGGCACACCCTGGTGAGCACCCCGCGCGGCACCGGACTGCGCGCCGCGCTGGAGTGCGCCCTGGCCGAGGCCGGCGTCGAACCGGCCGTCGGCGTCGAGGCCGCCGCTCCGCCGCAGTTGGCCGATCTCGCCGCACACGGGCTCGGCGTCGCCGTCCTGCCGGACCCGGGGCCGGTGCCTGACCTACGGGTGCGCCCGCTCACCAGCCCCGTGCCCCGGGTGCGGATCGCGCTCGCCTGGCCGACCGACCGGCCCGCCGCGCCACCGACCGCCGCCCTGGTGGCCCACCTGCGGCGGGCCTACCCAGGGCCGGGCGCCGGGGAGGAACCGGAGGCCGGGTAGCCCCCCTCGCCCGGTGGCGGCCCCGCAGCCGCTCAGGCCCCACAGCGCTCAGGCCCCACAGCGCTCAGGCTTTGCCGTCGGTCAGGCTCCGGCCTCCATCCGGGCCCCGCCCGGCACCGCCGCCCCGTCGGCCACGTGCAGCAGCGCGGCCGCGCCGTCGAGCACCTCCCGGTCGAGCGGGAAGTAGCCCTGGCTCGGGACGGTGTCGGTGCGCGGGCGCGCCCCGGCCGGCAGCGCCGGGTCCGTCAGCACCCACACCGCACCGCGCCCCTGGAGGTGGGCCTCGTACGTCCCCGGCGCCGGCTCGGCCAGCGCGATCGCCGCGCTGCGCCCCAGGCTCCCGGCGACGAAGGCGTAGCGGTCGCCCAGCAGCGCGCCCACGATGTGGCCCGCTCCGTTCCACCGGCAGTCCAGCTCGCCCAGCGCCCAGGCGCTCGGGGTGCGTTGCAGGTGCCGGTTGTGGGCGAAGACCAGGGTCGGTCCGCGCCGCTCCTCGATCGCACGGATGTCCAGCAGGTTCTGCGCCATCAGCGCGTCCCGCACGCCGAGCAGGCCGCTGAGCCGGGCGCTCGGGGTGAGGCCGCGCACGGCCGACTGCGCGTGGTAGCGCAGCAGGCCGATGCCGGTGGTCAGCCGGGTGCGGGCCTCGGTCCACTTGGCGGACGAGCTCGCGGCGACCAGTTCCGGTGCGCGCGCGTGGAGTTGGAGAAGGAGGTCGTCGGCGAGGCAGCGCAGCCGCGCGGCCTCGGGCGTGGCGCCCGGCGACCGCACCGGATCGAGCACCGCCTCCGCGCGGCTCCACCGCTCGTCCTCGCCTGCCACCTCGGCGGGTTCGAGCTCCAGCCCCAGGTAGTCGCAGGCGTGTTCCAGGTACCGGCGCGGGCTGGGGGCGCTGGTGTTCTCGGTCGGGAGGTCGAACCCGTGGAAGGCCACCTGCTCGCCCGGCGGCCGCTCCCGGTTGAACTCCCTTGCCCAGGCGACGAGTCGGCGGTTGTGGTCGAGCTCCCCGAAGCCGTGGCTGAAGCCCTCCGCCAGCACCGCGTCGAGGGTGCCGACGCCCGCGCGGACATAGGCGTCCACGGCGAGGGCGGCCACCCGGTCGGTCTCCAGCGCGATCGACCGGAAGCCCCGGGCGGCGACCAGCCGGGCGAACAGCCCGTTGCGGATCCGTCCGAAGGCCGGTTCCCGGTGGGTCGGCTCACCGAGCCCCAGGAGCCCGCAAGCCGGGGTGACGAAGTCGTACCTGTCCTGATGCATGAGCCTCAAGCGTATCCTTGATGAAACGGTTGAGACTTTCGACCCCACCACCGCGCTCGTCCGGCCCAGCCGTCGCCCGAAGCCTCAAACAGCCCCGAACCGGAGACGACCATGCGACCGGCCGACCTCGCTCGCGAGCACGGCATCTCGACCCAGGCGATCCGCAACTACGAGCGCGACGGCCACCTCCCGCCCGCCGACCGCACGCCCACCGGGTACCGGGTCTACACCGAGCTGCACGCCGCCGCCCTGCGCGCCTTCCTGGCCCTCGTCGCGGCCTTCGGCCACGCGACCGCCGGCTCGGTGATGGCCGGCATCCACACCGGTCGGCTCGACGACGCACTCACCGAACTCGACCGGGGGCACCGCCAGTTGCTGCGCGACCGGGAGACCCTCGCGACCGTCCGCAAGGCCGTCGGCCGACTGGCCGGCGGCGCCCCGCCCGGCACCGGCCTGCCCCTGCTCCCGGGCCCCCGCTCCGTGGGCGAGGTCGCGCACCGGCTCGGTGTCACCCCTGCGACCCTGCGGGCCTGGGAGGCCGCCGGCATCCTGACCCCCGCCCGGGACCGCGCCACCGGCCACCGGCGCTACCTCCCGGCCGACGTGCGCGACGCCGATCTCGCCCACCTGCTCCGCCGCGGCGGCTACCCGCTGGCCCACGTCGCCACCGTACTGCGCCGGATCCGCACCGCGGGCGGCGCGGGCGAGCCGGCCGCCGCCCTCGACGGCTGGCAGCAGCGACTCACCGCCCGCGGGCTGGCCATGCTCACCGCCTCGGCCCGCCTCCACGCCTACCTGGCGCTGCGCCCCGAGACGCCCGAGACACCCGAGACGCTTCGGGGCGCTTCGGGACGCCCCGACGGGCTTGACCTCAAGGGCACTTGAGATCCCGGAGTGATCCGGATGGCCACCGAAGCCGCACCGAACGTTCCCGACGACGTCCGTGCCATCGAGCGCGTCGTGGCCGCCGTCGGGCACACCCAGTGCGCCACGGAACCGGAGGCCTTCCTCGCCCTGTTCCACCCGGACGCGATCCGGACCACCGCGCACGGCAGGGTCCTCCTCGGCCCGTGCGCGATCGCCGAGTTCACCCGGGCCGTCCTGCCCGCCGCGGCGTGGGACGGCCAGGCCACCTACGAACCGGTGCACATCCGGTTCCTGCGCCCCGACGTCGCCGCCGACAAGGTCCGCCAGGCCTACCACTCCGCGGCCTCCGACGCGGTGGACGACTGGGAGGGCGGCTCGGGGAGCGGCTCGGAGGGGTCCCCGCTGTACGTCATGACCAGGCAGGACGACGGGCGGTGGCTGCTGCACGCCTGCCAGAACACCGCAGTGCTGGCCGGACGGGAGTAGTCGTCCGGCCGGCCGGGTCTGTCCCGGCGCCCGCCGGCAGCGGCGCACGGGCCCGCTGCGACCGGACGGACATCGGGCTGCGGCGCGCCGCAGCCCGATGTCCGGTGGTCCCGCTCCGAACGGCAGGCCGCCGTTCGGGGCGGGCCGGGCCGGCGGTGGTCGGAACCGCTCAACCGACCCTGGTGAGACGGGCGGCGCGGCCGACGGGCCCGTCGGCGAGTACGCCCGGCTGCTCCTGCTCCGGGCGTTCGGGGGCGGCGAGCAGGATGGAGCGCTGGAGCCGGCGCAGGGCCGCGGACGGCTCCATGCCCAACTCCCGTACCAGGGTGTTCCGCAGGCGCTGGTAGGCCTCCAGGGCCTCGCCGCGGCGCCCGGAGCGGTGCAGCGCGATCATGTACTGGCCGTGCAGGCTCTCGTGGGTGCGGTAGCGGTCCACCAGGACGGTGAGCTCGGCGAGCAGTACCCGGTGCCGCCCCAGGCGCAGGTCCGCCTCGATCCGCTGGTCCAGCGCGCAGAGCCTGCTCTCCTCCAACCGCTTCGATTCGACCGCGAGTTGGCCGCCGAGCGGGACGTCCGCGAACGCCGCTCCGCGCCACAGCGCCAGTGCGTCGCCCAGCTGACGGGCGGCGAGCGGGAAGTCGCCCCCGTCCATGGCGCGGTAACCGTGGCCGGCCAGGCGGTCGAACTCCTGGAGGTCGACGGTTCCGCCACCGCTGTTCAGCATGTAGCCGCCGGCCGAGGTGACCAGGACGTCCTTGGCGCAGGAGGCGCCCGGGCCGCCGTCGCCCTGGGCGAGCGCGCGGTCGATGAGGTCGCGCAGCTGGAGGACGTAGGTCTGCACGGTGGTGCGGGCGCTGCGCGGTGGGCGACCGGACCACAGCTCTTCGGCGAGGACGCCCGCCGGGACGATGTGGTCGGCCCGTAACGCCAGCAGGGCGAGGACCTGCCGTGGCTTCGGCGCCGACGGCACCACCGACACCCCGCACAGTCGGACCCCCAAGGACCCCAGCACCCGGATCTCCACGACGACCACCCCATATCCAGACGGATCGGCGGCCCCGACGGCCGCCGGCCGGGCGGGTGCTCCGCTGCTCACCGTCCGCGACGGTCCGCTGGAAGGTCGGTCGAGCACCCGAGGCTTATCCAAAAACAGGACAGACGGTTTGTCAATACAAAACCGAACGCACTGTTTGTTTTTGGGCAGAGCAATCCTCGGGGATTCGTGCTCCGGACCGCCGGTCCGGCCTCGACCAGGCCGGGTTCAGGCCCGCTCGGCAGCCTCGCCGTCCGCCCCGCCCGCAGCCTCCGCCGCCTCCGCCGCCGCCCGAGCCGCCGCCAGCTCCGCGACCACCCGGCTCCCCCGGTCCGCCGCGAGGTCCAGCGTGGCCAGCACCCCGGGCACCGCGATACTGGGCATCACGTGCTGGTACAGCGAGGCGATCCGGCGCTCCAGGTCCGACCGGCCGGACATCTTCTGGGACTGGATCTGCACGCCCGTCCAGGCCCCGGTGACCAGCCAAGCCGTCTCGGCGGGCACCACCTGGGGCAGCAGCTCGCCGCGCCGGCCGGCCGTCTCCAGCACCGCCTCGGCCCGCTGGATCCAGCCGGGCGCCGCACCGCCGCTGAAGTCGCCGAACACGTCGTGGCCGAGCGAGAGGCGGGCGCCCGCGCTCAGCACCGGATCACGCGGCATCAGGTGCGCGACCACCATCCCGAGGTCCACGAACTCCTGGAGCTTGCAGTGCCGTTCGGGAATCTCGTCGCGGCCGAACTGCTCCTCCACGACCCCCTGGGCGAGCTCCCGCTTGGAGGCGAAGTGGAAGTACACCGCACCGCGCGTCACTCCCGCGCGGGCCACCACCTCACCGATCGTGGCCCCCTCGTACCCGTGCTCGTCGAAGACCGACGCCGCCGCCTCCAGGATCAACCGACGCGTCCGGATCGCCCGCTCCTGTCGCACCACCGCAACCACCCCACCCGAAACGCTCGGCAAACAAAACCAAACACCCCGTATCTTACCCGCGACAGCCGGTCGGGATCTCTGCGTCCCAGGTCACATAGGGCGGTCTTCAAGCGGACGAAAACCGCGTAGACGGTATGAGGCGAACAGATGACCACCAACTCACCGACAGCCCCTTGAAGCGGAGTCACCTCTCCCACTTGCAGCCGGGACGGGGACGAACGGTCCAGGGATGGCAATGAACCTGTCAAGGCTTGGTATAGACATCTTCACAGGTCACGAAGGCGTCTCCGGTCAACCGATCTTCGGGCGGTGCTCGCCGACCACCTACCGTGCCCGTACGACCACGCTCGGCCGCCGACGAACCTTTGTTCTGGCTCCTTGAAAACCAAACCGGAAGGTACGTATCTTACGAGCCCTGAGCAGCCCACCCCGCCCGTCACGGCCTTTCGGAGCGCTCCCCATGACTCTGCTTGCCTTCCGTACGCCCGCCTCCGCCCTCGCCGCCGGCACGGATTCCGGGACGATCCCCGGCCCGGCCGCGGCAGCAGCCCCGGCGCCTCGCCTGACCAGCACCGTCGCCAAGGAGTACGTCCACCGCGCCTGCCACGCCGAGGTCTTCCTGACCGGCAGCGAGCAGCTGACCGACACGACCTTCGCCGTCACCGCGCAGTGGCCGCGAGCGCACACCTTCTTCAGTACCCCGGACGGCACCCGGCATGACCCGATCCAGGCCGCCGAAACGATCCGCCAGGCCGGGCTCTACCTCGCCCACACCCGCTTCGGGGTGCCGCTGGACCACAAGTTCATGATGTGGAACCTCGACTACACCACCCGGCCGCGCCAGCTGGTGATCGGCGCAGCGCCGACCGACCTCACCCTGGAAGTCCAGCTCCTCGCCCGGCCGCGCCGCGCCGGCACCACGGTCGACTTCGCACTGGAGACCGTGGTGCGCCGGGGAGCCCAGCTGGCCGCCACCGGGTACGCCCGCTTCACCACCGTGCCCGACGCCACCTACCAGCGGCTGCGCCGGGGGCGGCACGTCGCCGGGCACCCGGCCGCGCCGGTCGTCACCGCCGAGCCGCTCCCGCCGGCCCGGGTCGGCCGGCTCCGCCCGTGCGACGTCGTCCTGGCCCCGGCGGACGCTCCCGGCAGCTGGCACCTCACCCCCGACTTCTGGCACCCGATCCTGTTCGACCACGCCAACGACCACATCCCCGGCATGGTGCTGATGGAGGCGGCCCGGCAGGCCGCCAACGCACTGAGCAGCCCGGTCGCCGTCCTGCCGACCGCCGCGGCCACCACCTTCCACCGGTACGCCGAGCACGACGCGCCCACCACGATCACCGCCCGACACACCCCCGGCGGCGACCAGGACGCCCTCACCACCACCGTGACCGGCCACCAGCACGGCGAGCCGATCTTCACCACCGTGCTCACCGGCCACCCGGACCACCGCTGACCCGCCGACCGCCACCACACCGACCGGAAACCGGTACGGCCCGGGCAGCGGTCCGCACCCACCGAAGGACGGTGCCCTTGACGGCGCCGGACCCGCCACGCACGGCGGCGCACACCGCGGCGTCCGGACGGCCCGCCCGACCCACACGGTCCGGCGGGCCGTCCGCGTACGCGCGGGCGCTCCCGGTGCGCGCTGCCGTCCGCGCGCTGCCACCCGCGCACCGCCGCCCGCGCGCTGCCGCCCGCGCACCGCCGTCGCCCCCGGGCGGGGCGGCCGCTGCCGCTTCCCGGGCCGGGCACGGCCGGAACACGCCGGTTCCGGGCTGGCACCGGGGCGAACACCTGCGCGAGGATGTCAGCCCCTGGATCCGCTGCCCACAGGAGCAAGACGTGAGTGAAGTCGCTTCGCAGCAGAACGAGTTGATACGACTGACCGACCGCCCCGGCACCGAGGACGCCCCCGGCTGCGACGGACGGACCGGCGGCCGGAACGTCCGCGTACGGGTCCTCGGACGACACGCGCCGGGCTCGCTGCTCGGACACGACTGGCTGGACTGCGAGATCACCGTCACCGCGGACTCGGTGCGCGCGCAGTTCGTCACCCTCGTGACGGACCGCCACCTCGGACAGTGGGAGAGCGCCCTGGACCGTCTCGGGCGCGGGTCAGCCGTCCGCTGGCTGGACGAGGAGCACGGACCGGAGCTGCGGATCGAACCCGGCCGGCCGGGCGGCCTCTGGGTGACCGTCTCCGACGCCGAGGAGACCGGCGTCACGCTGCGGGTCGTGCTCTCCCCCGCACCCGGCTGGCTGGCGGAGCAGCGCGCCCTGCTCCGACGCGTCCGGAGCGCCTACCCGGCCGAGGTGGTCGAGCTCTCGCCGGGCATCCACGCCTGGCGCGGCAGCGCCCCCGAGGCTCACTGACCACCCGCCACCCGCCCGGGGGCCGAAGGTGCGCACTCCGGCCCGGGCCACCGGCGCCCGGGCCGGGTCGGCGGCCCGGCCCGGGCCTCTACCGACCGGTCGGCGGCAACCGGAGGACCGCGACGCCCCCGTCCAGGTCGATCCTCGTCCGGTTCGGCGGCGCCCCGTCCTCCTCGTCCTCCCTCATCGTCAGCGACGACTGCCGCTCCTTGAGTTCGTTCTGCTTCCCGGGCGAGAAGCTCGCGTGGAGCTGCTCGAACCCGGTCGCGGATATCTGGCCCTGCCGGGCGCTGTTCCGCCACGGCAGCAGGCCGGCGCGGCCGGCGCGGAGAAGCAACTGGTCCGCGAAGGCCACAGCGGTCAACGCGATGATCAGCCCGGGCAAGGTCACGAAGACGGCGAATCCCATGTCCCCCAGTCTCCCCGTCGCAGGGCGCTACCGACAGGGCAGCGGCGGAAGACCGGGCCGCACCCGTCCGTCCGTCGCACGCCGCCGTGACGGTGGCCGTCGTCATCCCGTTCATGCCCTCCATCATGGGCGCCCGGAGCCGCGAACCGGATAGGGCCGGCACCCGAATCCGGGGTTCGGAAAACCGAACCCCGCTGGTGGTGCCACGTCCCCTCCACCCGGGGGCGCGCGGTGGTGGCGGATCACCGGGGGGCGGTCCGGCGGACCGCCCCCGACGCGGCGAGCCAGGAGACCATCCGCCCCCCGGCCTCGGTGGCGGCCCGGTACGCCGTCACGCCGGCCTGGGCGCCGGCGGCGTCCGGCCGGGCCACGAGGTCGCGGCACGCGGTGGCCAACTGCCGGTAGCCGGTGAGCAGTCCGGCCCACAGCCGCTGCCCCGCCGGGTCGGGAACGGTGAAGTACCCGTCGGCCCGCCGGGTCGCGCCGTCGAGCGCCTCGCAGGTGTCGCCCACCCTCCGTATCGCCGCCTCGACCTGGGCGTCGGAGGTGGCGCTCGCGGCGGTGCTCACCACGGCTTCGACGGCGGCGGCGTAGGCCCGCTGCGCCGTGTACAGCGCGTTGACGTGGTCCAGGCCCCCGACCGCGGCCCAGGCCTGGTTCTGGACCAGGGCGATCGCCGCCGAGGGAGCGCTCGTGCTCCGCTCCAGCATCGACTCCACCGCGCGGGCGGTCCCGCCGCGCGGGCCGGACGGCTGGACGGCGGTCACCGTCGTCACGAGGGCCCCGGCCGCGACGACCGCGAGGAGCGCCACCCTGACGGCGTGCCGCCGCGCCGGTCGGGGCCGGGCCGGCGGCCGCACCGCCGGCGCGGACGGTACCGCCGGGGGCCGCTCGGCCCGCCCTCGCCGCCGCCACAGCAGGCTCACGGCACGGCCCGCGCCCCGGCCCGCGAAGGCGGCCAGGCCGGCCAGCAGCGTCCCCAGGGTCAGGAGGTAGGCCGTCTCGATCCGCAGCAGCTTCCACACCGCCCCCGGCCGCCAACCGCAGGTGTGGGTCATGACGTCCAACGGGCCGAGGCAGCCGTCCGCGCTCGCCAGGAGGAACGAGCCCGCCGTGCCGACCAGGGCGGTGACGCCGGCCGCGACGAGCCCGGCGAGCAGCCAGGCCTCCCTCGTCACGGCGGCGACCACCGCGGCGGTCAGCGCCATCGCGACGCAGACCACCAGCACCGGCCACATCAGGTACGCGAGCTGGAACGGGCCCGTCATGCGCACGGCCGCCGGGGACGGCGTGTCCATGTGCGCCTTCGCCGCCGCCAGCCCGGCCCAGCAGACCAGCCCGCCCGCCAGGCCGGCGGCCGGCAACCGGCCCGGACGGGCCGGGAGCCGCCCGGGAGGGGCGAGGAGCGGAGGTACGGGCGGCTCCGGCGGCACGTCACCCGCCGTCGGCGGCACACCCGCCGCCGGCCCGGGCAGCGCCCCGGCGAGCCACCTCGGCCGGCCCGCCGGCCGCCCGGCCGCCAGCGCGAGCGGCGGCAGCAGCCAGAGCAGCACCGCGGCCCACCACAGGCTGTGCGCCGCCGTGACGCTTCCGGGCAGGACGCCCACCACCGCGGCGACCTCCAGCAGCGGTCCGATGCGGGCCGGCGGCAGCCCGGGCAGGCCGTACGAGCCCAGGAGCCCGGCCGTGCTGAACGGCCAGCCTCCGGTCAGCACTTCGCCCTGGGTGTACCACCAGTACAGGACGCAGGCCAGGGCCAGCGAGGCGGCGGCGAGGCCCGCCGCCATCACCGGGCGCAGCGAGCGCCCGCGCCAGGCGGCGATCCACCAGCCGGCGTTCTGGGCGGTCCAGGTCATCACCAGGACCAGCGCGGCGACCAGGACCAGCAGGGCCTCGGGGTGGGCCGGCCACCAGTGGTTCCAGGCCGCCCTGGGGCCGAGGAGTTCGCCCGCGACGAGGCCGGTGCCGAGCCAGAGGCCGACGGGCCACCCCCGCGGGGCCGGGCGCCCGGTGAGGACGGCGTACACCACGGCGCGCCACAGGGCGACACCACCGATGCCGACGACGAGTGCCGCGATGAGGACCGCCTTGGCGGGGAGGGCCTCGAAGGGCAGGCCTCCGAGCTGCCAGACGAGGATGTCGGCGGCGAGCCCGGTGAGGAACAGCGGCAGGGCGTCCAGCGCGAACAGCGCCTTCGGGTCGGTCAGCGAGGCCCGGCGCAGCTCCCAGGACGGGTGGGTGCGCCAGAGTTCGACGAAGGCGGCGAGGGCGCGCGGCCGTTCGCGGCCGGGGCGCGGCGGGGCGGGGACGTTCCAGGACTCCCGGCTCGCGCCCCAGCGGGCCGCCGTCAGGTCGGCGTGGATCTCGCGGTTGCGCAGGATCCCGGCGCGCGTGAGGTGGACGGCGACGACGATCAGGAGGCCGAGCACCAGTTGGTGCGTGTTGAAGGGGGCGAACTGCCCCCGGGCGGCCGGGGTCGCGGTGACGAAGAGGTTCTTCAGGCCCACCGCGGCCCACGGCAGCAGGACCAGGAGGAGGAAGACCCGCCACAGGGCGACGGTGGCGTAGGTGATGCCGACGTCCCGGTTCCGCAGGTGCGCGAGCTCGTGCAGGACCACGGCACGGAACCGCTCGCGGTCCGTACCGCTGGTGGCGAACAGCCCGCCGTACAGGCAGACGGTGGGTCGGCGCCAGCGGCCGAACACCGCGGCGCCGACCTGCGGCACGACCGGGGCGACGACGAAGCGGGGCGCGCGGGCGAGTCCGGCGGCGGCCACCAGCTCGTCGAGCTGCTGCCGCAGCCCTCCGGTCGTGTCCAGCTCCGCCAGGGCGACGACCCGGGAGCTGCGCGCCTTCCAGACCGGCAGCAGCCAGTACACGGCGAGGACCGCGACGACCAGCAGCGCGCCCACGGTGACGGACACACCGTCGAAGTCCTGGGCGTAGCGGGCCGTGCAGGCCTTGAGCGCCGAGCCGTTCCGGGCGGACAGGGCGAGGCCGGCGTTCACGGGGGCGCCGGGGTCGAGACCGGCGGCCAACCAGCAGGCGGCCTCCTTGTCGGCCTGCTGGGAGGAGGCGAGGAGCTGCCAGACGGTCCTCGGGACCATGCTGGCACCGGCCGCCGCCAGCAGGAGCAGGAGCAGGACGAAGCGCAGCGTGGTGCCGGCGGCGAGGACGCGCTCGTCGGGCGGGGCCGGGACGGGGGCCGGGGCCCGGGCGGGGCGCGGTCCTGCGCCGGTGGCGGCGTCGGCGGGTGCGTCGGTCATCGTCCCTCGCCGTCGGCGGCCGGGCCCCCCGCAGCCTGGTCGGAGTCGCCCTGGCCGGGGTCGCCGCCCTGGCCCGGGTCGGCCTGGTCGGGTTCGGCCTGGTCGGGTTCGGCCCGGCCCTGCGCGCCCGCCCCGGTTCCGTCGCCACCCGCCGCGAGCCCGGCCGGCTCGTGCCCGCCGCCGCCCGGTTCGGCCAGTGCCAGCCGGGCCACCACCGCGTCGGCGATCGCCGCCGCCCGGTCCTCCGCCATCCCCCGCTGCGCGGCCGACTCCAGCACCGACCGCCGTACGTCGGCGAGCTGTTCGCGCGTCAGCGGCGGAATCGTCACCGGCTCGGCCCCCTTGCGGAAGACCCTGCGCAGCCCCGCCTTCAGCCCCTTGGCGGCCCCGTCCACCGCGGCGCCCGCGAGCTTCTGCCCCACCTGGTCCAGCGCCAGCCACACCACGGGGGTCACCAGGGCGGCGACCTCGCCGAGTCCGAAGCCCAGCGGCTCGCTGCGGCCGCGTCCGGCGAGCCGGCGTACGGCCGAGGCGTCGTCGAAGCGGGTCAGCCACACGACGAGCGGCAGTTCCTCCGCGGCGGCCTCGGCCACCACGTCACGGACCACGTCGCGCACCCGCGCCCCGCCGGTCGCGGCCGGACGGCCCTCCGGGTGAACCGCTGCGGATCCCATGGCACCTCCGTGGTCGACTCACGGCGCGTCCGGGCCGGTTGTCGCACCGCTTCCACACTGACCCACGGACTCCGGGGGCGGCAATACCCTTCGGCGCTCCTCCTATAATGCGCGGCCGCGGGACGGCGGGTGGGGATAACCCCACCCCCCTTCCGCCAGCAGCCTCCATGGTTCGCCGCACCCGCCGTTCCTAGCCTGGTCACGTCGATGACCAGCGACGATCCACGAGGGAAGGCACCAGCATGGCACGCCGCCACGACCGCTCCGACGACGGGCCGACCGCCGGGCCTCCCGACCGGGCCCGAGCCGCGATCGAGCTGCGGGCGGTGCGGCGCAGTTACGGGCGCGGCGCCGAGACGGTGCACGCGCTGCGCGGCATCGACCTGGCGCTCGGGCGCGGCACCTTCACCGCCGTGATGGGCCCCTCCGGCTCCGGCAAGAGCACCTTCCTGCAGTGCGCCGCGGGCCTGGACAAGCCGACCTCGGGCGAGGTGTTCCTCGGTGGCGAGGAGATCACCGGCCTGAGCGAGGACCGGCTGACCGTGCTGCGGCGCAGCCGGGTGGGGTTCGTGTTCCAGTCGTTCAACCTGCTGCCCTCGCTGAGCGTGGTGCAGAACGTGCTACTCCCGCTGCGCCTGGCCGGTGAGCGCCAGGACCGCGGCAGGGCACGGGAGTTGCTGGACCAGGTCGGGCTGGCCGAGCATGCGGCGCGCCGGCCCGGGCAGTTGTCGGGGGGTCAGCAGCAGCGGGTGGCCATCGCGCGGGCGCTGATCACCCGCCCGGACGTGCTGTTCGCGGACGAGCCGACGGGCGCGTTGGACACCCGCACCGCGCACGAGGTGCTGGGGCTGCTGCGGCACGCGGTGGACACGATGGACGCGACGGTGGCCATGGTGACGCACGACCCGGTGGCGGCCTCGTTCGCCGACCGCGTGGTCTTCCTGGCCGACGGCGCCCTGGCGGGCGAGCTGCCCCACCCGGATCCGAAGTCCGTCGCGGACCGGATGGTCGCGCTCGCCACCGGCCGGCTGGGGGCCGCGGCGTGAGCAACGGACTCGCCCGCGCCTCGGTGCGCTTCCGGCCCGCCTCCTTCGCGGGCACCTTCGTCGCCCTGCTGTTCGGGGCGGCCGTCATCATGGCCTGCGGCACCATGCTGCAGACCGGCATCACCGCCGCCGTGCCGCCGGTCCGCTACGCGAACGCGCCGGTCGTCGTCGCGGCGAACCCGGACGTCGAGATCGTCCGCAAGGTCAACAAGAAGGAGAAGACCGTCGACCGGCCCGTCGCCGACCGGGCCCGGGTGGACGCCGCGCTGGCCCAGCGGATCGCCGCGCTGCCGGGGGTGGCGGCGGCCCGCGCGGACTCCGCCTTCCCGGTCCAGCCCGGCCCGGCGACACCGGGCCTAACGGGGCGTGGCTATGCGGCGCTCGGCATCGCCGGCGGCGCGGACACCCTGGTCGAGGGCCGCGCGCCCGGCGACGGCGAGGTCGTGCTCGACGCCGCGACCGCGCGCGCCGCCCACCTCGCCCCGGGCGCGAGCCTGAGCCTGGTCGCCCCCGGCGGCAGCGGGACGTACCGGATCTCCGGCCTGGCCGCGCCGCAGAGCGCCGGCCCCACCGCCTGGTTCGCCGACGACGCGGCCGGCCGGCTCTCCGGCCACCCCGGCCGCGTCGACGCCGTCGCCGTCCAACCGCGCGAGGGCGTGAGCGCCGGTGACCTCGCCCGGCACCTGCGCGAGGCACTGCGCGACACCGCCGGGCGCAACGCCGCCGGGGCCTCCCCCACCGGGCTCCGGGTGGTCACCGGCGAGGACCGCGGCTCCGTCGAGCAGCCCGCGCTCGGGGACAGCCGGACGCTGCTCATCGCGATCGGCGGCTCCTTCGGCGGCACCGCGACGATGACGGCCGTCTTCGTGGTGGTGTCCACCATCGCGCTGGCCATCGGCCAACGGGCCCGGGAGTTCGCCCTGCTGCGCGCCGTGGGCGCGACGCCCCGCCAGATCCGCCGCACCGTCGCCACCGAGGCGGTGCTGGTGGCCCCCCTCGCCGGTCTGCTCGGCCTCGTCCCCGGTGTGGCACTGGCCCGTTGGTGGTTCGACGGCCTCGCGTCGCGCGGCGCCGTCCCGGCGGGCGTCGAACTCGACGTCGGCCCGCTCCCCGCGCTCGTCGCCGTCGCCACCTGCCTGCTGGCCGCCCTCGCCGCGGGCCACCTCGCCGCCCGCCGGGCCTCCAACCTGCGGCCCGGCCAGGCGCTCGGCGAGGCGTCGGTGCCGGTGGGCCGCGCGGGCGTGGTGCGCACCCTGCTCGGCGTGCTGGCGATCGCCGGGGGCGTGGTGCTGACCGTGGTCGCGGCCGGCCTGAGCGGCGAGAGCGCCGCCAACACCGCGCTCGGCGTGGTGATGTGCTTCCTGGTGGCCGTCGCCCTGCTCGGCCCCTGGGTGGCCCGGATCGCCGCCGGGGTCCTGGGCCTGCCGCTGCGGGCGGGCGCGGGCGGGGCCGGCGGCTCGCTGGCTGCCGACAACGCCCGCGCCAACGCCCGCCGGCTGACGTCCGCGCTCACCCCCATCGCGATGGTGACGGCCTTCTGCGGCACCATGCTGTTCATCCAGAGCAGCGTCCAGCACGCCACCGGCGAGCAGGTGCGCGACGGGATCACCGCCGACCACGTGCTCGGCTCCACCGGCCCCGGCCTGCCCGCCGGCACCGCCGACCAGGCCGCCCGGGTGCCCGGCGTCGACACCGCCGTGGGCGTGCTGCGCACCGGCGCCGTCTACCGCTCCGACGGCAAGCTCCGCTCCGCCGGCGTCCTCGCCGTCTCCGGCGACCCGGCGAAGCTGCCCCGGGTCCTCGACCTGGGGGTGCGGACCGGCTCGCTCGCCGACCTCGCCCGGGGCACGGACACCGTCGCCCTCGACACCGGCCTCGCCGACAAGCTCGGCCACCGGACCGGCGACCGCGCCTCCTTCTGGCTCGGCGACGGCACCCAGGCCCAGCTGACGGTCGTCGCCACCTACGATCGCGGCCTCGGCTTCGGCCAGCTGATCCTGCCCCGGGCGGCCGTCGCCGCGCACGCCGCGGTGGCCTACGACAGCCAGGTGCTGGTCGCGGACGCCCCCGGCGCCGACCGCGCCGACGTCGCCGCGCGGCTGGCGGCGCTCCCCGCCGAAACCTCCCCCGCCGGGGCCGCGGCGGCCGGCGGGCCCACGGTGGCCGGACTGACCGTCGCCGACCGTGCCGGGTACGTCGCCCAGACCGACCGCCGGCGCGAGGCCGGCGACTGGGCGAACTCCGTGATGGCGGGCGTGCTCGGCGGCTTCGCGGCGATCACCGCCGCCAACACCCTGGTGATGACCGTCCTGGACCGCCGCCGCGAGGTGGCCCTGCTGCGCCTCGCGGGCGCCACCCGTCGCCAGGTGCGCGGCATGATGCGCTGGGAGGCCCTGCTGGTGGCCGCGGCCGGGCTGCTGCTGGGCAGCGCGATCGCCTGGATCACCCTGGTCCCGATCGCCCGCGGCCTCGCCGGTACGGCGCCGTACGTCCCGCCGGGCACCGCCGTGCCACTGGCCGCCTCGGCGGTGCTGCTCTGCCTCGTCGCGACGGCCCTCCCGGCGCGGGCCCTGCTGCGGACCCGCCCGCTCGCGACGACGGACTGAGGACCGCACGCCCGGCCGCGGGTGGAGTGGCCGCGTCCGGCCTCGGCGTCGAGGGCGTCGGGCCCGGCCCGAGGAGCGGCCCGCGGGCCGTCGGGCTGCCGGACGCCCCGGCGGCGTGGACGGCCCGGCGTGGACGGCCCGACGCCGCTCCCGGCCCGGAGCGCCCCGGTCCCTCCGGCAGCCCGGCCCGCCCCCGGCTCCTGCTGTCCACGGGGTGGATTCCCGCCCGCGACGCGCCGTCCGTACGGCACCGTGGAGGGCATGATCCTGCGACCGGAGACCGACGACCTCGCCGCCTACCTCGCGGCGGACGAGGTGATCGACCATCAGCACCCCGAAGTACGGCGACTGGCCGCCGAGTCCGCCACGCCCGAGGCGGCGTTCCGGCACGTCCGCGACCAGGTGGCGCACTCCGCGGACGCGGGCACGTACAGCGGGGCGTTCCGCGCCTCCGAGGTGCTGGCCGCGCGCAACGCGATCTGCCACGGCAAGGCGCACCTGCTGGCCGCGCTGCTGCGGGCGCAGGGCGTGCCGACCGGTCTGTGCTACCAGCGGCTGGCGGACGGCCAGGGCGGATTCGTGGTGCACGCCCTCAACGCCGTGCACCTGGAGGGCCGTTGGTCGCGCCTGGACGCCCGGGGCAACCGGGAGGGGGTGGACGCCCAGTACGACCTGGACCGGGAGCGGCTGGCCTGGCCGGTCCGGCCGGAGCTCGGCGAGCGCGACTGTCCCGGGATCTTCGCCGCGCCGCCGGCCCCGCTGGTCCGGGCGCTCGCCCGGGCCGTTCCGGGCCGGCACGGCTACGACCACCTTCCGACCGAGCTTCCCGGCGAGCCGGCGCTCGGCCGGGGGTGAGACGCAGGCCCGGTGCCGGACGCCCTACGCCGTCGCCCGCCGGACCCGGTAGTCCCAGCGCGTGAGGGACCGGACGACGGTCTGGGCGCCGACGGGGTTGGCGCTGTGCACGAAGACCGTTCCGATCCGGAAGGGCCGTCCGCTGAAGGCGGCTTCCTCCAGGAGGGTCACCACCGGCATGATGCTGTCCTCGCCGCCGAGATCGTGGTCCAGCCAGAGCTCGTCGACGAAGGCCTCACGGTGCTCCTCCAGGAGCCGGACGCCTTCGGCGCTGGTCCGGGCGACCCGGGTGGCCCTGGGGAGCGCCCGGAGGTCGTCGATGCCGAGGATGACGGGCGTCGGCACGGTCAGGTCTTCGTTCACCTGACAATCATCACAGGCGCCATGGCGTCCAGGACCCTAGCGCGGCGGCCCGACCTTCTCGACCGGGCCGAAGTCCCGGAAGGTGCCGTGGGAGCGCACCGGGACGCCCCGCAGGTCGTTCTTCCGGTCGTAGCGGACGGTGCGGCCCTGGGCGTCGATCCACTGGTCGAGCTGGAAGTCCGGCACCCCCTTGCCCTTGAGGATCGTGTACTGCTCGGGCTCGACGGCCTTCATCGCCTCCAGGTCGACCGTGCCGCCGAGGTGGTGGCAGGGCGTGCCCTCGCAGTCCTCCATCCCCTTGCGGGTGGACGGGCCGGGGGCCGGCAGCGCCTTGGAAAGTAGCCGTGGTAGTCGGCGCTCCCGTCGCCGAGCAGGTCCTCGCCGCCCACGCTCGCCGACTCGGTGATCCGTCCGGAGCGGACCGGTCCGTTGAGGTTCACCCGGGCCCTGGTGACGGCGCTCATCGGGCCGCCTTCGGCCGTGGCCTGGGTGGCCGCGTACGGCGTCTTCTCCGCGAGCGCGAGCGCCTTCTCCGGGTCGATCGCCCCCGCCCGCCGCGGGTGGCGACGGGCGGGGGCGTCGGGGCCGTGCCCCGCGGATCTGCCGCCGCTCTGACGGGCGGGCCGGGGCGCGCTCGCCCCGAGCCACCGCCTCGACCTCCTGCGCCGCCGGGACCGGACCCGCCTCAGCCGCAGGTCCGGTCCGCGGCCGGCAGCCGGCCCGTGGTCAGGTAGCGCGTGACGTCGGTGCCCGCGCAGGACGGCCCGGCCACCACCACGCCGTGGCCCTCGCCGCCGGCCACCGTGACCATCCGCGCCCCGTGCAGTGCCCGCCGCATGCCCTGCGCCATGGCGAGCGTGGCCTGCGGGTCCCACTGGTTCTGCACGATCAGCGCGCCGACGCCGTTGTTCACCGCGGTGGCCGCCTCGCGGGCCGGCGACTTCCAGAACGCGCACGGTTGGATGCCGGCGCCCAGGTCGCCCGCCAGCGGGTAGGCGGCCCGGTCCCGGATCGCGTCCCGGCGGTACTGCTCCGGGTCACGCGGCCAGCCGCGGGCGTCACCGCAGAACAGGGCCCAGGTGACGGCGGTCTGGTTGTCCTGCTGCTGCTCCGCACCGGAGGGCCTCGCGTCCGCGGCGGAGGTTCCGGTGCCCGCGGCGGAGGTTCCGGTGCCCGCGGCGGCGGGCCCCGCGCCGGCGGTTCCCGGGTCCGCGGACGCCCCGGGCCCGGCCGGTGCGGCCGGCCCGCCCTCCGCCGCCGCCTTCAGCGCGACGATCCAGGGGGTGACGGCGGCGACGTGGACGAAGTCGGCGTACCTGGTACGGATGGCGCCCCCGTCGAGCGCCCCGCCCGTGGTGGGGACGGGCGTGCGGTCGGCGCGGGCGATCAGGTCCCAGTACGTCGTGCGGACCTCGGCGGGGGTGGCGCCCAGCCCGTACTCGGCGTTGCGCGCGGCGGCCCACCCGGTCCACCGGGTGAAGGCGAGTTCGGCGCCCGGCGCGGCGCCGCGGAGCGTCCCCCGCCAGGCGAGCGCCGGGTCGAGCGCGCTGTCGAGCACGAAGCGGTCGGAGCGCCGGGGGAACATCTGGGTGTAGACGGCGCCCAGGTAGGTGCCGTACGAGTAGCCGAAGTAGGAGATCCTGCGCTCTCCCAGCGCCGCCCGGAGGACGTCCATGTCGCGCGCCGTGTTGCGGGTGGTGATGTGCGGCAGCAGGTCCCCCGCCTTGGCCCAGCACTTGTCGGCCACCGTCCGGGCCCGGGCCACGTCCCGGGCGAAGGTCTCCGCCGCATAGGGGTGCGGGATGCTCCGCTCGTCGGCCGTCAGACCGCAGGCCACCGGCGTGCTCCTGCCGACCCCGCGCGGGTCGAACCCGACCAGGTCGAACCGCTCCCGCACCTCCGGTGCCAGCAGCGGCTCCAGCTCCGCCGGCATGGTCAGCCCCCCGACGCCCGGGCCGCCGGGGTTCATCAGCAGCACCCCGTGCCGCACCTTCCCACCGCCCGCCCTGATCCGCGACACCGCGAGGTCGATCCTCCGGCCCCCTGGGTCGGCGTAGTCCAGCGGCACGTGGAGGGTGGCGCACTCGAAGGCCGCCGGCTGCTCCGCGTCGCAGCGCTCCCAGCGCAGTTCCTGCTGCGCGTACCGCCCGAGCGGTTCCTGCGCCGCGAACGCCGTCGCGGGGGTGAGCGCCGCGATCGCGGCCGTCACGGCACCGACCGTCAGCGCGGGAATCGTTCGTCCGTCTCGCAGAGCCATGCCAGTCCTTCGTGCAGAAGCGTTTCTCGGATCGCCTCCAGTCTCCGTTCCGCCCCCGGCCGCCCCCGTACGGCTCCGGGATGGCCCCGTGCTCCGACCTGCGGCGTACGGCGGAGCGCTGACGTACTGCCACGGGCCCGACTTCCGGCAGTCCGCCGGTTCGGCTGAACCGCCCGCCTGCCGCCCGCCGTTGTCCCGGCCACCCGGCACCCGGCACGGGGCGAGCGGGGCAAGCGGGGCAAGCGGGACGGAGAGCGGAGAGCGGAGAGCGCCGGACGGCAATCCGATTCGGTGCGCTCGGACCGGCCACTTTCCGGCTAGTCGCGCCCGTCGTCGGCGGGCGAGGCTTGGGCCACCGCCCTGCTCCCGCCCGGCCGCCGGCCCCGCGCCTGCGGCCGGGCCCGGCACCCGGAAGATGTGGAGACCACATGGCTCGACGACGTTCCCTGCTCCGGCTCGGCCCGGCCGTACCGGTCGTGCTGTCGCTGACCGCCTCGCTCGGCTTCCTCCCCGCGTCGGCCTCGGCGACGCCCCGAACACCGTCCCCCGCCCAGACCGTGGACGCCGGCTCCCTGGCGTACGTCGTCAACACCGAGACCGACCGTCATACGATCGCGGCGGTACAGAAGGCCGTCACCGCGGCCGGCGGCACCGTCCTCGTCAGCTACGACACGATCGGCGTCATCGTCGCCCACTCGGCGAACCCCGACTTCGGCAGGGTGCTGCGCGCGGTGCCCGGAGTGCGGTCGGCGGGCGCCACGCGGACCGCACCGCTCAGCGCGGCGACGGCCGGCGCGGGCGAAGGCGCAGGCGCGGGCGAAGGCGTACGCCCGGGCGCGGGCGCGGCTACCGGCGACGGCACGGGCGCGGTGCGGCGCCTCTCGGCGGCCGAAGCCGCGCGGATCGGGCAGGCCTCCGGCGGCGGCACCGAGCCCCTCGAAGCCGAGCAGTGGGCCCTGCGGGCGATCGGCGCGGACCGGGCCGCGAAGACCGACCCCGGCAGCAGGGACGTCACGGTCGCCGTGATCGACACCGGCGTGGACGACACCCACCCGGACCTCGCCGACAACTTCTCCCCGGCGCAGTCCGCGAACTGCGCCAGCGGCAGGGCCGACACCACGTACGGCGCCTGGCGCCCGGTGGACCCGGACTACTTCCACGGCACCCACGTGGCGGGCACGATCGCCGCCGCCCGCAACGGCGTCGGCATCGCGGGCGTGGCACCCGGCGTGCGGGTCTCCGGCATCACCGTCTCCCAGCCCACCCCGCGCCAGCTGATCTACGCCGAGAGCGTCGTCTGCGCCTTCGTGTTCGCCGCCGACCACGGGGTGCAGATCACCAACAACAGCTACTACGTGGACCCGTGGCAGTACAACTGCCTGGACGACCCCGACCAGAAGGCCGTCGTCGACGCCGTCGACCGCGCCCAGCGCTACGCGCAGCGCAAGGGCACCCTCACCGTCGCCGGGGCGGGCAACTCCAACCACGACCTGGCCTCCGACGGCCTCGCCGACAACCGCAGCCCCAACGACTCCACCCCGGCGAGCCGGACGGTCGACCCGCACCGCTGCTGGCAGCTGCCCGCCCAACTGCCCGGTGTCGTCACGGTCAGTGCGACCGGCGCCAAGGGCACCAAGTCGTCCTACTCCAGCTACGGCCTCGGCGTGATCGACGTCGCGGCGCCGGGCGGCGACATCTACCAGGCCTCCGACACGCCGTCCGGGCACCCCGGTGTCCTGTCGACGCTGCCGAACAACCAGTACGGCTACGAGCAGGGCACGTCCATGGCCGCCCCGCACGTCTCCGGCGTGGCCGCGCTGCTGAAGTCCGCCCACCCGCAGGCGACCCCGGCCCAGCTGCGAGCGATGCTCAGGGCCCAGGCGGACAACCCGGGGTGCCCGGCCGGCCCGTACGACGGGAACGGCGACGGCACCGTGGACGCCACCTGCGCCGGCGGCGGGCGCGTCAACGGCTTCTACGGCTTCGGCGTCGTCAACGCCCTGCGCGCGGTCGGGTAGTCGGCACCGCGACCGTGCGCAGGAGGAGCCGCGCCCGGCCGCGGCTCCTCCCCGCCGGGCGGGACGGCGGACCGCCGTCAGCCGCGCACGTGCAGCCCGAAGCCCGTACGGCCGGCCGGCTCCAGACCCTCCTTCAGGTGCAGCGAGGGGATCTCGTAGTCGCCGAAGTTCTGCCGCCGAAACGCGATCGGCTCGGTCGACTCCAGGGTGAGCAGGCGCCGCTCCCACGCCCTGGCGACGGCCGGGTAGTCCTCGGCGGTCAGCCGGTCCGCCCCGTACACCACGAACGGCGGCAGCACCTCGATGCCCGGGTAGTAGAGGATGCCGTGCTGGAACGGGAACAGCAGGTCGTCGATGGGCCCGTTGATCCCGCGGGCGGCGTAGTGCGACTCCGGGCCGCCGACGGTCACCGACAGCAGGGCCCTGCGGCCGGCCAGGGTGCCCTCGCCGAACCGCTCGCCGTACCTGGTGTCGCTGTGCTCGCCGACGCCGTAGGCGAAGCGGTGGGTGAACACCCGGTCCACCCAGCCCTTGAGGATCGCGGGCATCGTGTACCACCACAGCGGGAACTGGAAGACGACCGTGTCCGCCCACAGCAGCTTCTCCTGCTCGGCGCGGACGTCCGGGGTGAGCGTGCCGGCCTCGAAGGCCCGGCCCGAGTCCCGGGCGACCTCCAGCGGGCTCGACGCCTCGGGGCCGTAGTCGGCGGCGTCCACGACCGCCTTCCAGTTCATCGCGTACAGGTCGCTCACCCGCACCTCGTGCCCGGCGGCCTCCAGGGTGGACACCGCGAGGTCCTTCAGCGAGCCGTTGAGCGACTTCGGCTCGGGGTGGGCGTGGACGATCAGCGTCTTCACGGGGACTCCTTGAGGTCTTCGGACCGGACGCCTCCGATCCTGGGCGCCGCGACGCCCGGCGTTCAGGGGCGCCGCTTCCGTAGGACGGGACTTCCTGGTACCGGCAGGGCCACCCTCACCGGCACCGCCGCGGCCATACTGGAGCGCATGGACGATCTCGCGGGCTTCCTCCGGACCAGGCGTTCCCGGGTCGATCCGGCCGCCGTCGGCATCCCCACCGACAGCCGCCGCCGGGTCACGGGGCTGCGCCGCGAGGAGGTCGCGCACCTGTCCGGCGTCAGCGTCGACTACTACGTGCGCCTGGAGCAGGGCCGCGCGACCCAGCCCTCCGAGCAGGTCCTGGACGCACTCGCCCGCGTCCTCGACCTCGACGGGACCGAACGCGGGCACCTCTACCGCCTCGCGCGGCAGCGCCGCCGCCGCGCGACGACGCCGGGCACCCGGGTCCGGCCGGAACTGCTGCGCGTCCTCGGCCTGGTCGCCGACGCCCCCGCGCTGATCATGAACCACCGCCTGGACGCGCTCGCCGGGAACCGCCTCGCCGGGCTCCTCTTCGGCCGCCCGATGCCGGGTCTCAACATCGCCCGGCACCTCTTCCTCGAGGAGGCCGAGCGCGGCCTCTACGCGGACTGGGAGAACTGCACCCTCGACGTGGTGGGGCACCTGCGCCTGGCCGCCGGCCAGTACCCCGAGGACCCCCGGCTGGCCTCGCTCGTCGGCGAGCTGGCGATGGGCAGCGAGCGCTTCCGCCGCCTCTGGGCCCGCGCGGACGTCCGCGCCCGCACCCACGGTCGCAAGGCGTACCGGCACCCCCTGGTCGGGCTGTTGGAACTGCACCAGGAGAACTTCGCGCTGCCGGACGAGCCGGGCATCGAGCTGCTGGTCCTCTCGGCGGCCCCCGGCAGCCCGGCCGAGGACGGGCTGCGCCTGCTCGCGGGGCTGGGCGCGGACCCGGCCGACGGGCGCGGCACGCCGGGCGTCGCCACCGCGGACGGCGGCGCGGACCACGACGGCCCGCTCCGACGGGTGCCGGAGGCGTAGGCGGGGGCCCGTGGCCGCGTGGCCGTGGCCGGGAGGCGGGGCAGCCGCGCCGCCCGCTGCCGCCCCGTCGGGCTCAGCGGGCGCCGCGCGGGTCGTCGGCGTCCGCCACCCGCGCGGCCGCCGCCGGCACCTCCCGCTCCCAGGCCTGCCGCACCCCGTCCGGCCAGAAGCGCGCGCAGTCCCGGCAGCAGGGCTCGCCGACCACCGCCGCGAACCGGCGCTCCACCCCGGTCCCGTTCTCGCCGGTCCCTGCCGGAGCACCCCGAGGGCGTCCTCCGCGGTGATCTCCCCGGCCGTCAGCCGGGTGGCCGTGTGCCGCAGCAGGAGACGCTCGGCGAGGTCCTCGCCCGGGGCGGGCAGGCCCGGCTCCTCCAGCGCCTGCCGCAGCACCTCGGCCAGCGCGGCCATGGGTTCGTACCGTCCCCGCCCCGCGAGGTCGCACAGCGCGGGCGAGCCAGCGCCGGCGCCCGCCGCCAGCAGTCCGGCGGCGGCCATCGGCAGGTCCTCGGCGGGCACCAGCCCGGCACGGTACTGCCGGGACAGGGTGAAGACGGCTGCCATGGCGGCATCCTTCCCCCGCGCCCGGCCCGCCGCCGCCGAATACCCGGCGGGCACCCCGAGGAGCCGCCCCGTCAGCGGCCGTCCGCCGCGGCGGACTCCGGGCCGCCGCGGCGACCCGAGCCCCGCTGCTCGTACGTCCACACCGCCAGCTGCGTGCGCGAGGCGAACCCCAGCTTGCCCAGGATCCGTTCGACGTGGTTCTCCGCGGTGCGCTGCGCGATCGTGAGGCGCGCCGCGATGTCCTTGTTGGTGAGGCCTTCGGCGACCAGCTCCGCGACCTGGCTCTCGCGCTTCGTCAGCCCCGGCACCCCGGCCGGGTCGTCCAGCACGTAGGCCAGCGCCTCGTCCAGGGTGGTGCGCGCGCCGCGGCGGAACTCCCGGTCGAAGGCGGCGGCGCCCAGTGCCTCCCGCACCTCGGCGTCCAGGCGCAGGTGCTGCCTGCGCATGAACGGCGCCGCGCCGAGCCGCCCGCCCAGCGACTCCCACAGCAGGTGCAGCACCCCCAGGAGCCGGGCCGCACGCCGCGGGGTGTCCCGGGTGCTCCAGGCGACGACCTCCACGCACATGGCCACGTCCCACCAGTCCTGGAAGGGGCGCAGCCGGGCGATGGCCGCCCTGGCGTGCGCGGTCGCGTCGGCGGGTGCGCCGGCGCGCAGGGCCAGTAGGGCGCGGGCGAGCAGGGCCATGCCGTGCAGCCAGGACTCGCCGTGCGCGCGGGCGGCCGTCTCGACCTCGTCGCAGGCCTCGGCGGCCGCGGCGGCCTCGCCTCCGTAGGCGTGCGCGATGGCGAACTTGACCCGGCACTCGAGGGCCGCGTCGAGGCAGCCCAGCGCGCGGAACTCGGTGCGCGCCCGCGCGAACAGCTCGGCGGCGCTCGCGAAGTCCTCGCGCCAGACGGCGAGGATCCCGTGGTGGTGCCGCACCCACGCCGCCTCCCGCCGGTGGCCGCCCTGCCCGGCCGCCGCCTCGCAGGCGGCGAGCGCGTGCCCCACCTCGGCCTCCGGGGCGCCCTGGAGGATGCGCAGGTACGTGTCGGTGGCCAGGGCCCGGAGGCGGAGGGCGGTGTCCGGGGCGGTCCGGTCGCCGCCGTCGTCCTGCGCGTGGTCGGCGGCGAGCAGCTGCGACAGCCAGTGCCGCCCCTCGGAGAGCAGGCCCGCGGTCATCCAGTAGTGCCGGGGCGACACGGCCAGGGCCAGGCCGGCCCGCGCCTGCCCGGGCCGCTCCAGGCAGAACTCCAGCGCCGCGCGCAGGTTCGGGTGGTCGAGGCGCAGGCGGGTGAACCAGTCGACCTGGCGGGGCCCGAACCACTCCCGCCCGGCGCGTGCGGTCAGTTCGGCGTACCGGTCCCGGTGGCGGGCTCGCAGCGCGTCGAGCGAGCCGGACGCGGCCAGCCGCTGGTGCCCGTACTCCCGCACCGTCTCCAGTATGTGATAACGCGAACGCCCGTCTGCCTGACGGCAGTTGACGATCGACCTGGCCACCAGTCCGTCGAGGGCGGCGAGCAGGGCGGCGGGTGGCAGTTCGGCGTCCGCGCAGACCCGTTCGAGGCTCTCCAGGTCGAAGCCGCCGCGGAACACCGAGGCCCGCGCCCACAGCAGCCGCTCGGGGCCCGTGCACAGGTCGTGGCTCCAGTCGATCAACGCGCGCAGGGTGCGCTGCCGGTCGGCGGCGACGCTGCTCCCACCGGTCAGCAGCGCGAACCGGTCCGTGAGCCGCTCCAGGATCTCCTGCGGTGTCAGGCTCCGGACGCGGCCGGCGGCCAGCTCGATGGCGAAGGGCAGACCGTCCAGGCGGCGGACCAGCTCGGCGACGGCATCGGCGTCGGAGCTGGTCAGGGCGAAGCCGGGCAGCACGGCGGCGGCCCGGTCGACGAACAGCGCGACGGCCGGGTTGCCGCTCAGGGCGCGCAGGCCGCGGCCCGCGTCGGCCTCGGCCACCGCGTCCGGCACCGGCAACGGCTCCACCGGGAAGACCCGTTCGCCCGCGATGCCGAGCGGCTGCCGGCTCGTCGCCAGGACGCGCAGTCCGGGCGCGGCCCGCAGCAGGGCGTCGGCCAGGCGCGCGCACGCCTCGACCAGGTGCTCGCAGTTGTCCAGGACCAGCAGGGCGCGCCGCTCGCGCAGCCGGGCGGCGAGGACGGCCGCCGCACCGCCGCCGGGGCACTCCGGGCTCGCCACGTCGAGGGCGCCGAGGACGCTCGGTGCGAGCAGCTCCGGATCCCGCAGGCCGGCGAGTTCGGCGACGTGCACGCCGTCGGGGAAGGCGGAGCGTGCCGCGTCCGCCGCCACGCGCAGCGCCAGCCGGGTCTTGCCCACGCCGCCGGTTCCGGTGAGCGTGACGAGGCGGGCGCCGGAGAGCATCCGGGCGATCCGGGCCGTCTCCGCCCCCCGCCCGATCAACGGCGTCAGTTCACCGCCGAGGCCCGCGGTCCTCCCCGTGGCTGCCCCTTTTGCCCTGGCTGCCACCGTTCCCCAGGCCGGCCCCGTTCCCATGGCTGGCCATCTTACGGACGCGCGCCGACGGTACCGGCACCGCGGGCACGCGGAATTGAGTAGTTCTCCCCTTGCTCCCCCTCGCCGGCCCGCCCGAGACTCGACGGCGCGATGGCGGACGACGAGGCGAGGTGTGGGGTGTCGGCAGGCACGACGGCGGGCCCGGAGCGGACCGGACGGCTGGGGCGGCGGGTGTGGACCTACCAGGGGGCCTACGCCCGCAGGCCGATGACCGGGCTGTTCGTGCTCCTCATCGTGTTCGGCGTGCTGTGCTCCCTCGTCGGCGAACACTACGACGGGGAGTCCTCGTTCCGCCTGGCGTTCTGGTCGGTGCTCGGGGCGGCCGTGGGGTGCCTCGCCCTGTGCGTGCGGCACTCCCGGATCCGGATCCGGGAGTACGAGCACGGCTTCGAGCTGCACCGCCCGGGGCGCCGCACGCTGCGGTACACGTGGCAGGAGATCGACTCCGTCACGTCCACCCGGGTGTCCGTCCGCATCAACATGGCGCACTCGCACGACGTGCTCAAGACCGTGATCCGCCCCTCCGCGGGCGGCCGGATCCGGCTCAGGGGCCTGGACTACATCAGGGTCCGGGAGGAGTGCGGGTTCTGGAGGATGATCACCCAGGTGCACCCCGACACCGGCGCGCGCTTCGTCACGGACGCGACGCGGGCCGTCGCCGAGGCCCGTGCGCAACGCCTCCTGGCCGAGCTCGACGCGGGCGGCGCGTTCCGCTGGGGCGCCCTGACCTTCACCGCCGAGGGGATGACGCTCGCCCCCTTCCCCGCGCCGGTCGCCTGGTCCCGGATCGCCCTCGTCTCCGCGGGCCCGGACGTCGGGGTCCGGCTCGACGTCCAGGGGCTGGCGGCACACGTCGGCAGCCCGGCCCTGTCGGGGCGCGCGACGAGGGCGGGCTACCGCACCGAACGGGACCGGCTGGAGGTGTTCACGCCGGTCCGCCGCCCCGGGTCGGACTACGCGGCGCTGAGCCTCCTGCTCGCCCACGGCCCCGCCCTCCGGGCCGGACGGGACGGGGAGGGCGAGCGCTGACGGCGCGGCAGGCGGCGGGGGCGTCCACGGCACGCCCCCACGGAGAGGTCTACGGCCGACGGCGCCCGGCGCCGGCCGTGAGGGCCTGCGCCGCGGCCGCCACGACGACCTCGGCGACGGTGGACAGGGCGGGCGAGTCGAGCTTCCACTGCTGCCAGTACAGCGGAACGTCCATCGGCCGGCCGGGCGCCAACTCCACCAGCCGGCCGGACCGCAGCAGCGGCTCGGCCTGCGGTTCGGGCACCAGGCCCCAGCCGAACCCGGCGGCCACCGCGTCCCGGAACCCGTCCGAGGCGGGCACCAGGTGGCGGACCGGCCCGGCGCCCGACCGCCCCCGAGTGAGGGAGCGGACGAAGTCGTCCTGGAGCTCGTCGCGCCGGTCGAAGACCACGGTGGGGGCCCGGCACAGGTCCTCGGCCAGGTCCCCGGTGAGGTGACGGGCGGCGAACTCCGGCGTGGCCGCGGCCAGGTAGCGGGCCTGCCCGAGCCGCCGCACGGTGCAGCCGGCCACCGGGTCGGGCGAGGAGGTGACGGCGGCCATCACCCGGCCCTCGCGCAGCAGGGCGGTGGTGTGGGACTCGTCCTCCCGGTAGAGCTCGAAGCAGATCGGCGGGTCCTGCGGCACCCGGGTGAGCGCGGGCAGGAACCAGGTCGCCAGCGAGTCGGCGTTGACCGCGATCGGCACCCGGGCCGGGCCCCGCTCGGCCGCCAGGCCCAGTTCGGCGCGGGCGTCGCGCTCCAGCCGGGCCAGCTGGCGGGCGAAACGGACCACCACCTCGCCGGACTCGGTGAGCCGTACCGGCTTGGTACGCATCAGCAGGACCCGCCCGGTGCGCTGCTCCAGGGCCTTGACGCGCTGGCTGACGGCCGACGGGGTCACGTGCAGGGCGGCGGCCGCGGCGTCGAAGGTGCCCTCGTCGACCACCGCGAGCAGGGTCCGGACCTGGTCCAGGGGGAGCTCGTCCATAAGTAGCGCTAAGGTTACCTTAGAATCTTTAGCTGTACTGATCCATATGCGATCCATACGGTCGAGCCATGAACAGCAGCACCCTCGCCGCCGCGGTCGCCGGATTCGGTACCGGGCTCTCCCTCATCGTGGCCATCGGGGCCCAGAACGCCTTCGTCCTGCGCCAGGGCGCCCGCCGGCACGCCGTCCTCGCGGTGGTCGCCATCTGCGCCGTCTCGGACGCGGTGCTGATCGCGCTCGGTGTGACGGGCGTGGGCACGGTGGTCACGGCCTGGCCGGCCGCGCTGACCGCCGTCGGCCTGGTGGGCGGGGCGTTCCTGCTCTGCTACGGCTTCCTGGCGGCCCGACGGGTACTGCGCCCCGACCCGACGGCCGCGCTCACCGGCGGCGGCCCGGCGACGGGTTCCGTCCGGCGGGCGGTCCTGACCTGCCTGGCGATGACCTGGCTGAACCCCCACGTGTACCTCGACACCGTGCTCCTGCTGGGCTCGCTCGCCTCCGGCCGCGGCGACCTGCGCTGGGCGTTCGGCGCGGGCGCGGCACTGGCCAGCCTGTGCTGGTTCACCGCCCTGGGCTTCGGCGCCCGCCTGCTGAGCGGCGTCCTGTCCCGGCCGAAGGCCTGGCGGGTGCTGGACGGCCTGGTCGCGGCGACCATGCTCGCGATGGGCGGCATGCTCGTCGCCGGAGCCTAGGACGCCACCGCGCCCGCGCTCCGGGCGCCGGGCACCGGACCGTGCTCCGCCGGACGGTCCGTCACCGGGACAGTCCCGCGGCGATCGCCGTGCCGGTCTCCACCGCCGTCAGGTAGGCGCGCATGCTGTGCATCTCGGCGCCGTTGTCCACCGGCACGTCCACGACCTGCGGGCCGAACCGGGGTGCGAGTTCGCGGACGACGGCGACCAGGTCGCACCGGTCGGCGAGGTTGGTCCACTGCTTGACGGGGCCCGGCCAGACCCCCGTGCCGTCGGGCCGTGGAGCCGGGTGCAGGCGGTCGAAGACCAGCCCCGCCAGCCCCAGCGGGGAGCCGAGGGTGACCAGCGTCAGCGGCGGCCGGTCCGGCCGCAGCCCGCACAGCACCTCGTAGGCGACCACCGATCCGAGCGAGTGCCCCACGACCACCTCGGTGTCCGGCGTGACCAGCTCCTCGACCCGGGCCCGTATCGCGGCGCGCAGCGCGGGCTCGGTGAAGTACCGGCGCACCTGCTTGAGGTCCGAGACGAGCAGGCGGTCGGAGAGGGAGCCGAAGAAGCGGGTGCGGGTGAGGGCGTGCAGGGCTCGGCGGACCCGGTCCACGGCGAGCGGGCGGGAGGCGAGGTGGCCGACCGCGCCGCGGGCGGCGGGAGCGCCACCCGGGGCGTCCGGTCCGGGAACGCCGGGGTCGAGCCGGGCGGCCTCCCGCCACCAGGCCTCCAGCAGCTCGGTCTCGTACCCCGGCTCGACGTCCTCCGCCCGGTAGTACCGCTCACCGCGCGTCCCGGCCTGCCGGTAGAGGTCCCCGTACCCGGCGCAGGCGATGTCGCCGTCCGCCAGCCGCCCGAGCGCCGGGTTCCGGCGCAGCGCGAGGCCGACGCCGCCGCGCAGCGCCGGCTCCACCTCGGCCGACAGCGTCTCGGCGGTGTCGAGCTGCCGCCCCACTCCGTGCACCACGACGACCCGGCTCATGGCCCCCCTCACACGTGTGCCCGTGTTCCTGCCGCGAGCATAGTCCGGGGGCGCGCCGTCCTCCGGTCAGGCGTCGAGCACCTGGCCGTGGCGCCTGACCACCGGGCCCTGCGCCGACCACGGGAACTCGATCCAGTCGTCGGTCCGCTTCCACACGTACTCGCACTTCACCAGGGAGTGCGACTTCTCGTAGATGACGGCGGACCGCACCTCGGCGACGTGCTCCAGGCAGAAGTCGTGCACGAGCCTCAGGGTCTTGCCGGTGTCGGCGACGTCGTCGGTGATCAGGACCTTCTTGTCGGTGAAGTCGATCGCGGCGGGAACGGGCGCCAACATGATGGGCATGTCGAGCGTGGTGCCCACGCCGGTGTAGAACTCGACGTTCACCAGGTGGATGTTCTTGCAGTCCAGCGCGTACGCCAGACCGCCCGCCACGAACACCCCGCCGCGGGCGATGCTCAGGACGAGGTCGGGCTCGTAGCCGTCGTCGGCGATCGTCTGCGCGAGTTCGCGCACCGCCCGTCCGAAGGTCTGGTAGTCCAGGATCTCACGCACATCAGTCACGGCGATCAGTGTCCACGCCCGCCGACCGGGCCGCGAGCACCGGCGCGCTGGGGAGCCGGGAGTGTGGCGCTTCCCACGTTCCACGCGCTTCACACCCGGGGCGCACGTTCCGGGGCGCGCCGAGGCCCGGGCGTTCCGCCTGCTCGGCCCCGCCGGAACCCGCCGGGCTGCCGTGCACCGGAGACACCGGGCTCCAGGTCGCCTCGGCCCGCGGTCCGCTCGTCGAGCCGGCCGCGGGCGGAGCACGGCGCCGGACTCAGCGTCCGCGGTAGCCGTTGAGCGTCCTCCCCGCACCGCCGGCAGACTTCAGGTACTCGTTCTCCGTCACCTTCTCCGCCAGCTCGGCCAGGGCTTCCTTCCTGCTCCAGACGAGAGCCCCGATCGCGACAGCGGCTGCCAGGCCGAAGCCGATCTCGGCCGCGACCCTGCCTCTGCCGGGCCTGCCTTCGGCCGGCCCGGACTCCGCCGCGGCCTCACCGACCCCATCGGTCCCGATGCCGGCCTCCTCGCAGGTGTCGACCTGCCCGGTCCGGTGCACGTGCTGTCGAAACGCATCGGGATCGCTGCTCCTGTGGGAGCAACTCCCGCATTGATAGTCCGTCACCGGCCAACCCTCTCACTCCTGCGGCCCGCGGTGCCGACGGACCCCGAGCCGGCCGCGGTCGCATCGGGCACCGGCCCGTCCGTTCGCGCGGTGCCGTCCGCTCCGCCGGCGGCGCCCCGCCGCACCCGGCGGAGCTGGAGGCGGGCGCTCGCGCGCGACGACAGCCGTAGGACAGCGGTCTGTCGAAGGATCGACACACGGCACTCCGGGCCGGCCGCCCGATCGGGCCGCGCGGCCCGATCGGGCCGTGGACGAACCGGGAGCGGCCGTCGGCGTCGGCGCCCGGGCGTTCGGCGCCTCCCCCCGGGCCTCCGGGGTGTCCGTGAGGCCGGGTCAGCGGACGGGCGACCGCGTGCCCGACGCCCCGGCGGCGCGGTGGCACAGCTCGATGAGGGGGCCGAGGAGCCCGCCGCCGTATGCGCGGGCGGTGTCACAGGGGTCCGCGCCAGATGCGGCGGGGCGGCCGCCGGAGGCCGCGCCCGCGCCGGGGGCGGGGCGCGGCCGGGGAGCGGCGGCCGGGGAGCCCGGTCGGCGCCCCGGGGACGGCACCGGTGTGCGCCCCGCCCGGGGCCCGCCGTCGTCCGGGTCGGCGGTCGGGGATCCCTGCTCACCCCCGGGTCCGGCGTCCGGGGCGGGGACGGGCGAGGCGGCCGTGGCCTCCGGCGGGGGCGGCACCGGGCCCGGGGCCGGGGAGGCCGACTGGGCGGAGCGCTCCAGGGTGCCCACGACGGCGGGGGCGGTCGGCTGGTCGTCGGGGGCCGGCCACGGACCGGGCCCGAGGTAGGCCCGCGGGCCGGCGTCCGCCGCTCCGGAGAGCAGCGCCGTCGCCAGGACGACCGCGACCACGGCGCCGCGCCCGAACGCCCGGGCCGGAGACGGGCAGCCGGGCGGGCGCCGCCCGGCCGCGGAGGCCGTAGGAGCGCCGGAGGGCGCCGAGGGAGCGGCCGCCGCCGATTCCGCCCGGCGCCGACAGACCTCCGCGTTGCGCGACGCCGCCCACTGCTCCGACGCGCCCAGCCCGGCCCAGGCGGCGGCGGACGCGGTGAACAGGTCGGCCGCCCGCAGGCAGTCCCCGCCGACGGCCGCGACGTACGCCCGCACCTCCTGCGCGCGCAGCGCCTCCGGGTGCAGGGCGCCGCGCTCCCGGGCGACGTGGTGGTGGAGCTCCTCCGCCAGGCGGCCCGCCAGGACCGTGTCCCCGGCCTCCATGGCGCCGCGGATCCGGGCGACCCGGGGGGCGTAGGCGTCCGGCAGCGTCTCGGCGGCCGTCCTTGACGACGTGTCGGCCGGGTCGGTCATGGGCCCCTCGCAGGTGCTCTCCGAACGATGGATCACGCCACCTATACCGGCCGGAGCCGCCCGCGTCCCGGTCCGCGCTCGGCCGTTCGGGTGAGGCCGTCCCGGCCGGTCGGGCGCGGTGTCGCCCTACCGGGCCGTCCCCGGTGGCCCGGTGGGCGGTCGGCGCGCCCGTGGCGCCACCGCGTCGAAATCGCCGCTTCGGGTGACGGCCCGACAGCGGGGGCGCGCACCCGGCCGCGTGGAGCAGCTTCCCCGCCTCCCGGCGGCCCGAGCCCCGGACACGGGAGCGCCCCGCCCGCCCCGCGGCATTCCGGCCCCCGCCTCCCGACGGCCGCGCCCGCCGGGCAATCATGGGCCGGTGACCATCGACCTGCTGCCCGGCCACGGCGTGCGCCTGCCGGCCCCGCTGCCCGAACTGCTCTTCGGCCTCACCGAGACGCAGGTGCGCGGGCTGCTCGCCCCGCACGGCGGCCTGCTGCCCGACGGGGTGGAGGGCATCTTCGTCTGCGGCTGCTCCTGGGCGCTGTCCTTCGCGCTGCCCGGGGTGGGCGTCACCCTCGGCGCGGCCGACGACGGCCGGTTCCACGCCGTCATGGTCGGCCGGAACCCGAACGACCCGCGGCCCGCCTGCCCGGTCGGCTACCACGGGATCGACCTGTTCGGCTGGCCGGCGCACGAGCTGGCCGCCGCCCTGCGCGCCGAGGGCCTGCCGGTGCCCGACCCGGCGGGCGGTGTGCTGCAACTCGACGGTCTCCAGCTGCGCCGAGCGCCCGGCACCCGGCGCCGGCCGCCCGCCCCGGGCCGCAAGCCGCGCCACGAGGAGCCCTACTTCTTCGACTCGGCCTCCCTCTACGCGCCCGGACCGGCTCCCGGCCACCCGGACGAGCCCGCCGCCGTCCCACGCCCACCGCAGCACCCGCGGCCGCGCCCGTAACCGCGCCCGGCTCCCCCAGCACCTCTCAGCCACCCTCCGCACCAAGGGAGTTCCCCATGACCACCACCCCCATGACCACCACCCCCCTGACCGTCGCCGTCCTCGGGCCCGGCGGCGTCGGCGGACTGATCGGCGGGCTGCTCGCCCGCGACGGCCACCGGGTCGTCTGCCTGGCCGGCGAGGAGACGGCGGCCGCCATCGCCCGGGACGGACTGCGGGTCCACAGCGCCCGGTTCGGCGACTTCACCGCCCGGGTGGAGGCCGCGACCGTGCTGCGCGAGCCGGTGGACGCCGCCTTCGTGACGGTCAAGGAGACGGCGCTGGCCGCCGCGCTCGGGCGGATGCCCGCGGAGGCGCTCGGCACCGGGATCGTGGTGCCGCTGCTCAACGGCCTGGACCACATGGCGGTGCTGCGCGAGCACTACCCGGCCGGGCGGGTGGTGGCCGGAACGATCCGGGTCGAGGCCACCCGGACGGCGCCCGGGCGGATCGAGCACACCAGCCCGTTCGCCACCGTCGAGCTCGGTCCGGCCGCCGGCCCCGCCTCCCCGGTGGCCGGGTTCGCCGAGCGGCTGCGGCACGCCGGGCTGGAGGTCGCGGTGCGCGAGGACGAGACGGCGATGCTGTGGGGCAAGCTGTCCTTCCTCGCCCCGTTCGCCCTGCTGACCACCCGCCACGCGAGCGGGATCGGCACCGTGCGCACCGAGCACCGGGCCGAACTCCTGGCCGTGCTGGACGAGATCGCCGCCGTCACCCGAGCGGTCGGCGCGCCGGCGGACGCAGGGACGCTGCTCGCCTCCTTCGACCGCATCCCCGGGACGATGAAGTCCTCGATGCAGCGCGACGTGGAGGCCGGCCGCCCGATCGAGCTGGACGCCGTCGGCGGCGCCGTGCTGCGGGCGGCCGACGCGCACGCGGTGGCCGTACCGACCATCGCCCGCCTGGTGCGGGAGCTGTCCGGGCCCTCCGACCGGTAGCGGCCGCCCGGGTGCCCGCGCCGCGGACGCGGCCCGCGGGGCGGACGCCGGCCCCGCACGGGCCGGTGTCCGGACGGGCGGCGTCCGCAGCGGGCGAAGGCCTCCCGGCCGTTCCCCCGGACTTCCGGAACCTCCGTACGGCGGCGCGGCGTTGAGACGTCGGGAGGGATAGGGACATGACAAGGAAGCCGTACCGTCCGGCCGCCGCCACGCTCGCGCTGCTGCTCGCGGCCCCGCTGTTCACCGCGTGCGACACCGACAAGGCCCTGGACTGCGGGAAGCGGGCGATCAGCCTCACCGGGGACGTCCAGGACCTCGCGGACTCGGCGATCAACGTCGGGCAGATCACCGACGAGAGCCACCGCAAGCACACCGTCGAGGCCCTGCGCAAGGTCTCCGAGGAGGCCAAGAAGATCCGCCAGGGCAGCGGGGAGAAGGTCGACGCGGCCGCCGACCGGCTCGCCAAGGCGGTGGAGGACGCCGTCAAGCGGGTCGCCGACGGCAAGCAGCCCGACTTCGCACCGATCACCGGCGCCGCCGGCGACATCGGGAAGGCCTGCGCGGACTCCTGACGGCCCGTCGCACGCGCGGCGCCCGTCAGCACGCACGCACCACCGGCTCCCGGTCGGCCCGACACCCCGCCGACCGGGGGCGCGTCCCCGCCGGGCGCCCGGCCTGTCGCCGTCGTGTCGGCACCACCAGGCGGTAGGAATGGCACCGGACCGAACCGCACCTCGGAGGCCCCGGTGAACCACCCGATCCTCGACCAGATCCAGGACCTGCGGGCCGAACTGGCGCCCGGCGACACGACCCCCGCACTGGTCAGCGCACTCGCCGACGGCACCGCACCGCGCTCGGCGCTGGCCGAGCTCGCCGCCCAGCAGCACCGGATCATCCGTTCCGACCGCCGCAGCCTGCTGCTGCTCGCCGGCCGCTGCGCGGACCGGCCGGTGAGCGCCTGGTTCGCCACCCTGGCCGAGGGCGAGAGCGCCGCCCTGCGCACCCTGCCCGCCCTCGGTGCCGCCGCCGGCCTCGACCGCGGCGCCCTGGAGAGGCGCCCGCCGCTGCCCGGCTGCCAGGCCTACCCGCACTACCTCGCCTGGCTCGCCCTGAACGGCGAGCCCGACTCCGCGGCCGCCGCCCTCGTCGCCAACTTCGCGGCCTGGGGCGGCTACTGCGCCGCCATCGCGCAGGCGCTGCGCCGCCGGTACGGCTTCTCCGACGAGGCCTGCGCGTTCTTCGACTTCTTCGCCCGGCCCGCGCCCGAGCTGGAGCAGCAGGCCGCCGACGCGCTGGGCCCGGACCGGCTGGACGAGCCGGCCCTGGCCACCGCGCGCGAGTACGGACTGCTGCTCCAGGGGTACGAGCACCTGTTCTGGGACACCCTGGGCGTCATCGACGCCTGAGCCGGGCCGAGCGCGCCTGCGCCTGCCCGAGGCCCGGCCCGACCCTTGGCCCGCCCTGCCCGACAGTCTGGCCCGACCCTCGGCCCCGCCCTGCCCGACAGTCCGGCCCAACCCCCGGGCAGGCTCAGGCCTGCCAGTGCGGCTTCCCGCTGACCATCCGGCAGGTGATCACCCGGCCGGCGGCGTCGTGGGTGCTCCTGCCCAGGTCCGCGGTCCGGCAGAACTGCCCGGCCTCGTAGCAGTTGCCCGCGGCCGAGCGGATGTCGCACCCGGCGCCGGCCGCCGCCGCGGGCGGCTCCGGATCGGTCGGCGGCTGGGCCGTGGTCACCTTGGGCTGCGGAGTCCTGGCCGCGGGCGGTTGCGCCGGGGCGGTGGGCTGGGCCGGCGGCGCGGCGGGCGGGGTCGTGGCCGGCGGTGCCGCGGGCGTCGGCTGGGCCGACGGGGTGTCGACCGGCGCCGGTGCGGCGGGCGTCACCGGCGGGGTGGTCGCCGCGGCCGTGGTGACGGCGGTGGTCGGCGAGGCCGGGGCCGTGGCCGTGGCGCCGCCGTCGGCTGCCGACGGGTCGCACCCCGTCAGCGCCAGGCCGACGGTGAGCACGAGTCCGGCGAATCCGGCCAGGCCGGCCCGGCGGCGGCCGGGTATCCGTGAAGGCATGGGGGGAGAACGCTCCGTTCCGTCTGGACGAGTCGTGTGATTCAAACAGGAGTCACACACGCACCGTCCACCGAACCCCCACTCGTTGGCAGATCGAGACCTTCGGGCGGCCGGGCACCGGCGCCCCTCCACCGGCGCCCTCGACCGGTGTATAGCTCCGGAGCGCGGGGGCGTTCGGCATGTTCCGGCCATGCCGGTCGGCCGACTACGGTTCCGGCAACCCCCACACCGATCGAGGAGATCCCCCATGCTCCGCATCCGTGCGCTGTCGGCCGCCGCCGCCCTGGCGACCGTCGCCCTCACCGCGGCCCCCGCCGTCGGCGCGCCCGCTGACGCGCCGTCCGCCGCCGCCCCCGCCACCGTCCCGGCCGCGCTGCTGCCCGCCCTGCAGCGCGACCTCGGCCTCTCCCCGCAAGCCGCCGCCGACCGGCTCGCCCGGGAGGGCCGGGCCGCCGAGATCCGCCCGGTGCTCGCCCGCGCCCTGGGCGACCGCTTCGGCGGGGCCTGGCTCGACGGCCCGGACGCCACCCTGGTGGTCGCCATCACCGACGCCTCCGCCGCCGGGACGGTCGCCGCCCACGGCGCGCGGCCCGCCGTCGTCCGGCACTCCCTCGCCGAGCTGACCCGGGCCAAGGACGCACTGGACCGGGCCGCCGCGGCCCGCACGCCGGGCGCGACCCCGCTCTGGTACGTGGACGTCCGGGCCAACACCGTGGTGCTGCAGTCCACCGACACCGCGCAGACCGAAACGTTCCTGCACGGCTCCGGGGCGGACCGCTCGCTGGTCCGCATCCAGCCGGCCACCGCCACCCCGCGGCCGCTCGCCGACCTGCGCGGCGGGGACGCCTACTACATCGACAACGCCGCCCGCTGTTCGATCGGCTTCCCGGTCACCCGGAGCGGGCGGCCGGGCTTCGTCAGCGCCGGCCACTGCGGCCAACCGGGCTCCTACGCGACCGCGGCCAACGGCAGCTCGATCGGCACCTTCCAGGGCTCGACCTTCCCCGGCAACGACTACTCCTGGGTCGCGGCCGGCTCCGGCTGGTACGCCCGGCCGCAGGTGGACGACTACGCGGGCGGCACGGTGACGGTGACCGGCTCGACCGAGCAGACGGTCGGCGGCTCGGTCTGCCGCTCCGGCTCCACCACCGGCTGGCACTGCGGCACCGTCCAGGAGCAGAACACCACCGTCACGTACCAGGAGGGCAGCGTCTACGGCGTCACCCGCACCACCGTGTGCGCCGAACCGGGCGACTCCGGCGGGTCGTTCATCTCCGGCAGCCAGGCCCAGGGGGTGACCTCCGGCGGCTCCGGCGACTGCACCTACGGCGGGGAGACCTACTTCCAGCCCGTCAACCCGATCCTCGGCGCCTACGGCCTGACCCTGGCCACCGGCTGATCCCCCGGCCCGGGGTGTCCGAGCGCCGACCGGCCGTCAGCGCGGCCCCGCCGTCCGGCGCTCGAACACCTCCGGGCGGGCGGTCTCCAGTGCCGTGGAGACCGCCCCGAAGAGCACCGCGTCCTGGCCCAGCAGGCTCGGCGCGAGCGTCGGACGCATCGGGGCGAGCCGGTGCAGGGCCGACTCCAGCGGCTCCAGGAGCAGGTCCGCGCTGCCGCCGATCCCGCCGCCCAGCACCACCAGGTCCGGGTCCAGCAGGGCCGACAGCACGGCCACCGCGTAGGCCAGCCGCTCGGCCTCCCGCTCCACCGCGCGGACGGCGGCCGGCTCCCCGGCCCGGGCCAGCTCGAAGACCCGCTTGGCCGTCAGCTGCCGCGCCGCGCCGTCCCCGTCCAGCCCGAAGTCCCGGGCGGCGCGCACCACGGCGTCCGCGGCGGCGTCCTGCTCGATCGTCACGGCCGGCTCCCCCGCCCGGCCCGGGAGCGGGACCAGACCGATCTCGCCCAGCGCGCCGTGCGCTCCCAGCAGCAGCTCGCCGTCCTTCACCACGCCCAGCCCGAGCCCGGTGCCGACCAGCAGGTAGGCGAACATCCGGCTGCCCCGGCCGGCACCCAGGGTGTACTCCCCGAGCGCCGCCAGGTTGGCGTCGTTGGCCACCGAGACGGCCGTCCCCAGGCCCTCCCCTATCCGGTCGAACAGCCCCGGCCGGCCCCAGCCGGGCAGGCTGCTGGCGTAGCGCACCCCGCGCCGCTGCTCCTCCCACACCCCCGGGGTGCCGATCACCGCGTGCACGATGTCCCCGGCCGCCAGGCCCGCCTCGGCGATCGCCTCGTGCGCGGCGGCGACGACGGCGTCCGCGACGGCGTTCGCCGAGCGGCCCCGGTTGGGCACGTCCCGGCGGGCGACCACCGTCCCGGCGAGGTCCGCCACCGCCACCCGCAGCCGGGCCCGCCCGATGTCCACGCCGAGCACGTGCCCGGCCGTCGGGTCGACCTCGTACAGTACGGCGGTGCGGCCGCGCTCGGGAGCCAGCCGCCCGGCCTCCCGGACGAGCCCGACCCGCTCCAGCTCGGCCAGCGCGGCGGAGACGGTCGGCTTGGACAGGCCGGTGTCCCGGGCCAGCTGGGCGCGCGAGGAGCCGCCGCCGGTGCGCAGCAGCTCCAGCAGCAGCCACTCGTTGTTGCTGCGCAGCCGCTGCCGGTTCCACGGCACCCCGGGGGCCCCGGCCGCCGGACGACTGGTCGGCTGGTGGGGGTGCATCGGGTTCCTCCGGGTCTCGGTCTTCGGGCGCTGCTCGGGACGGCACGGCCGGGTGTCCGGCCCGCGGCGTGCGGGGCCGGGCGCCGACGCCCAAGTATGACCGGTGATCATCCGGCGCTCTCCCGCCCGCTCCCCCGCCGCTCCCGGACGGCTCGGCCGCTCCGCCCGGGCGGGGCCGCCGCCGTCCGCTCCGTTACAACACCGTCTCCGGCCAGTCAACGTTCGCCCCGATCGTGGGCGTGCCGCACTCCGGCGCGTGATCATGGGCGTATGCACTTCCGGCACGGCAACCGAGCACAGGGGCCGCGGCCCGCGACGCCGGACGCCCGCTCCCTGGCGGCGACCGCGGCGGCCCTCGCCGCCCGGCTCGGCGCGATCACGGGCGGCGACGGCGCGGACGAGGATCCGGAGCGGCTGCGGGAGGTCCTGGCCGCCGCCCCGGTCGGCGTCGCGCTGCTCGACGCGCGACTGCGCTGGCAGTACCTGAACGAGGCCTTCACCGCCGCCACCGGGCTGCGCCGCGCGGACCTGCTCGGCCGGTCCGCCGGGAGGACCGCCTTCGCCGGGGCGCTGGGCGTCCTGCACCGGGTCCTCGCCGACGGGCTCGACCGGGAACAGGCCACCGGGGGCCCGGGCGGCGCGGGCGCCCCGGTGCCGCCGGGCCTGCGGGTGCGCTACCGGGCCCTGCGGCGCGCCGGGCGGACCACCGGCGTGGTCGTCGTCGTGCTGGACGACCCCGACCCGGCCCGCGAGCAGCTGCGCGAGCTGGAGCAGGCCCGGGCCCGGCTCGCCCTGCTGGACGCCGCCGCCGAACGGATCGGCACCACCCTGGACGTCGGCACCACCGGCACCGAGCTCGCCGCCTTCGCGGTGCCCCGGCTCGCCGAGTTCGCCGCTGTGGACGTGCTGCCGCCCGCAGCCGAACCCGCCCGGGCCGGGCACGGCGCGCCGCAGCGGCTGCACCGGGCCGGCGCCCGGTCGGTGCCCGCGCTGGCCGGGGCCCTGGCCGAGCTGCCCCGGCCCGGCAAATCGATCCGCCACCCGCAGGGCTCGGCCGCCGCGCGCAGCCTGGCCGCCGGTGTCGCCGTGCTCAGCGAGCCCGGGCCCGAGGACGGCTGCCCGGCCGGGACGGCCTCGCTGCTGGTCCTCCCGCTGGCCGCCCGGGGCCGGGTGGTCGGGCTGCTCACCCTCGGGCGCACCGCCGCCGTTCCGGCCTTCACCGCCGACGAGGCGGCCCTGTTCGGCGACCTGGCCGCCCGCGCCGCCGCCTCGCTCGACAACGCCCGCCGCTTCGCCCGGTCCCAGGGCATCGCCCTGGAGCTCCAGCGGGCGCTGCTGAGCGAGCCCGGCAGCCCGCACCAGAACCTCGCCCTCGCCTCCCGCTACCTGCCCTCCGGAAGCAGCTCCGTGGTCGGCGGCGACTGGTTCGAGACGGTCCGGCTGCCGTTCGGGCGCACCCTGCTGGCGATGGGCGACGTCATGGGGCACGGCGTCGAGGCCGCCGTCGACATGAGCCACTACCGCTCGGCGCTGCGCGACCTCGCCGGGATGGACCTGCCCCCGCACCGGATCCTGCGCCAGCTCGACAATGTCATCTCCGCCGACGACTCCGCCCGTCCGGCGACCTGCCTGCTGGCCCTCGCCGATCCGGGCCGCGGCCGCTGGACCCTCTCCAGCGCGGGCCACCTGCCGCCCGCCCTGCTCGCCCCGGGCCGCCCGACCGAGCTGCTGCGCGTCCCCACCGGCCCGCCGCTCGGCACCGGCCTCGGCGGCTACGAGCAGACCTCCCACCCGCTCCTGCCGGGCCAGACGCTGCTGCTCTACACCGACGGCCTGGTCGAGCGCCGGGGCGAGGACATCGACGTCTCACTGGGCCGGCTCGCGGCGCTGCGCCTGCCGGCCGCCGGGGACCTCGACGAGCTGCTGGACGCCGTCCTCCACCCGCTCGCCCCGCCGGCGGCCCGCGCCGAGGACGACATAGCACTGCTGGTCGCCCGCCCCCGACCGCGCTGACGGACCACGGGCGGCGGGCCGCCCCGGCTCTCCCGTACCTCACACCCTCGCCAACCCCTGCCGCACGTCCGCCCACAGGTCCTCCGGGTGCTCGACGCCCACCGACACCCGCACCGTTCCCGGGCCGAGGACACCGACATCTCACCGAGCCGGACGGCAGCACTGCGCCTACGTCCGCCACCCGCTCACCGCGGCCGCGGCCCGCGCCGAGGACCACACAACCACTGCCGGCAGCCCGCCCCCCGGCCGCCTCCCCCGCGCCTCACACCTTCGCCAACGCCTGCCGCATGTCCGCCCACAGGTCCTCCGGGTGCTCGACGCCCACCGACACCCGTACCCTTCCCGGGCCGAGGACACCGACATCTCACCGAGCCGGACGGCAGCACTGCACCTGCACCCGCCACCCGCTCACCCCGGCCCACGGCCCACGGCCCGCGCCGGAGATGCCACAGCACTGCCGACAGCCCGCCCCCCGGCCGCCTCCCCCGCGCCTCACACCTTCGCCAACGCCTGCCGCACGTCCGCCCACAGGTCCTCCGGGTGCTCGACGCCCACCGACACCCGCACCGTTCCCGGGCCGATGCCCACCGCCGCCAGCTGCTCGTCGGACAGCTGCCGGTGGGAGGTGCTGGCCGGGTGCAGCACCAGGGTGTGCACGTCGCCCAGGGACGGGGCTAGCGAGGCGAGCCGGAGCGACTCGGTGAACGTGCCGGCGGCCGCGCGCCCGCCCGCGAGGTCGAAGGCCAGCACGCCGCCGTGGCCGTCGGGCAGCAGGCGGCGGGCGAGGTCGTGGTCGGGGTGGCCGGGCAGGCCCGGGTAGTGGACGGCGGTGACCGCCGGGTGGGCGGCGAGCCGGCCGGCCAGGTCGAGCGCGCTCCGGCACTGGCGGCGGACCCGCAGGGCGAGGGTCTGCATGCCGCGCAGGGTCAGCCAGGCGGCGAACGGGTCGGCGGCGGCGCCGAGTTCGAGCGAGCGCCGCCAGACCCGTCGGTGCACCTCCGGGTCGGCGAAGACGGCGACGCCGCCGAGGACGTCCGAGTGCCCGCCGAGGTACTTGGTCGCGGAGTGGACCACGACGTCCGCGCCGTGCTCGATCGGGCGGCAGAGCAGCGGCGTCGCGAAGGTGTTGTCGACCACGCTCACCACCCCGGCCCGGGCGGCGACGGCGATCAGCCCGGGCAGGTCGGTGACCCTGGTGGTGGGGTTGGAGACGGTCTCCAGGAGCAGCACCCTGGTCCGGGGGCGCAGCGCGGCCGCCACCGCGGCCGGGTCGTCGCCGCCCACGTAGTCGACCTCGACGCCCCAGCGTTCGGTGAGGTCGGCCAGCGCGCCGACGGTGCCGCCGTACAGGCTGCGCTGGGCGACCACGTGGTCGCCGGTGCGCAGCAGGGTGAGCAGCACGGTGCTGATCGCCGCCATCCCGGAGGCGGTGGCGAGGGCTCCGGCGCCGCCCTCGAGTCCGGCGACGGCCTGTTCCAGCGAGCGGACGGTGGGGTTGCCGAAGCGGTTGTAGAAGAAGGTGCCGTCCGGCCCGCCGTGGGCCGCGGCGAGTGCGTCGCCGGTGTCGAAGGCGAACAGGTGGCCCTGGTGCAGCGGGACGCCCAGCGGACGGCTGCCGGCGGCCTCGACGAGCGGCGGGTGGACGACCCGGCTCTCGGGGTGCAGCTCGTCGGGGGCCTGGCGGGAGGGGTAGTCGCTCATGGCGCTCATCCTCGGGCGGCCCGGGCGCCCGGGACAGGGCCAATCGCCGCCAAGTGGCCTGCCCCGGGGGGTCGTTCCGGCCGGTTCGGGCGGCCTTGCGACTGGATGTGCCTCCGTGCGACTACATGCGACTCCGTGCGGCTACTTGCGGCTACTTGCGGCTACTTGCGGCGGCTGAAGATCCGCTTGGCGGCGTAGACGATGCCGACGATCAGCAGCACGAAGAACAGGATGATCAGGATCACCACGACCAGCAGGAACTTGCCCAGCTTGGCGAAGAAGCCCTTTTTCTTCTTCTCGTCCTTGGCCGCGAGGTGCGCGGAGTCGGCTGCGGAGGCGGCGGAGGCGGCCCGCGCACTGGTGCCGGCAGGGTTCGCGGCGGGCGCCGGGGCAGCGGCGAGCGCCCGGTCCGCGGCGGGCGCCGGGTTCGCGGCGGCGGCCGCGACGGTCCGGGGTGCGGCCACCGCTGCCGCCCCCGACGCCGCGGCGGTGAGGCCGACGGCGGCCAGCAGGGCCACCAGGGCGCCGGCTATCGAACGTGCGATCCGATCAGTCATCGTGCTCCTCGTAGGGTTCGGAGCAGCGCGCGCCAGCCGCTCTGACCAATTTCTCATGGTCTGACCAGCTGATTTCCCAGCCGCGCCTAGTATGCTCCACTGAAGTTCTACAGCGGTGTAAAAGTTTAGCGACGGGCCCGGCCCGGATCGGCTCCGGCCCCGGGCCACGCGAACCCGCCGCTTCGACGGGGGCGCGTGGCAACTGTGGAGGATGACGACGTGTCTGGCCGCAAGGGTTCCCCCGAAGCCGAGAATTCGCCGCACCGCGCGGGCGGCCGCCGGGGCACCGGCCGGAGAACCGGTCGGAACCCGGGCATTTCGGACATGCCGGAAGGCCGCGCGGCGAGCCGGGCGAAGCCGAAGCCCAAGCGCAGCACCAAGGAGAAGGTGGTCTGGGCGACCGCCGGCTGCACCGCCCTCGCCGCCCTCGGCGGCGGTGCCCTCTACTACCGCCTGAACAGCAACCTCAACACCTTCGACGGCGACGCCCTCAGCAAGGACCGCCCCGAGGCCGCGGCCCCGGACGCCCAGGGCCGCACCCCGGTCAACGTGCTGCTGATCGGCTCGGACAGCCGCGGCAACGGCAACAGCGACCTGGGCGGCGGCGGGGACGGCGGCGCCCGCTCGGACACCGCGATCCTGCTGCACGTCTACGCCGACCACAAGCACGCCGTCGGCATATCGATCCCCCGCGACTCCCTGGTCACCATCCCGCCGTGCAAGCTCCCCAACGGCAGGTGGACCAAGGAGCAGACCAACGTCATGTTCAACAGCGCCTTCTCGGTCGGCAACAGCGACCAGGGCAACCCGGCCTGCACCCAGAACGCCGTCGAGAAACTGACCAACCTGCGGGTCGACCACACGATCGTGGTGGACTTCAACGGCTTCGCGTCGATGACCAAGGCCGTCGGCGGCGTCGAGGTCTGCCTGCCGAACGACGTCCACGAGGGGGACCTCAACCCCAACCTCGGCCGCAAGGGAAAGCTGCTCTTCCCCAAGGGCAAGCAGAAGGTCGAGGGCCAGAGCGCGCTGGACTACGTGCGCGTCCGGCACGGCATCGGCGACGGCTCCGACATCGGCCGCACCAAGCGCCAGCAGGCCTTCCTCTCCTCCCTCATCAAGGAGGTCAAGTCCCGCGGCATGGACCCGACCACGCTGCTGCCGCTCGCCGACGCGGCCACCAGCTCGCTGACCGTCGACCCGGGCCTCGGCTCGGCCGCCAAGCTGCTCTCCTTCGCCATGGAGCTCAAGGACGTCGACCTGCACGACATCAAGTTCCTGACCGTGCCCTGGCGTTACGAGGGCCCGCGGGTCGCCCTGGTGCACCCGGACGTGGACCAGCTGTGGGCCGCGCTCAAGGCCGACCGCACCATCGACGGCCAGGACGCGAGCGCCCCCGCCGACGCCGGCTCCCCCGCCCCCGCCGAGGCTCCCGCCACCACTCCCGCGGCCCCGGCCGCACCGACCCGGACTCCGGAGGTCAAGGCCGCCGAGGTGAAGGTCTCCGTACTCAACAGCACCGGCGAGACCGGGCTCGGCGGCCGGGCCGCGGAGACCGTCAAGGGCGCCGGATACACCGTCACCGGCGTCGGCAACGCCGTCGGCAAGCCGCGCGTCACCACCGTCGTCGAGTACGGCACCGGCGAGCGCACCGCCGCCGAGGCGGTCGCCAGGCTCTTCCCCGGCGCGACCCTGCAGCCCGGCGGGCGGGGCATCAGCGTCGTCCTCGGCCACGACTTCGCCGCCGCCAACCCGGCGAGCCCCGCCGCGCCGGCCCCCGGCGCCGCCACCGCCCCGGCCCCGCTGCCCAGCAGCGTCAGCGGCGCCGCCCGCTCGGCGGACGACGACCCCTGCGCCAACCTCTCCTACGGCTGACCCCGACCCCGCGCGCAACGGCGGGGCACCCCCGGGCCACGGCTCCGGGAGCGCCCCGCCGTACCGCGTTCCGGGGGGGGTGTCAGCGCCTCGTCCCGCAGGACGGGCAGAACGCGGAGCCGTCCGGGACGTCCTGGTGACAGCTCGTGCACTGGACGGGCTGGGCCAGCCGGAAGCCGCAACCCGGGCAGAACGGCGTGCCGTGGGTCTCGGTGTGGCACTGCGGGCAGACCAGCTGGCGCTGCACGTTGACGTCGTACCCGGAACCGGTCTGCTGCCCGGCCTTGTAGGCGCGCTCGGTGACGGAATCGTTGAGGCCGCGGTGCTGGGCCGCCACCGCCTCGGCCGCGGTGTCCGGGGCGCAGCTGTGGCACAGGCCGCGGGCCGGGTCGAAGCAGCGTGCGCAGACGTAGTGGGTGCACCGGGCGCAGCGGTTGAAGTGGGACTGGGCGTTGCCGATGGCCCGTTGGAAGGCGGCGTCCCGCGAGGTGCCCCAGGTCTGGCCGGCCAGACCGTCGGCGGCGTTGCTGATGGTGTTGGCGTTGCCGCCGATCAGGTTCCAGGCCGCGCTGACGCCCTTGCCTATCCAGCCGGCCATCTGGCCCGTCCGGAACGGCTCGAACGCCGAGCGCCAGGTGTCCGAACAGCGGTAGCAGCTGAACTCGAACTGGAAGCCCGCGCCGGTGCCGTGCTGCTCGCACAGGTCGCGGTAGTTGTTGCTGAAGTAGATTTCGGAACTCACGTCGTCCCCGGTCGCTCAGTGGCCTGTCAGCGGTCGCTCCCAGGGACGATAGGGCCGAGCGAACGGTTCCGCCAGGAATCTCCGGCCGACCTGATCACAGCCCCGAGACCGGCAGCAGCAGCACCCTCGCCGGATCGAACGGCTGCCAGTGCGCGGGCTGTCCGCTGCGGCCGATCCGCAGCCGGCACCAGCGCTGCCCGGCGCCGTCCCGCCACCACCCGCTGATCCGGCCGAGCGCCCACGCGCCGTCCCCGAGGTCCACCTCGACCGGCTGGTAGACCCACAGGACGTCCCGCTCCGCCGGCTCCGCCCCCGCCGTGCCGCCGGCGCCCACGGGACTGCACTGACTCTCCATCACGGCTCCGCCTCCCGACCCGGACCCGGCCACCGGGCTGCCCGCTCGGGGCGCCCGGCCGCCGGGGGTGCAGCTCTCCTCCCGAACTCTACAGGCGTGTAGAGATCGGCGGGAGGAGTTCCGTGGAAGCCGCTCGAACCCGGGACGGGGAGGGTCGGGCCGGCGGGGACGGGGGTGCCGGGCCGGCGGGGACGGCCCGCCTCAGCGGTCCTTCCGCGACCGCCGCCGCTGCCACAGGGCCAGCGGCACGATCCCGGCGAGCGCCGCGGCCTCCGGCGCGGGCGGCGCCTCGACCGGCGCGCCGGCCGCACCCGCGGCCCCGCCCGGCACCCGGTCGAAGGTGTCCGGGACGGGCAGGAAGGACCAGTCGGACACCGGCCAGGCGACCACGAAGGCCCGCCCGACCACGTTGTCCACCGGCACGAAGCCGTCGCCGGTCTCGTTGTGGTGCCAGCGGGAGTCCCGTGAGTTGTTGCGGTGGTCGCCCATCACCCACAGCTTGCCCTTGGGCACGGTGACGGTGCCCACCGGGTCGTTGTCGCACGGCGTCGCCCCGGGGAACAGGTAGGGCTCGTCCAGCGCGACCCCGTTCACCCTCAGCGGTGCGCCCGCCTCGCAGTCGACGGTGTCGCCACCGACCGCGATCACCCGCTTGATCAGGTCCTTCTCGTCCGCCGAGGGCATCAGGCCGACGGTGCTGAGCACCTTCTGGACGGTGCCGGTGACGGAGTCGCCGGGGGTGGTCGGCGTGCCCTCCAGCCAGCCGCCCGGATCGCGGAACACCACCACCTCGCCGCGCTCGGGCTCGGCGCCGAACCACGGGGTGAACTTGTCGACCAGCACCCGGTCGCCGATCGCGAGGGTCTGCTCCATCGAGCCGGAGGGGATGGAGAAGGCCTGGACGAAGAAGGTCTTGATGCCGAGCGAGAGCAGCAGCGCGATCACCAGCAGGATCGGCAGCTCCTGCCAGAACGGGCGCTTCTTCCGGGGGCGCCGGGCCTGCTCGCCGGACTTCTCGGGGGCGCCGGTGCCCGCGTCGGCCCCACCGGCCGCCGCACCGGCCGCCGCGGTGCCCGGCCCCGGCTCCGCCGCCCGGCCGGCCCCGGGGCCGTCGTGCTCCGCGGCCGCGCCGCCCTCGCCGGACTCCTCGCTCTGCTGCACACTCATTTCCTGGGCCCCTCCCGACGGCCTGGCGGGAGCCGGTACGAAGACCCCCTGTCAGGAACGAACCTACCGAACAGAGGTTCCCGGGCGCGCCCTGACGTGGATGCGCTCCCCCTGCGGACCGAACAGGCTGAGGAACTCCACCGGCTGCGGGCCCGCGTTGCCGAAGGCGTGCGGGGTGCGGGTGTCGAACTCGGCGGCCTCACCGGCCGTCAGCACCAGGTCGTGGGTGCCGAGCACCAGCCGGAGCCGCCCGGAGAGCACGTACAGCCACTCGTAGCCCTCGTGGACCTTCAGCTCCAGGTCGGGGCCGGCGTTCCGGCCCGGCGGCACGATGTGCTTGTAGGCGTGCAGGCCGCCCAGGTGGCGGGTGAGCGGGACGATGGTCTGGCCGTTCCTGGTCACCGGGCGCGGGTGGATCCTCGGATCGCCGGTGGCCGGGGCGCCGACCAGTTCGTCCAGCGGCACGCGGTACTCCCGGGCCAGCGGCAGCAGCAGCTCCAGCGTCGGCTTGCGCTGCCCGGACTCCAGCCGGGACAGCGTGCTGAGCGAGATGCCGGTGGCGGCGGCCAGTGTGGCGAGCGTGGTGCCGCGCTCCCGGCGCAGTGCCCGCAGCCGCGGGCCCACCGTGGTGAGGACGTTCTCGAACTCTTCGTCGGCCATGCCTGCCATTTGCCGGTGCGGCAAGGCCTCTTGTCAATCCGGCACACGGGTGAGGGCCCGCTCGCCGTCCCCGCTGCCCGGCCGCCGCGGCCGGCTGCGGGGGCCACCGGCACGGGCCGCCTCCGGCTGCCGGCGCGGGCCCGCCCGTCCTCCCGCCCCCTACAGCCAGTCCCGCTTCTTGAAGACCAGGTACAGCCCGGTGCACACCAGTGCCATCAGCCCGATCGCGAACGGGTAGCCGAAGGCCCACTTGAGCTCCGGCATGATCTCGAAGTTCATCCCGTAGACCGTTCCGATCAGGGTCGGCGCGAAGAGGATGGCGGCCCACGAGGAGATCTTCTTGATCTCGTCGTTCTGCGCGTGCCCGGCCTCGGCGAGCTGCTTCATCTCCTCGTTCTGCCGCTGCGAGACCAGCGTCGCGTTGACGGTCAGGATGTTCTGGAGCATCTGCCGGAAGCCGTCCACCCGTTCGGCGGCGTAGGTGGCGTGGTCGGCGACGTCGCGCAGGTAGCGCTGGAGCTCCTCGTCGGTGCCGTACTTGCCGAAGCCCGCCTCCAGGCTCTTCATGATCTCCAGCAGCGGGCGGGTGGCCCGCTGGAACTCGATCACCTCGCGGGAGAGTTCGTAGATGCGGCGGGAGACCTGCGGGTCCCCGCTGAACACCTCGGTCTCGATCTCGTCGATGTCGTGCTGGAGGCCCGCGATCACCGGCGCGTAGCCGTCCACCACGGCGTCCAGCACCGCGTAGAGCACCGCCTCCGGGCCGAGGGCCAGCAGCTCCGGGTCGGCCTCCAGCCGACGGCGCACCGCCGACAGGTCCGGGGCCTGGGAGTGCCGGACGGTGAGCACGAAGTCCGGGCCGACGAAGAGGTGGATCTCGCCGAAGTCGACCTCCTCCGCCTCGTCCAGGTAGCGGGCGGCGCGCAGCACCACGAACAGGGTGTCGCCGTAGCGCTCCAGCTTCGGCCGCTGGTGGGCCACGATCGCGTCCTCGACGGCCAGCTCGTGCAGGTCGAACCGGTCGGCGGCCTCCAGCAGCTGCGCCTCGGCGGGGCGGAACAGGCCGATCCAGGCCATCGTGCCGGGCCGGTCGGGCAGCGTCCGGTAGATGTCGGCGAGGTCGGTCGGCGCCTCGATCCGGCGGCCGTCCCGGTAGACCGCCGCGTCCACGACGGAACGTTCCAGCGTCACCGGCTCGACCGGCTGGTCGGGGCGCGGGTCCATCGAGTGCTCGGGCGCCGGCTGGGAGTCGGCGGGCCGGACGACGGGCCGGGAGAACGGACGCTTGCTCGCGCGCACGGCGCGCACACGCCAGTCGGACATGGCGGGGACCTCCACGGGGGATGCCCGGCCGCCGTACGGGACACGGCGGGCCGGAGGCGCCCGGCCGGCCGCCACGCGCACGGCGCGACCGGCGGCGCCCGTCGGGAGGACGGGGTCAGTGCCGCGCGGGAGCCGTACGGGAGGAGGTGTGCCGGGGGCCGCGAGTGGTGCGGGACAACCGGGGGCGGGGCCGACTTCGACCCGTACTACTGCACTCCACGGCTCTCACCTCCTCGCCTCCGGGCACTCACGCACCAGGCGGTGGCGCCGACACAACCCGACCGAGTCTAGTACCCGTGCGGCCCGGGCTCCGCCCCGCCCCGTCGCGGCCGCCGCCCGCCGGCTGCGCCCGCGCCCCGCGGGCCGCCCGGCGCCGCTCCCCCGCAGGCCGTCAACACCCCTGGCCGGAAGGAACGTTCGTCCACAGCGAAGCCGTCACGCAGGAGCGGGTACGCCACTACGCTGCGTGTCATGACTTCTTCGGACAGGGCCCCCGGGCGGGGCACGGCGGTGGTGATCGGCGGCGGGCTCGCGGGGCTGGCGGCCGCCTGGGCGCTGCGCGGGTTCGCCGAGCGGATCGTCGTGGTGGAGCGGGACCGGTACCCGGCGGGGGCGGAGTTCCGGGCCGGGGTTCCGCAGGGGCGGCACGCCCACCTGGTGGTGGAGGCCGGGCACCGGCTGCTGGAGGAGATGATGCCCGGCATCCGGCAGCAGCTGTTCGACGCGGGCGCGCTGCGGGTGACCGCCTCGGACGTCCGGTGGCTGAGCTCCGCCGGCTGGCTGGCCGAGTACCCGTCACGGACGGGCTTCCTCTCCTGCAGCCGGCCGCTGCTGGACTCGTTCGTCCTGGAGCGGGTCCGCGCCCACCCCGCGATCGAGTTCCTGGAGGGGACGGACGTGGTCGGGCTGCTCGGCTCGCCGGCCGCGGTGACCGGCGTGAAGGTCCGCGAGCGCGGCTCGGAACGGGGATCGGAGCGCGGCTCGGAACGGGGATCGGAGCGCGGCTCGGAACGGGGATCGGAGCGCGGCTCGGAGCGCGGCGAGATCGTCGGGATACCGGCCGAGTTGGTGGTGGACGCGGCCGGCCGCTCGACCTCCGTACCGGCCTGGCTCGCCGAGCTGGGCTGCCCACCGGTGCCCGAGGAGCGGGTGGACGCGGGCGTCGCGTACTCCTCGCGGATCTTCCACCGGCCGGCCGGCTCCGACCTCGGCGACCGGGCGGTCTACCTCCAGACCAAGGCGCCGAGCGCGCTGCGGATGGCCGTGCTGCTGCCGATCGAGGGCGACCGCTGGATCGTCAGCCTCGCCGGGATGCGCGGCGCCGAACCGGGAGCCGGGGAGGAGGGCTTCACCGAGCACCTGCGCCTGCTGCGCGACCCCCTCCTGTACGAGGTGCTGCGGGAGGCCGAACCGGCGGGCGAGGTGCGCGGCTTCCGCCCCGGCCCGGGCGTGCGCCGCCGCTACGAGCGCGGTGGACCGGACGGGCTGGTGGTGGTCGGCGACGCCGCGAGCACCTTCAACCCGGTGTACGGGCACGGCCTGACCGTCGCCCTGTTCTGCGCCCGGGAGCTGCGCCGCACGGTGAAGCGGCACGGCGGCATCGGGCACGGCACGGCGCGGACGGCACAGCGCGCCATCGCCGCCGCCTCCGCGGTGCCGTGGACGATCTCCGGCACCGAGGACGCCCGCTTCCCCGCCACCACCGGCGCGCCCTCCGGCCCGCTGGTCGGCCTCCAGCACCGGTTCTTCGACCGGGTGCTGGCCGCCAGCACCCGGGACCCGGCGGTCACCGCGTCGTTCCACGAGGTGATGTCGCTGATCGAGCCGCCGTCGCTGCTGTTCCGGCCGTCGGTGCTGGCGGCGGTCCTGCGGGCCTGAGCCATCCGGGAGCGGGGCAGCGGGTGCGGGGCCGGCGTGGCCCGCGGGCCGCGCCGGCCCCGCACCCGGGGGCGCTACTCGCCGAGGTGCGCGGCGACGTACGGCAGTGCCACCTGCTCCAGGCAGCGCCGGCCGAGGGCGGGGTGGACGTCGACCTCCAGGACCACACCGCCGCTCTCCGCGGCGAGGTCCACCCCGGCGAGCTCCAGGCCCAGGGAGGCGGCCGCCGCGACGGCCGTCTCCGCGAGCCCGTCCGGCAGTTCGGTGTAGTCGAGCAGGGTGGGGGCGGTACCCGGGCGATCGTGGCGGGGCGCGCCCCGGCCCGCCCGGACGTGGGCGGCCGTCTCGACCCGCTCGATCGCCTGGGCGTGCCCGACCGCCCGGACGCGCTCGACCCTCTGGGCGCACTCGACCCCCTGGACGTGCTCGACCGCCCGGACCACCCGCCCGTGCAGCACCACCACCTGGTACCGGTGGCGGCGCCCGTCCGGGAGGAGGTTCCGGGCGTCACGGGTGATCAGCCAGTCCAGGCCCGCCCGCGCGTAGTGCCGTACGGCGGCGTCGAGTTGGGCGCGGGTGGTGACGTGGAAGACGTCGTCGCCGCCCCTCCCGACGCAGGGCCGGGCCCAGACGTCGCCGCCGAGCGCCTCGAAGGCGTCCGCGGCGGCCTGCGGGCTCGGCCCGGACAGCGCGATCGCGGGCATCTGCGGCACGCCGTCCCGAGCGAGACGGGCGAGGGTGAGGTCCTTCTCGGTGGCCGCCCGCCAGGCCTCGGCGCCGGTGCCCAGCGAGCGGGCGCCGAATCCGCGCAGCCTCCGCTGGCAGTCCTCGAAGGCGCGGCGCCGGTGCGGCGGGACCTCGTAGACGATCACCGTGTCGGCGGTCACCGTCCGGCCGCCCGCCTCCAGCCGGAGCCCGCCCGCGTCGTCCGCCTCGATCCGGCCGCCGGCGCCGGTCAGGAAGTGCCGGGCGTCCAGTTGGACGGGCTCCCGCCCGGTCAGCGTCCGCGCCGCGGCGGCCAGCACCTGCCGGCTGCCTCCGGTCGAGCTGTGGTCGGTCAGGAGTACGAGGTCGCGTCGGGCCATGCGGACATGCAAACGAGCACAGCGTGACCACGACAAGAAGGCTCCGCGCGCCATCCGCCCGGCGGGTGGCCGAAAGCGCCCCGCCGCGCTTCCGGCGGCGCCCGCGTAATGCGGATGCGCGCGAACCGCCCGGGCGGTACCGTGCCTCCCATGTCTACGCCCCGAATCTCCTAGCCAGCGGACCAGCTTCCACGCCACCCGTGTGTCCGCCTGCTTTTTCGGAGCGTTATCCCATGATCACCACCCGTGGTGTCGACGTGCGCGTCGGCGCCCGCCTGCTGCTGTCCGACGTCACCCTGCACATCGCACCCGGCGACCGGATCGGCCTGGTCGGCCGCAACGGCGCCGGCAAGACCACCCTGCTCGCCACCCTCGCCGGGCAGTTGGAGCCCGCCGCCGGCACGGTCACCCGCACCGGTGCCGTCGGCTACCTCGCGCAGGACTCCCGCGCCGCCGACCCGTCGGCCACCGTCACCGACCGCATCCTGTCCGCCCGCGGCCTGGACGCCGCCGTCCGCGACCTGCGCGCCGCCGAGGCCGCGATGGCCCGGGCCGGGTCGCCCGCCGAGGAGCGCCGGGCGATGGACGCGTACGTCCGGGCGGAGGACCGGTTCCAGGCCCGGGGCGGCTACGCCGCCGAGGCCGAGGCGGCCCGGATCGCGGCCGGGCTCGGCCTGCCCGCCCGGGCCACGGACTCCCCCGTCGGCACCCTCTCCGGGGGTCAGCGCCGCCGCGTCGAGCTGGCCCGCATCCTGTTCGCCGACCACGACACCCTGCTGCTGGACGAGCCGACCAACCACCTGGACGCCGACTCCGTCGCCTGGCTGCGCGGGTTCCTCGCAGCCCACCAGGGCGGGCTGGTCCTGGTCAGCCACGACCTCGGCCTGCTGGAGGAGACCGTCAACCGGGTCTTCCACCTGGACCCGCAGCGCGCCGCGATCGACGTCCACAACACCGGCTGGCGGGCCTACCTGGCCCAGCGCGCCGCCGACGAACGCCGCCGCACCCGGGAGCGGGCCAACGCCGAGCGCAAGGCCGCCGCCCTGCACGCGCAGGCCGACCGGATGCGGGCCAACGTCGCCACCGCGACCACCGCCCGCAGCATGGCCCGCCGGGCCGACCGGATGCTCGCCGGGCTCGAACCCGTCCGGCAGGCCGAGCGCACCGCCCGGATCCGGCTGCCCGAGCCCGCCCCGTGCGGCCGGATGCCGCTGGGCGCGATCAGCCTCGCCAAGTCCTACGACGGCCGGGCGGTGCTGGCCGGCCTGGACCTCGCCGTGGACCGCGGCAGCCGACTGGTCGTGCTCGGCCCGAACGGGGCCGGCAAGACCACCCTGCTGCGCGTCCTGGCCGGCCGGGAGGCCCCGGACTCGGGCCGCGTCGTCCCCGGCACCGGGCTGCGGCTGGGCTACTTCGCCCAGGAGCACGACACCCTCGACCCGGCGCTCAGCGTGCGCGACAACCTCGCCCTGGCCGCGCCCGGCCTGACCGACGGCGAACTGCGGCACGTGCTCGGCGCGTTCATGTTCCGCGGCGACGACGCCGACAAGCCGGCCGGGGTGCTGTCCGGCGGCGAGAAGACGAGGCTCGCGCTGGCCGGCCTGGTGCACTCCGGCGCCAACGTCCTGCTGCTCGACGAGCCGACCAACAACCTCGACCCGGCCTCCCGCGCCGAGGTCCTGGCGGCGGTCGGCACCTACCCGGGCGCGATCGTGATGGTCACCCACGACCCGGGCGCGATCGAGGCCCTGCGGCCGGACCGCGTGCTCCTGCTGCCGGACGGCGACGAGGACCTCTGGCACGACACCTACCTGGACCTGGTCACGCTGTCCTGAGAACGCGGGGCCGCGGGGCCGGCCCGCCGGGCAGGAGACCCGCCGGGCAGGACCACACCAGGTCCCGCTCCACGTCGTCGCCGTCGAGCTTGCCCACGTTGATCGGCTGGAGGATGACGGTGATCGCGCCTTCCGAGAAGTACTGCACCGGGCCGCCGGTGTTCCGGCTGTGGAAGCTGCGGGGCAGCGCCTTCCCGGTGGTCGGGTCCGTCCCCGCGGTATACATGTCGACGATGCCCTCGTGCCCCTGTCCGGCCTGGGCGTCATTGGTGTCCGCGGCCTGTTCCACGGTGATGTGGTCGTCCCCGTCCACGGCGACCACGGCCGCCACGTGGTGCGGCCACCCCTTCCCGTTCCTGGGCCGCCGGTAGTTGCCCGACCACGCGGTCTCCACGATGGCGAACGCCTGGCCGGGCTGCGGCCGTTCCTCGCCGTTCGCCTCCGGGCCGCCGGGCCCGGCGTTCGCGTAGGCCACGGCGCCCTGGGCGTTCTTCTTGTGCCCCAGGCCGAACCGGCTGCCACCCAGGGTGAATTCGCTGGCGTCCTGCCCCAGGGCGAGCCGCTGCTCCTGCATGATCTCCTCGGCGGTGTGGGCGCAGTCCGCGAGGAAGGCCGACGACGGCTCGTACTCCGCGTAGGTGCGCCCCAGGACCGACCCGCTCTCCCCGGTCGCCACGCAGACCCGGGGCGGGGGAGCGCCCTCGGCGACCCAGATGACGGTGGTGTCCGCGCCGTCGGTGAGGGGCATGAGGTAGAGGCCGCCCTCCGACCTCCGCACCCGCCCCAGCTCGGGGCTGTCGACCTCGGTGAAGCGCTGCACGGCCGCGTGTCGGTGCCGCCGCGCGCCGTGGCCCGGGCGGTGCCGGCGCCGAGGCCCCGATGTTTGGCGTGGTCGTGGTCGTCAGCGGGGTCGCGGCGGTTCCCCGGGGGTGGTCCGGTCGAGTGCCCGGCGCATCACCCGGACCGCGTTCGCCTCGGCCTCCCGCTCGAAGCGGTCCCCCGGGTCGGAGACGCTCAGCCCGGCGCCGTTGTCGGTGCCGGCCACCGGGCCCTGGCGCTGCTGGAGCACGTGCGTCAACTCGTGGGCGAGGGTGTGCTTGTCGCCGCCGCCGTCGCCGATCACGACGTGGCTGCCGGCGGTGTAGGCCCGCGCCCCGACCTCGGCGGCGGATTCCCGGGCCGCGGAGCCGGTGTGCAGGCGGACGTCGGAGAAGTCGGCGCCGAGACGCGACTCCATCTCCTGCCGCAGCGGTTCCTCCAGCGGCCGGCCCGACGTGCGCAGCACCGCGTGCACGGCGGAGCGCTGCACCGTCCCCGCCCCGATCCACTCCTCGTCGTGCTGGTGCCGGTTCCGCTGGAGCATCCGACCGACGGCCGCGTTGCCGGCCGTGCGTTGCAGGTGGAGAAGCCCTTCGGTCACCTGCCGGGCTGGCGACTCCCCCGCCCGGGCCTCCGCGCTCCTGGTGGTGCGCTGCGGTTGCCCCTCGCTCTTCGTCGGCTCATGCGCGTGCATGGACTTCCGCTCCTCGGGCCGGCGGTTTCGCTGTGCCCTCCTTCCTTACCCGGTACGGCCGTCACGGGTAAGTGGCGTACAGGCACGAGGCGTTGCCCGTACGGGCAGCCGTTCGTGCTCGGCGGGTCGGGCGACCGCTGAACGGCCACGAACAGGACGACACATTCTTCACACGATTGACGTATACTCATACACCTTTGGCTGAAGCTCGATTGGCCCCGACAGAATCCTCACACGACGCAGCGGACATCTCACCTCGGCGGAGCCCGGAGCTCACCTCGTGGTTACATGCCGTCGGTACGCCGAGTGCGACGGTGACGGCAACGGGCCCGCGGGGAGGCGGCAGTGTCGGCACGGCGCATCTCGCGCGGCAAGCGGCTCGCCCTTCTGCTCGCCGCCCTCGTCTCGTCCCTGCTCGCCGTGCTCGGGACCGGTGCCCAGGCGTTCGCCGCCGAACCGCTGCCGAAACCCGCGGCGGCCGCCGAAGGGGACCCGACCTGCACGGCCCACCGCGCCCCGGAGGCCCTGAGCGGCCGTGCCGCGGCCCGCCACCGCGCATGCGGCGGTACCGCCGTACGCACGGCCCTCCGCGCCTCGGTGGGCACCACGCTGGACGCCCTGATCCGCGCGGCCCTCGGCGCCGGGCCCGCCGAGGTGCTGGACTGCGCCTGCGGCACCGGCACCCAGGCCCTCGGCCTGGCGGCGCTCGGCCACCGCGTCACCGGCGGCGACCTCAGCCCGGCCTCCGCCGCCCGCGCCGCTGCCGAGGCCGCCGGGCGCGGCCTTCGGCTGCCCATCACGGCTGCCGACATGCAAGCACTCCCCTTTCCTGACGGGCGGTTCGACGCCGTCGTCTGCGCTCACAACGCGCTGCCCCACCTGCACACGGCGGAGGACGTCCGCGCCGCGCTCGGCGCGATGCGCCCCGTGCTGCGCCCGGGCGGGCTGCTGCTGGTCACCACCCACCCGTACGACGAGCTGCGCCGCGACCGCCCCACCTCCACCGCGCCCCAAGCCGCCGACTACGGCGGGCGGCGCTCCGTCCTCTTCCAGCTCCGGCCCGGCTTCTTCCAGCCCGTCCTGCTCTCCCGAGCACCCTGACCTCCTGCGCTCCTGTCCTCCTGTCCTCGCGCCTCCTGGCTCCTGGCGTCCGGCCCGAGGGCCTTCGGAGGCCGGACCGCTCGCCTCCTCACCTACCCGCCCATGGCCGCCACCGCCTCCGCAACCCGCCCCGCTCCGTCCTCCGTCGCCATCGCCCGCGCCACTGCCTGCGCCCGGTCCCGCAGCCGCTGCTCCTCGACGGCCTGGCGGACGGCCTCCGCCAGCCGGTCGACGGTCAGCTCGGCGAACCGGACCGGACCGGCGGCCGCGCCGAGCCGGACGAGCCGGGCGGCCCAGAACGGCTGGTCCGCCGTCACCGGCACAGGGACGCTCGGCACCCCCGCGCGCAGCGCCGCTGCCGCCGTTCCCGCCCCCGCATGGTGCACGACGGCCGCCATGTGCGGGAACAGCCGGGCGTGCGGCAGTTCACCGACCGTCAGCACGTCGTCGCCCTTCCCGGCGATCCCGGCCCAGCCGGCCTGGACCACGCCCCGGACGCCCGCTCTCCGGAGGGCCTCCACCGCGAGGGTGCCCAGCCGTTCGCCCTGCCCGGCCGCCATGCTGCCGAAACCGACGAACACCGGCGGTGGCCCGGCCCGCAGGAAGTCCTCGACCTCGGCCGGGAGGCGGTAGCCGTCCGCCACGTGCGGCCACCAGTTGCCGACCACCCGCAGCCCGGGCCGCCAGTCGGCCGGGCGCGGCACGACCGTCGGGCTGAAACCGTGCAGCACCGGCCAGTGCGCCCGCTCCACCGCCCGCCGGCGCGCGGCCTGGGAGAGCGCCGGGAGGCCGAGCCGTGCGCGCAGCCGGCCTGCGGCCTCGGCGTGCAGCCGGTCGACGACCCGCTGGCCGAGCGCCCCCGCCGCCCGGTTGCCCAGCTCCCCAGCGAGCGGACGCCCCCGACGACCGGCGGGAACTCCCGGGTCGGCAGCGTGAGCTGGAGGTAGACCCCCAGGCTGGGCACGTCCATCGCCTCCGCGAGGTGCCAGCCCAGCGGCGCGGTGGTGGTGCCGAGCAGCAGCAGATCGGCTCCGGGCGCGGCGGCGTCCGCGAGGGCGTCGCCCAGCTTCCCGATGAACGCCGCGGCCCGCGCGAGCAGTTCGGAGCGGCCGCCCGTCGACCCGCCCCCCCGGCACGCGCGGGTCGACCGGCAGCGGGCGGAAGCCGAGACCGCTGCCGGCCACCAGCTCGCGGAAGGCCTCCGGCGCCGCGAGTACGACCTCGTGCCCCGCTCCGCGCAGGTGCGCGCCGAGACCGGTGTAGGGCGCGACGTCGCCGTACGACCCGGCGGCCATGACGAGGATCCTCATCGGACGGCCTCCCGGTCGTTCCCGCCGCACCGCTCGGCGTTGGCACCGATCGCCGTACGGAGGTAGCCGGCCAGGCCCGGGCGTCCGCCTCGTAGTCGTCGGCGATCCGGCAGTGCATCTCCGGTGGGCAGGGCGTGAACCACCGACTGATGTGCTGCCGGTGCTGCTCGGCGAGGTCCAGCACCGTCCGGTCCTCGGCCGGCAGGCCCTCGTCGAAGGCCTCCAGGAGTCGGCCGCGCCACTCGGCCGCCTCCGCCATCAGCCGCTGCCAGTCCTCCTTGGAATGGGTGGCCGCCCGGGCCAGGGCCTCCCGGTGGCTGTCCCGCTCGCCCCACTTGAGGTGCGCGTCGGCCGCGTAGCTGAGGTCGAAGACGACGTCTCCGAAGACCTCGAAGCGTTCCTCGGGAGTCAGCTCGACCCCGGTGCGCTGGACCTCGATGGCACGCTCGGCGACGTCGACCAGCTTCTGCAGGCGGGTGATCTGCTCGGTCAGGGCCTGGCGCCTCGCCAGCAGGTGGTCCAGGGCGTTGGCCTGCGGATCCCCCAGGATCTCGGCGATCTCGTCGAGCGGGAAGCCGAGCTCCCGGTAGAAGAGGATCTGCTGGAGCCTGGCCAGGTCCGCGCCGTTGTAGAGCCGGTAGCCGGCCGGGCTGCGCTCACTGGGCGAGAGCAGCCCGGACCGGTCGTAGTAGTGCAGGGTCCGGATCGTGACCCCGGCGAAGCCGGAGACCTGTCCCACCGACCAGCTCATGTTCCCCTCCGATCGTCGGTGTCTCGTGTTGCGCCCCACCGTGCGGCCTGACGTGGGGTCAGGGTCAACACGCGCGGCTCGGGGCCCGCTGCGGGACGCCGGTCGGCGCCCTCGGTCAGGTCTCGCGCTGCGGGTGGTAGGCCGTCTCGGGTATGCCGAAGGTCCAGGCGACCCCGGCCCGCGCGGTGCGGGTGCTCGGGGGGACGCGCAGCCAGTAGGTGCGGTGGGTGCCGTCCGGCTCGGGGGTGGAGTTGACGACCTCGACCATCACCACCGGTTCGTCGTCGGGCAGCACGATCCGCCAGAGCACCCCGGTCTCGTCCCGGTGGACGGGCTCGGCGCCGGAGTCGGCCAGGTAGCGCTCGTAGCCGTAGTGCTCCAGCAGGACGCGGCGCAGCTCGGCGTTCTCCTCGGTGCGGATCCGCTCGACCGTCACCTCGGCCAGGCCCGCCAGGAAGTCCGGCGGGACGGGCATGCCGCGCCAGGCGTGCAGGGCGAAGCCGTCGGGGTACTCCAGGGCCGGCCCGTCCGCCCGGTCGAGCCGCCCGGCCTCGTCGCGGTGCAGGGCCGTCGGCCGCTCGCTGAGCAGCGCCACGTCCCGGTACGGCCACCACCAGCCGGCCTCCCGGGCCAGCTCGGCGAGGGGTGCCGCAGCGTCGGCGCCCGCCCCGGCGGCCTCGAAGGCCGCGAACCACGGCGCGTCGTGCTGGCCGCGCACGGCGTCCAGCAGGGCGAGCCGCACGGTGGTGCGCCGGGCCCTGGCCTCCTCGGCCACCGCGGAGTCGGCGTCCCGGTCCGCCTCGGGGGCGAGGCAGTCGAGCACGGCGTTGCGCAACCGGTCGGCGAGCGGGGTGGTGACCGGGCCGAGTTCGCCGCCGGTGAGCGCCCAGTGGCCCGCCCACCCGGTGGCGCCGACCCGCTCGACGGCCCGTCGCCTGGCCTGCTCCCAGGGGCGGGTGCGCACCGCCTCGCGCACGCTCTCCGCGCCCGCCGCGCGCAGTTCCAGGGCCGCCTGGGTCGCGGCGAGCGGCGAGTCGAACCAGCGGACCGCCGCGGGTTCGGGCAGCCCGGCCGCCCGGTAGGCGGCACGGACGGCGCGCTCGGCCGTCGCCCGGTCGCCCGGGCCGGTGGCCGCCGCGGCCGCCCGCCAGCGGGCCGTCACCTCGGCGGGCCCGGGCAGCGCCCGTTCCTGCGCCCCGTCGCCGTGGGCCTCGTGCCGGATCACCGTCTCCATCCCTGCTCCGTTCCCGACCGGGCTCCCCGCCCGGCCGTCCGTTCCCGTTCCCTGCCGCGGCCACAACCGCGTTGCGCCGCCGTGTCCGGCTCCGCCCGCCGACCCCCGTACGGCGGGCGGAGCGGCGGCCGTCAGTCCGCGACCATCCGTACCGCGCCCGGCACGTACTCGCGCTGACGGACCACCCGGTACCAGCCCTTGGGCAGCGGTATCGCCGCGTGCTCCTCGTGCACCACCCGGCCGCCCTCGGGCAGGTGCAGCCAGCCCGCGCCGAACGGCCCGGCCTCCCGGCGCAGCTGCCCGGGGCCGACCACGGCGTGCGCGTGCCCGGTGACCTCGCCGAGCGCGAGCACCATCCGGCCCCGCGCGTCCCTGGGCTGCACGGCCAGGTCCGCGATCCGCGGCGGCACCGCGCTCTCCTCGACCGGCACGATCAGCACGTCGCCCTGGCGGTACATCAGTCCTCCCTCGCCGTACGGCCGGACCCCGGCGGTCGCCGGAACCCAGGGCTCCGCCGCGCCTTCCGCGGTCACTCTCCGGAGCCAGGACCCGAACATAGAGCAAGGGTCTGACAACGCGCCCGGACGGCGACCCGGCCACCGGATTGTCAGTCCCGGCTGGTAGACAGTTGTTCGGCCCAGACCCCAGAGGAGCAGCGCATGACTGTCAACGCCCACATCGAGCGGTTCCACGGCCTTCCCGTCTTCGACTTCGTGGAGGCCGTGCAGGCGGCCGGGGAGCCGGGCGGCTCCGGCGCCGCGAAGCTGCCGGACGCGGCGGCGGCCGCCTGGCGGATCCGGCTGGAGTACGAGTCCGAGTCGACGTTCACCGAGTGCTGGGAGCAGTTCCTCGGCGCCGTGGACACCGAGCGCGTCACCGCCCTGGTGATCGGCCAGTGGGCCCCGGACGAGCCCGACAGCTTCCAGGGGCCGATGGAGGCGGTCGTCGCCGCCGCCGGCCGGCTGCCCGCCCTGCGCGCGCTGTTCGTCGGCGACATCACCTACGAGGAGTGCGAGATCTCCTGGATCCAGCAGTGCGACATCACGCCGCTGTTGAAGGCCTTCCCGCGGCTGACCGAGCTGGTGGTGCGCGGCGCTTCGCAGGACTGGGAAGGCGCGGGAGGTCTGGCGCTGGAGCCGTTGCGGCACGAGGCGCTCGAGGCGCTGCGCTTCGAGGCCGGCGGGCTTCCGGCCTCGGTCGTCCGCTCGGTGGCGGGCTGCGACTTCCCGGCCCTGGAGCGGCTGGAGCTCTGGCTGGGCGTGGAGAACTACGGCGGCGACGCGACGCTGGCCGACCTCGCGCCCTTCCTGGACGGCACCCGGTTCCCGGCGCTGCGCCACCTCGGCCTCCAGAACAGCGAGTTCCAGGACGACATCGCGGCCGCCGTGGCGCACGCTCCCGTCGTCGCCCGGCTGGAGTCGCTCAACCTCTCCATGGGCGTGCTGACCGACCAGGGCGCCACCGCGCTGCTGGAGGGCCAGCCGCTCACCCACCTGCGCTCCCTCGACCTGCACCACCACTACCTCACCGAGGAGATGCAGCAGCGCCTGCGCCAGGCCCTGGGCGGCGTCGAGGTCGACCTCTCCGAGCCCGGCAAGCCGGACGACCAGTGGCGCTACGTGGCCGTGGCCGAGTAGTCGCCGACGCCCCCGACCACGCTTTCCCCGCCCACTCCGACCGACCAGGATCCGACATGGCCGTCTCCCGCCACCTCGAACACTTCCACGAGCTGCCGATCCACGAGTTCGTCCCCGGCGACGCCCGGCCGCGGCCCGCCGCCGGCGCCGTCGCCTGGCGGCTGGCGCTCGGCTACCGCTCCGAGCAGGACTTCGGCCGGCTCTGGCAGTCCTTCCTCCGGGACGTCGATCCGGCGGGCGTCCGCGCCCTGGTGATCGGCCCGTGGTGGAACGGCCGGGAGGGCTACGTCTCCATAGGCCCGGTGATCGAGGCCCTCACCGCCGCGGCCGGGCGCCTGCCCGCGCTGGAGGCGCTGTTCCTCGCCGAGGTGACCTTCGACGAGTGCGAGGTCTCCTGGCTGGTGATGGACGACGTCACACCGGTGCTCACCGCCTTCCCCGCGCTGAAGTACCTGGCCGTGCGCGGCGGCACGGACCTCGTCCTGGAGCCGGTCCGTCACGACGCGCTGACCAGCCTGCGCTTCGAGTCCGGCGGGCTGCCCGCCCCCGTGGTGCGCGCGGTCGCCGCCTCCGAGCTGCCGGCGCTGGAGCGCCTGGACCTCTGGCTCGGCGTGGACGAGTACGGCGGCGACGCGACGCTGGACGACCTGGCGCCGTTCCTGGACGGCTCCAGGCTGCCGCGGCTGCGCCACCTCGGGCTGGCCAACAGCGAGCTCCAGGACGAGATCGCCGCCGCCGTCGCCCACGCCCCGGTGGTGGCCCGGCTGGAGTCGCTGGACCTCTCCATGGGCGTGCTCTCCGACGAGGGCGCCACCGCCCTGCTGGAGGGCCAGCCGCTCACCCACCTGCGCACCCTCGACCTGCACCACCACTACCTGAGCGACGCGATGACGGAGCGGCTGTGCGCGGCCCTGCCCGGGGTCGACCTCGACCTCAGCGAGGCCGAGATCGACGACCTGGACGACGAGGACGACCGCTACGTCTCCGTCGCCGAGTAGACGGGGACACAGGAGATGACCGTGCGGCTGACCGTCCTGGGCAACCCGGGGCACCGACGTGTGACGCTCTTCGCCGCCGCCGCCCGGGCCGCCGGGCTGCCGGAGCCCGCCGTCCTGCCCTGGCTGGACGTGCTGCGCGGCCGGTACCGGTTGCCCGAGGACGGGCTGCTGCGGATCGAGTCGCCCGGCGAGGAGCCGGAGGTCGACCGGCTGCTGCGCGGCGCCGCGCTCGGCCCCGGCTATGCGCCGACCAGGGTCGAGGGCACGGCGCCCTGGTACGCGGGGGTCATGACCGCGCTGCGCCGGCTGGCCGCCCGGCCCGGCCCGCGGCTGCTCGGCGATCCGGAGGAGATCGCCGTGATGTTCGACAAGCGCCGGGCGCACGCCCTGCTCTCCGGGGCCGGGGTGCCGGTGCCCAGGGCGCTCGGCGGCGAGGTCACCGGCTGGGAGCACCTGCGCGGGCGCCTCGCCGAGGCCGGGCTGCACCGGGTCTTCGTCAAGCCCGCCCACGGCTCCTCCGCCTCCGGGGTGATGGCCCTGGAGTTCGGGCCGCGCGGGCAGGTGCAGGCCACCACCTCGGTGGAGCTGGCCGACGGCCGGCTGTACAACTCGCTGCGGGTGCGCCGCTACCGCGGCGAGCGGGAGGTCGCCGCGATCGTCGACGGCCTGGCGCCGGACGGGCTGCACGTCGAGCAGTGGATCCCGAAGGCCTCGCAGTCCGGGCGCTCGGCGGACCTGCGGGTCGTGGTGGTCGCCGGCCGCGCCACCCACGCCGTGGTGCGCACCAGCGGCCAGCCGATGACCAACCTGCACCTGGGCGGCGCCCGCGGCAGCATCGAGCAGGTCCGGGAGGCGGCCGGCCCGGCCTGGCCGGTCCTGCTGGAGACGGCCGAGCGCGCGGCGGCCTGCTTCCCCGGCTCGCCGATGGTCGGCGTCGACGTGCTGCCGACGGCCGGCTGGCGGCGCGCCCTGGTCGGCGAGGTGAACGCCTTCGGCGACCTGCTCCCCAACCTCACCGGCCTGCCCGAGGGCCCCGCCGCGGGCCTCGACACCTACGGCGCCCAGCTGGCCGCACTCACCACCCCCTCCCCGTCGCCGCCCGCGGCGACGGGCCACCAGATCACGGAACCCGCCCGATGAACCACCGGACCACCGCCCCGGCCCCCGACATGAACGCCGTCGTGGGCAGCCACGACCTGCTGCTCGTCACCCTCGACACGCTCCGCTTCGACGTCGCCGAGGAACTGGCCGCGGCCGGCCGCATCCCGAACCTCGCCGCCGTCCTGCCCGGCGGCCGCTGGGAGCGCCGGCATGCGCCCGGCAGCTTCACCTACGCCTCGCACCAGGCGATCCTGGCCGGTTTCCTGCCGACGCCGGCCTCCCCGGACGGCCCGCACCCGCGGCTGTTCGCGGCCCGCTTCGCCGGATCGGAGAGCACCGCCCCGCGCACCTGGGTCTTCGACGCCGCCGACCTCCCGACGGCCCTGGCCGCGGCCGGGTACCGCACGGTGTGCATCGGCGGCGTCGGGTTCTTCAACAAGCAGGGCCCGCTGGGCTCGGTGCTGCCCGGCCTCTTCCAGGAGAGCCACTGGGCACCCGAGTTGGGCGTGGCCTCGCCGACGTCCTTCGAGGAGCAGGTCGCCCGGGCCGAGCGGGTCGCCGCCGACCAGCCCGCCGACCAGCCGCTGTTCCTCTTCCTGAACGTCTCGGCGCTGCACCAGCCGAACTGGTTCCACCTGCCCGGGGCCACCCGCGAGCACGGGGACTCCCGGGCCAGCCACGCGGCCGCCCTGGAGTACGTGGACGCGCACATCGGCCGGCTGTTCACCGCGATGAGCACCCGCCGCCCCTGCTTCGCGATCGTCTGCTCCGACCACGGCACCGCCTACGGCGAGGACGGCTACACCGGGCACCGGATCGGCCACGAGGTGGTCTGGTCGGTTCCGTACGCCCACTTCATCCTCCCCGCCCGGCCGGCGGGCCCCACCGCGACCTCCGAGGAGCGCGCATGACCACCGCACCCCCGCGCCCGGACTCGCCGTACCAGTCGTACGTCTACGCCTACCCGCACAAGACGGCCTACCGTCCGCTGCCCGATCGCCCGCCGCTGCGCGAGCTGTGGGCCGGCGAGGCGCAGCACGCCCTCTCCCTCTACCTGCACATCCCGTTCTGCGAGGTCCGCTGCGGCTTCTGCAACCTGTTCACCCGGATCGGCAGCCCCGAGGGCCTGACCACGGCCTACCTGGACGCCCTGGAGCGCCAGGCCACGGCGGTGCGCGCGGCGCTGGACGAGGGGGCACGGTTCGCGCTGGCCGCGTTCGGCGGCGGCACCCCCACCTACCTGACGGCCGGTGAGCTGGAGCGGCTGTGCGACATCGCCGAGCGGCGGATGGGCGCCGACCTGCGGGCGGTGCCGCTCTCGGTGGAGGCCTCGCCCGCCACCGCGACCGCCGACCGGCTGGAGGTGCTGGCCGCCCGGGGCACCACCCGGCTGAGCCTGGGCGTGCAGTCCTTCGACGACGCCGAGGCGCGCTCCGCCGTCCGCCCGCAGAAGCGGGCCGAGGTGGAGGCCGCCCTGGGCCGGATCCGTGCGGCCGGGTTCCCGGTGCTCAACATCGACCTCATCTACGGCATCGACGGCCAGACCGAGGCGAGCTGGCTCCGCTCGCTGGACACCGCGCTCGGCTGGCAGCCCGAGGAGCTGTACCTGTACCCGCTGTACGTCCGTCCGCTGACCGGCCTGGCCCGGCGCGGCGAGCAGGAGAGCGCGTCCGCCTGGGACGCCCGGCGGCTCGCGCTCTACCGGGCCGGCCGCGACCACCTGCTCGCCCGCGGCTACCAGCAGGTGTCGATGCGGATGTTCCGCCGCGCCGCCTCGCCGCAGGCCGGGGCCGCCGAGTACGCCTGCCAGACCGACGGCATGGTCGGTCTGGGCTGCGGCGCCCGCTCCTACACCTCGCGGCTGCACTACTCCTTCGACTACGCGGTGAACGCCACCGAGGTGCGCGGCATCATCGACGACTACGTCGCCACCGAGGACTTCCACCGCGCCGAGGTGGGCCACTGGATGGGCGGCACGGAGCCGCGCCGGCGGCACCTGGTGCAGTCGCTGCTCCAGGCCGGGGGCATGCCCTTGGCGGACTACCGCGCCCGCTTCGGCAGTTCACCGGCCGAGGACTTCCCCGCGGAGCTGGCCGCGTTCGCCGAACGCGGGTGGCTCGACGAGGGCGACGCGGCGTTCCTGCGGCTCAGCCCGGAGGGGCTGGCCCACTCGGACGCCGCCGGGCCGATGCTCTTCTCGCCCGAGGTCCGGGCGCTGATGACGGCGTACGAGGCGAAATGACCTTCCTCGGCATGCCCTCCGCCGCGCCGCTGCCGGAGGACGGCGCGCGGGACCTGACGCTGCTCTACCGCGGCCCGCTCGCCTCCTGCGACTACGACTGCCCGTACTGCCCGTTCGCCAAGCGGCGCGACAGCCCGGGGCAACTGCGGGCCGACCGGGCCGCGTTGGAGCGCTTCACCGGCTGGGCGGCCGGACGCGCGGGCACCGGCGACACCCTGTCGCTGCTGTTCACCCCCTGGGGCGAGGGGCTGGTGCGGTCCTGGTACCGGCGCGCGCTGGTCGAGCTGAGCCGGCTGCCGCACGTGCGCCGCGTCGCGATCCAGACCAACCTCAGCTGCCGCACCGGCTGGCTCGCCGAGGCGGACCTCGATGCCGTCGCCCTGTGGGTCACCTTCCATCCGGGCCAGGTCGCCCGGGAGCGCTTCCTCGCCAAGTGCCGGGAGCTGGACGCGCTCGGCGTGCGCTACAGCGTCGGCGTCGTGGGCCTGCCGGAGCACCTGGGGGAGGCCCGCCGACTGCGCGCCGAGCTGGCCGAGGACGTCTACCTGTGGGTCAACGCCGCCGAGGGCCTGCGCTACAGCGACGCCGAAGCCGCCGGGTGGACCGCCGTCGACCCGCACTTCGGCTACAGCCGCCACGCCCACCCCAGCGCCGGGCTGCCGTGCCGCACCGGGGATTCCGTGCTGTCGGTGGACGGCGACGGCACCGTGCGCCGCTGCCACTTCGTGCGGGACGTCCTCGGCAACCTCTACAACGGCAGCTACCGCTCCCGCCTGCGGCCGCGCCCCTGCCCGTTGCCGGTCTGCGACTGCCACATCGGCTACGTCCACCTGGAGTCACTGCCACTGTACGAGCTGTTCGGTGCGGGCGTGCTGGAACGCGTGCCGCACGACTGGCCCGGGGGCCGGTGATAAATCGGTTGCCAAACGGCCACCGTGCGTGAAAGTGTACGAACGACCGCGCAGGACCAGCCGTTCGGAAAGGAGGCCCACCGATGGTCAGTGGCATACGACTCGCCGTCGTGCCGGGCCTCGTCCTCGGTGACACCCCGGCTCGCGCTTCGACGCGCGAGCCGCACCGGGCCTGACGCCCGCGTCCGCCCTGTCGCCGGCGCCGCCGCCCGACGGCCTGCTGCTCGTCTCCTCGTCGAAGCGCTCTTCGTGCCCCCTGCACGTTCGACCACGAGGAGCCCCCGGTGTCCGACACCCACCGGCCGAGTACCACCTCCCTGCCCACCCTCTCCGCCCTGCCCGCGCCCTGGCACAGCGAGAACGGCACGCCGCCACCGCGCCGCCTGATCGCCGCCGACGACACCCTGCGCGCCGAGGCCGCCTACCGGTTGGCCTGCGAGGGCACTGCCCTGCTCTGGCACGGCGGCTACCCCGGCGCACTCCGCCTCCTGCACGCCATGCGCCGCCGCGCCGAGCGGCGCCGGCCCCGATCCGCCCCCGGCTCCCCGGCCGAGGCCTTCCGGCAGTACCGCCGCGAGCGCGCCCGCCTCGCGCGCGTCCTCGGCATGCTGCTGGTCCCGCTCGGCGCGGATCACCGCGTCCGGCTCCACCGGGCGCCCGATGTCCGCGAGGCCTGCCAGGCTGCCTACGGACCGCTCCTTGACAACAGAATCGTGTCCCTGCGCGAGCTCCTCGGTGTGGTCGGCGCACACCAGTGGCGCACCAGGGGCGTCGAGGTCCCGGCCCTCGGCGCCCGCATCCACCCGCACTACGGGGTCTTCTCACCGGTCCGCGGCGAGTACGTCGACCTCGTCGCCCGGGCGCCGCTGCCGCCGGCCGCCCGTACCCACCCCACCGCCTACGACCTGGGCACCGGCACCGGTGTGCTCGCCGTGCTCCTCGCCCGGCGCGGCCTGCGCCAGGTCCTGGTCACCGACGCCAATCCGCGCGCCCTCGCCTGCGCCCGCGACAACGCCCGCCGTCTCGGTCTCACCGACCGGATCGAGGCTGCCGGCACCGGTCTCTACCCTGCCGGTCGGGGCCGGGCCGCCCTGGTCGTGTGCAATCCCCCCTGGTTGCCCGGCCGGCCGAGCTCCAGGCTCGACGAGGGCGTCTACGACCCGGGCAGCCGCATGCTCCGCGGCTTCCTCGACGGTCTGGCCGACCGTCTGCTGCCCGGCGGCGAGGGCTGGCTCGTCCTGTCGGACCTCGCCGAGCACCTCGGCCTGCGGTCCCGCGCAGACCTCCTCGGCGCGGTGTCCGGAGCCGGTCTGCGCGTCACCGGCCGCCTCGACACCGCTCCGCGCCACCCTCGGGCCACCGCCCCCGAGCGGGCCGATCCCCTCCTCCGCGCCGCCCGTGCCGCCGAAGTCACCTCGCTGTGGAGGCTGGCCCCCGCATGACTCCCGGCGACCTGCCGCACACACGCCGAAGCGGCCCCGTGCCCACCGGGCGGCCGGGCCCGTACCTCCCTAGCCTGGTGACTGGGAGGAGGCGAATCACCATGCTTGGAGACGCTCCGCTGCAAGCAGTCATCCCCGCCACCGATCTCGCCCGCGCCAAAGCCTTCTACACCGACACCCTCGGTCTCAAGCTCGCCGAGGAGAGTGAGGAGGAATTCGTCTGCGACAGCGGCGGCACCCAGTTCACCGTCTACCGCACCCCCAGCGGCGGGCAGGCCGCTCACACCCTCGCCAGCTTCAAGGTCACCGACCTCGACGGCGAGATGGCCGGCCTGCGCGACCGCGGCATCACCTTCGAGGAGTACGACTTCCCCGGTCTGCGGACCGTCGACGGCGTCGCCGAGGGCGACGGCATGCGCGCGGCCTGGTTCAAGGACAGCGAAGGCAACATCGTCTGCGTGTCCCAGCGGGTCGGCGGGTAGCCGTCCCGCCGCCCGTGGGTCCGACGGCCGCGGCGCGGCCGTCGGCGCGATGCCGCTGCCCGGTCCGCTTCCATGAGCGGGCCGGGCAGCGGCGGCAGGTCCCGGGCGGACGTCCGCCGGCCGGGTGAGGGTGCGGCAGGTCAGTCGTCCGTCTCGTCGTAGCGGCCGTGGCCGAGGCGGCGCAGGTCGAAGGACCAGATGCCGCGCCCGAAGGTGGCGGCGTAGAGCTTGCCGTCCGGGCCGATCTTCAGCTGCTGCACCGCGGTGGTGGGCAGGTTGCGGCCGAGGACCCGCCAGTCGGTGGTGCCCGGCGCGCGGTAGAAGGCGGCGAGGTCGGTGCCGAGGGCGAGGCCGCCGTTCGGCAGGATCCTGACCGACGTCGCGGGGACGTCCGGCAGGTTCGCCGAGACGTCGGTCCAGGTGGCGCCGCCGTCACGGGTCTCGAAGAGGTGGCCGACGCCCGCGCCGGGCCCTTCGGTCCAGGTCCGCGAGAAGCCGTTGAAGGCGACGAGGACGTGCTGGGCGTCCTTCTCGTCCACCGCGAAGGAGGAGATGTAGCGGTTCGGCAGGGTGCCGTCCACGGGCAGGGCGAGCTGGTGCCAGCCGGTGCCGTCGGTCCGGCCCACCGCGATGCCGCGGCTGAAGCCGACGTTGTTGCACGGCCCGCACCAGCCCGCGTACACCGTGCCGTCGACCGTCGCCACCGCCGTGGCGACGTGGCCCTCGCCCAGGTCGTAGGCGTTCGCCCACTCGCTGCCGCTGCGGATCGCGTAGCCCCTGTGCTGCACCCAGACGTGCCGGCCACCGGCGATCCAGGTGTTGCCGTCCTTCGGGTCGGCGGTGATCGGGGCGATGAAGCGGGCGGCGCTGGTCTCCTTGTCCGGCGGGGCGACCTCGAAGGAGGTGGCCTTGCTCGGGTCCTTCGTCCAGCTGCCGTCGTTGGTCGCGCAGTTCTGGGTGACCCAGACGTCGAGGTAGACGTACTCCTCGGCGATGTTGCAGCCGTTGGCCGGGTCAACGATCGTGTCGGCGCCGTCGCCGCCGAAGTCGGAGCCCATCACCTTGTCGTGGGCCCGCAGGACGGACTCGCCGTTGTCCTGGAGACCACCGCTGACGATCACGCCCCGCCCGGAGCGGTCCGCCGGGTCCTTGCCGACGCCGACCGAGTAGTACTGGAGGGTGTCGATGGTGCCGTCGTTGAGCGGCGTCCAGTCCTTGGCGTGCCCGTACGCGTCCAACTGGCCCTTGCCGGGGCGGCGGTAGATGCCGCCGTCGTTGCCGACGTAGACGTTGACCTTGCCCTGGTAGCTGCCGAAGGCGACGGCGTGCTGGTCGGAGTGGGTGGTGGGCGAGCAGTCACCGGTCTGCTTGGCCGGGTCGATGCTCCAGCACGGGAAGCCGTTGTTCCAGTACGGCCCGACGGTGGCCCACTCGGCGCCGCCGTCGGTGGTCTCGAAGACCTCCTCCAGGCCCGCGTAGACGTGGTCCGGGTCGGCCGGGTCGACCTGGAGGAACTGGTTGTACCAGGCCTGGATGCCGGGCTGGTACCCCTCGTCCTGGAGTGCGGAGCCGGAGCCCTTCAGCTTCTCCTTGTCCGCCACCAGCGTCCACGGTCCGAACGGCGAGCCGGACTTGGAGACGTAGATGCCCTTGAGCCCGGTGTCCGGGTCGGTGGCCGCGACCTCCGGGGACTGGTCGATCGCGTAGTAGCGCGAGCCGTCGGCCGAGCGGGCGAAGGTCACGTTGCCGACGTTCGCCGCGTCCGTCGGCAGGTCGCCGAGCGAACCGACGCGCTGCCAGCTCCCGTCCGCGCCCTTGCTGTAGAAGCCGTTGTAGCCGTCGCCGCCGCGCCAGCCGACGGCCAGGACGACCTTGCCCGGGTCCCTGGGGTCGATCGCGATGTCGTTGGCGATGTTCTTGTACGGCGCGGCCGGGTCACCGGCCTTCGGGCCGCCCGGCAGGTAGTCCGGGTTGGGCGCGAACTCCAGCCTCCACGGGCCGGAGAGGTCCGTGGTGGAGTGGCTCCACACCCCGCGGCTGGTGGCCGCCCAGACCCGGCCGCCGCCGAAGCGCAGCGCGTGGATGATGGTGGACTCCAGCTCCGTCCCGCCGATCCGGTCGCCGGGCTGGAACTCGCCGTGCTTCGGATCCGCGAGCAGGTACACGCCGGTACCGACGTAGGAGGTCGCACCGGTGTTGGACTCACCGGTCGCGTACCAGAGCCGGCCGCCCTCGTCGAGGTTCAGGGTCCCGGTGGACAGCGTGGGCAGCCGGTCGGCGATCGGCTCCCAGTGCCCGCCGCCGGTGCGGGAGCGGAACACCCCGCCGTTGGCCCCGCCCGCGTAGACGTAGCCGTCCTGGTCGGCTGCCAGGCCGGTGATGCGGCCGGTCACCAGGCCGGCGCCGCCGCTGGAGTTGGAGTTGACGTCCCGGTAGCGCGGGTCGTCGGAGTTGTACGGCTTGTCGGTGACGTGGTCCCAGTTGCCGCCGGTGCGCGGCATGGACTGCAGCTGCGCCCAGGCCGCGCTGTAGGCGCCCGGTGCGATCACGCCGGGGGCGGTCCGGGCCTCGGTGTACTGCGCGGTGCCCTCCGCGGAGTTCTCCGCCTCGTCCCCGCCGTCCCCGGCCTCGGCCTCGGCCTTCGGGCTGAGGCCCGGCGCGACGGTCGCCCCGGCGCCGCCACGGACCTTCTGGGCGTGCGCCTTCCCGATGTCCGCCTGGTGCCGGACCTGCCACGGCTGCGGCTGCGGCGGCACCGTCGGGGCGGCGAGCGCCTGGGTGGTGGTCAGTCCGATCGCGGTGAGAGTGACGGCGCTCATCAGCAGCCGTCGTCGTTGCCTGGTGGGCACGGTAGCGGTCCTCCCCTGGAGCCGGTCGCGCGGTCGCGCGCACTCGGCGGAAACAGGGGGTCAGCCTGCTGGGCCCGGCCCGGCGGGGGGAAGAGCCGGACGGTAAGAAGCCGGTAAGAGCCTTACGGGTTCGAACAGTTGGCATTCACCGAATACCGGCCGGCCCCCGCACCGGCGGCCGCCTCGGCCGTTCGGGAGCCCGGCGCCGCCCGCCGCCACGCGCCGCCGGTCACCGCCGGCGTGCCCACCGCCGGACCGCGCGGGCCGAGGCGACCGGATCGAAGGAGCCCGGGCGCTCCCGGGTCAACGGGTAGCAGGCGAATCCGATCAGCGCCGCGCTGAGGTGGCCGATGCTGGTGTAGTCCCGGCTCTGCTGCACACCCAGCCCGTAGACCAGCAGCACGCCCGCCGCGTACAGGTACCGCCAGGGCCGCACGATCAGGTAGGCGAGGACCGCGATCACCCCGGCGAGTGCGTAGCTGACGCCGTAGTCCAGGGTGTAGACGGCCCTCGGGGAGGCCAGTCCGCGGTGGATCGCCCAGCCGAGGACGCCCTCGCTGAGGTAGGTGGCGCCGACGTGCGCGAGCGCCGCCACCGAGATCCAGCGCAGCGTGCCGAGCCACCGCTCGGCCGGCACGTGGAAGAGGTTGTACAGCAGGAAGTAGGACGGCCAGCCGCCGCCGGCGATCCACAGGGCGCTGGTCACCAGGACGCGCACCGGGGACTTCTGGAGGTGGTGGAGGTTGGTCGAGCGCCGCTGCAGGATGCGGTCCGCCGTCGCCGGATCGACGTGCCGGATCACCTGCGTGGTGACGAGCAGGATCGCCAGCCAGATGTAGGTGCCCGGCGCGCGCCGGATGTAGGCCCACACCGCGTGGCCGACCCGCGCCCACCGGGGCCGCCGGTGCACCCCGGAGCCCCGGGCGGTACTGCCGGCCATCGACGCCTCCTCGACACTGCGCGCCCTCGCCCTCCCCCTCATCACCCTCGCCCCCGCCCGGCCCTGCCGCCACCTGCCACCTGCCACCAGCAGCCGGCAGCCGGCAGCCGCCCACCGCCCGCCCACCGGGCCGCTGACCGCTCGCGTACGCTGGCGCTCGGACCGTCCCGGGGCGCGCCCGGCCCTCCCGCCACGCACCGGTCGGGCCGGTACCGGGAACCGCCGAACAAGGGCATCAGGCACGATGAGCGATCGCCTCGCGACGAGGACACCCACCGGCCCCTCCGACACCCGCCACCCGGCACTGGGAGTCGCCGTCCGCCTGCGGCTCACCGCCGCCTACGTCCTGCTGCTGACCGTGACGGCCGCCTGGCTGGCGAGCGGCAGTCACGCCGAACGGGCCCGGTTCGTCCGCCACAACAGCAGCAACGTCCACCACCTGGAACTCGGCCGGTGGTGGACGCTCTTCACCAGCGGCCTGGTGGTCGACGGCGTCCCGGCCTGGGCGGGCATCGCGGCGGTCGCGGCCGTCCTGGGGCTGGCGGAGTGGCGCTGGGGCCCGGCCCGGGCCGGCGCGGTCTTCGTCTCCGGGCACCTGGGCGCCACGCTGCTCACCGAGGGCGCCATGTGGGTGATGGTGACCGCCCGCATCCCAGGCGCGCTCTCCCGGGCCCGGGACGTGGGCATCAGCTACGGGCTGGTCGCCACCGGCGCCTGCCTCCTCGCGCTGGGCCCGCGCCCGCTGCGCCGCTACGGCCTGCCGGCGCTCGCCGTGGCCCTGGCCGCCGCCTGGGCACTGGACCAGCAGCTGGCCGACGCCGGCCACCTCGTCGCCCTCGGGCTGGGCGCACTCGCCTCCCGGTCCGCCTGGCTGCACACCCGGGCGCGGCCCCGGCCGGCCGTGGCGGCCTCCTGAACCACCGCAACAACCCGTCCGGGCAGGCGGGTTGACCGCCTCCCCGCTGGGCGCTCACCGGCTGGGCGGGCCTCCACCACCCCCCTGTCTCCGCATGCTCTTGCATTACTCTGCAAATCTATGCCAGAGTTCGGGCATCGGATCGATTACGCCGAAGCCCGTTACACATCGCTAGATCAGGGGCCCGCTCACGCGGGTCAAGGGTGCATCCATGTCGAAGGTCTTGAGCAAGCTGCCGGTCGGTGAACGGATCGGCATCGCATTCTCCGGTGGGTTGGACACCTCCGTCGCCGTCGCGTGGATGCGCGAGCACGGTGCCTTCCCCTACGCCTACACGGCCGACATCGGCCAGTACGACGAGCCCAACCTCGCCGACGTCCCGGCCCGGGGCCGCGCGTACGGCGCCGAGCAGGCCCGGCTGGTCGACTGCCGGGCCGCGCTGGTCGAGGAGGGCCTGGCCGCCCTCGCCTGCGGCGCCTTCCACATCCGCTCCGCCGGGCAGACGTACTTCAACACCACCCCGCTCGGCCGCGCCGTGACCGGCACCCTGCTGGTGCGCGCCATGCAGGAGGACGGCGTCTCCATCTGGGGCGACGGCTCCACCTACAAGGGCAACGACATCGAGCGGTTCTACCGCTACGGCCTGCTCGCCAACCCCAACCTGCGGATCTACAAGCCCTGGCTGGACCAGGCCTTCGTCGACCAGCTCGGCGGCCGCAAGGAGATGTCCGAGTGGCTCGCCGAGCGGGACCTGCCGTACCGGGACTCGGCCGAGAAGGCCTACTCCACCGACGCCAACATCTGGGGCGCCACCCACGAGGCCAAGCGGCTGGAGTACCTGGACGCCTCCCTGGAGATCGTCAGCCCGATCATGGGCGTGGCCTTCTGGGACCCGGCGGTCGAGATCCCGACCGAGGACGTCACCGTCGAGTTCGAGTTCGGCCGCCCGGTCCGGATCAACGGCCAGGAGTTCGCCAGCGCCGTCGACCTGGTCCACGAGGCCAACACCATCGGCGGGCGGCACGGTCTGGGCATGTCGGACCAGATCGAGAACCGCATCATCGAGGCGAAGAGCCGGGGCATCTACGAGGCCCCGGGCATGGCGCTGCTGCACATCGCCTACGAGCGGCTGCTCAACGCCATCCACAACGAGGACACCATCGCCACGTACCACACCCAGGGCCGGCGGCTCGGTCGGCTGCTGTACGAGGGCCGCTGGTTCGACCCGCAGTCGCTGATGCTCCGCGACAGCATCCAGCGCTGGATCGGCCACCCGGTCACCGGCAGCGTCACCCTGCGGCTGCGGCGCGGCCAGGACTACTCGGTCATCGACACCCAGGGCCCCAACTTCAGCTACCACCCCGAGAAGCTGTCGATGGAGCGCAGCGTCGACGCCGCGTTCGTCCCGGACGACCGCATCGGCCAGCTGACCATGCGCAACCTCGACATCGCCGACTCGCGCAGCAAGCTGGAGCAGTACGCGGTGCACGGCCAGCTGGCGCCGTGGAGCGGCCTGATCGGCGAGCTCGCCCCGGGCGGTGCCGCCCCGATCGCCGCCGGCACCGGTGACGAGGAGGACCCGACGGCGCTCGACCACGCGGCGATCGAGTCCGGCACCGACTGACCCGCCGCGCGCCCGCGGGGGGCCGCCGCACCCCACCGGTGCGGCGGCCCTCCGCCACTCCCCGCTCCCGATAGCCCCCCCCGCAGTCACGCAAACGCGCACGACCCGCAAGCGTGCCCAGCCGCACAGCCGCCCGCCCACCCCTCCGCACACCCGCTCACCCGGACGGCGGCACCGGCCGTGCGCCGCCCGCCCGTCCGGCGCTGAATGGCGGACGGGCGGGCGGCGGCGGGAAGGCAGGTGCGCGGATGGGTGAGGCGATCGGCCCGATGCTGGCCTCCGCGGTGGCGGTCGCGCTCGGCCCGCTGCCACTGATCGCCGTCCTGCTGATCCTCGCCTCACCGCGCGGCCGGGCCCGGGGGGCCGCCTTCACGGCCGGCTGGCTGTTGGGCCTGGCCGCGGTGGCGGCGGTCGTCGTGGCGGCGGGCAGCACCTGGAGCCCCGCCCGCACCACACCGACCTGGCCGTCCTGGCTGAAGCTCGCCCTCGGCACCGTGCTGGTCCTGCTGGCCGCGCGGCAGTGGCGCGAACGACCGCGCCCGGGCCGGGTCACCGCACCGCCGGCCTGGCTGCTCGCGATCGACCGGCTGACGCCCGCCCGGTCCGCCGGTCTCGCGGTGGCCCTGGCCACCACCCGCGCGACGACCCTGGTTCCCGTCGTCGGCGGGGCCACGTCCATCGCCGCCGCGCCCACCGGCGGCGGGCAGAAGGCGGTGGCCGCAGCCCTGATGGTGCTGCTCGGCTCGCTGGGCACCCTGCTGCCGCTGGCGGTCCACCTCCGGGGGAACGGCCGCGCACGGCAGAGCCTCAACGAGTGGCGGGCCTGGACGGCCACGCACAACGCGGCGATCATGATCGCCGTCCCGCTGCTGCTGGGCGCCGAGTACCTGGGAGCCGCCGTCTCCGGGCTCGCCTGACCCCCTGCCCGGCTCTAACTCCCTGTCCCGCTCCTGCCTGCACCGCCCCGGCCCTCGCCGGCGGCCCCGTCAGCGGATCCGCACCACCCCCCGCCCCCGCACGGCGCGGACCCGCAACCGCCCGGGGTCCGCCCCCGGCCGGGCCTCCACCGCCTCCCGCACCGTCAGCAGGATCTCGCCGTCGTAGCGCTCCGCGAGCACCCGCGCCAGCTCCGCCGCCCCGCCGGGCCGGACCTCGGGCGCCAGCTCCGGCAGCCGTCCGGGGGCACTGAGGTCCTGGGCCTGGGCGGCCCAGTGCGCCGCGTCGCAGCGTTCGCCCTCGGCGGTGTAGTGCACCGCGAGGCAGTGCACGGCCAGTTGGTCCCCGTACTGGGCGGCTATCCGCCACCAGAAGACGCCATCCGCCGTGCGGCCCATGCCGTACAGCAGGCAGCCGAGGGTGCGGAAGGCGGTCTTCTCGGCGAGTTCGAGGTCCAGCGCCAGCTCCCCCGGCTCCACCGCGCCCGCGACGCCCGCGCACAGGTGCCGCAGGTCCCGCCGCAGCTCCGCCCCTCCGCCGGCCCGGCGGGCCTGCCCGGCAGCGGCGCCCGGTCCGGCGCCCGACCGCGGAGCGGACACGGCCCCCGCACCCGCCCCGGCCCCGGCACCCGCCCCCGCCGCCGGGCCGGGGCTCGCCCCCGAGACCGGCACGTGCGGCGGCCGGGCACCGGCGGGCGGCCGGGCGGGACGTTCGCGCCCGGCCGGGGCGGGCCACCGCGCGGCCGCGAGCCGCTCGGCCAGCCGGCGGGTGAAGTCCAGGGCGTCGTGGTCGTCGAACTCGCGCTCCAGCTCGACGGCGTGCGCGCGCAGCAGCTCCGCGACCCTCACTTCCGCGCCCCGCCGTCGTCCGGGTGCTCCAGCAGGTACTCGAGGTGGCGCCGTCCGAGGCTGTAGTAGGTGCGGGCGGTGGTGTGCGCGATGCCGAGGGAGCGCCCGATGTCGTGGTACGACAGCCCCGCCTGGCGCAGCCGGACGACGTCGGCCTGGACGGGCGCGGCCCGCGCGAGTTCCTCCATCGCCCAGTCCAGGGCGTCCAGCTCGGCGAGCTCGTCCAGCTCGTCCTGGCTGGTGTCGGGGCGGCGCTGGGCGATCACCCGCAGTCGCTTGCGTTCGGCCCGGCGGCGCTCGCGCAGCACGTCCACCACCGCGTCCTTGACGATCTTGAAGGCGAAGGCCTGCGGATCGGCGCTGGCCAGGGCCCGGCGCCAGTTCTTGTAGAGCGCGGCGCCCGCGTTCTGGACGGCGTCCTGGGCGTCCTCACGGTGACGCAGGCGCTGCTGGGCGTAGCGGAGGTAGCCGGAGTTCTCTCGGGTGAAGAAGGCCTCGAAGTCGTTCGGCAGGTCGCCGAGCGGATCGGCTCGCAGGCCCCGCTCCTCGCCCGGCCCGGGAGTGCTCACGCGGCCCCCCTTTCGTGGGTCGACTGGCCGGCCCGCCTGGTGGCACACCGACGGCCCCTTGGGGCTCGTCGTGTAACCGTCCGGGAGGTCCGGGATGTTGACCGGATCGGGCGGACAATTGCCGAACGTTTCCGTTCACTTTTGAGCACCAGCGCTGACCTGCCGGTTCGCCCGCAGAGACCGGGCCATGGAAGCCACCATGTGACCCAGATCACATCGATCGGGCGAGGGGCTTGACAAGCCCCCGAAGCCCGGCCCACCCCCCTACGGCGCCGGCTCCACCTCCGCCGCATCCAGGGCGACGGTCAGCCGGTCCAGCAGTCCGCGCAGCGCGGCCAGGTCCTCCAACGGCAGGCCGGTCGCCGAGAGCAGTCGACGCGGGACCTGGCCGGCCCGCTCGCGCAGCGCGGACCCCTCGGGAGTCAGGCGGACGGTGACCGACCGCTCGTCCGCCGCGCTCCGCTCTCGGCGCACCAGCCCGCCTGCCTCCAGCCGCTTGAGCAGCGGGGAGAGCGTCCCGGAGTCCAGCCGCAGCCGCTCGCCGATCCGCTTGACGGGCAGCCCGCCCTCCTCCCACAGCACCAGCATGACCAGGTACTGCGGGTAGGTGAGCCCGAGATCCCGCAACAGCACCCGGTACACGCCGCCGAAGGCACGGGAGGCCGCGTTGAGCGAGAAGCAGATCTGCTGGTCGAGGCGGAGCAGCTCCTCGTCCGCCACGGCGGGGTCAGTGGTCATGGAGCCATGGTACCGATCGCCACTGCACCATTAAGTTGTGCGCAATTGAATTGCGTGCTCTACTTAGCTCGACGCAGCGGCCCCGGGCAACCGGGAGCGGCCGCCCTGCGGGACACCGGTCCGGAAACGGCCCGGACGACCGACCGCAGGACCACCCAGGACCGAAGGGAACGCCACCATGGACGCGCTCTACACCGCAGCCGCCACCGCCAACGGCCGGGAGGGCCGCGCCGTCAGCTCCGACGGCCGACTGGACCTCGCCCTGGCCATGCCGCCCGCGCTCGGCGGCAACGGCGAGGGCACCAACCCCGAGCAGCTCTTCGCTGCCGGCTACGCGGCCTGCTTCGCCAGCGCCCTCGGCCTGGTCGGCCGCCAGGCCCGGGTGGACACCAGCGAGGTCTCGGTGACGGCCGAGGTGTCCATCGGCAAGGACGGCGCCGGCTTCGGCCTCGCCGTCGTGCTGCGCGTCGAGCTGCCCGACGCCCTGGCCGGGGAGACCGGCGAGCTGCTGGTCAAGCAGGCGCACGAGGTGTGCCCGTACTCCCGTGCCACCCGGGGCAACATCCCGGTCGAGCTGGTCGTCGAGTAAGCCCCTCAGCACCCCGGCGCAGCACCGACCGCCGGCATCGACCGCCCGAAGCCCCGGCGACAGGCCGGGCCCGCCGCACCCGAACCACGGCGCGCCCGGCCCCTCGCCCGCAGCCCCTCGCCTACACCCCGTCGCCCGGGCGCCTCGCCCCCGGGCTCAGTCGCCGCCCGGGCCGTTCACCGCACGCAGCGTCTCCAGTCGGTGCCGGTACTCCTCGGCATCGATCTCGCCCCGCGCGAACCGCTCCGCGAGCACCTGCTCCGGGGGCACCCTCGGGCTCCCCTGCCCGCCCTGGCCCCAGCCCTGCGGACCACCCGCTCCCACCGTTCCGCCCCTCGGAGCGGCCCGCCCGGGCGGGAGCGGCTGCCGCGAACGCGACAGGTAGCGGAACAGGGCGACGGCCAGCAGGACGGCGATCACCAGCAGCAACAGCGTCCCGAACGCCATGAAGCCCATGCCCCAGCCGCCGTCGAAGCGGCCGTGGCCGTGCCAGTACCTCATCAGGACCTCCTCCTCCGGCCCGTCGGGGCCCGCCGAGGCGAGCAGCGCGCTACCACCATCGTGCGCCCGTCCACGGCCGGAACGACGCGCGGAAAGCCCGGAAAGTGGATCCGGGCACGCGGCCCGGCCATCCGCCGGGGTAGCGTGCCGCTCGTGACCCAGCACCCGCCGCCCGTGTTCGACCCCCAGCGGCCCATGGCTCACCAGCCGCCCGTGGCCCTCCATCCCGTGGAGGACGACCGCTCCCCGGAGCAGCTCGTCGCCGCCGGACTGCTGCGGCACCACCCCGACCCGCGCCCCCACCCGGCGCTCGGCCACTCCCCGATCGGCTACGTCTCGACCGCCCTGTGGGCCGAACTCGCCGCCCTCGCCATCGCACCGGCCGCCGCCGAGAACACCGCCACCGCGCTGCTGCGCGCGATCGCCGACCAGGCCGTGGACGCGGCACTCGCCCCGGGCAACGAACGCGCCCCGCGCGACGACCTCTACGTGGCCGACCCCGCGCACATCGGTCCGAACCGTCGGGCGGTCTGGTTCCGGCGCTCCGCACTGCCCCGCTCCCACGGCGGGTACGCCCCCCGCGGCCCGATCACCGCCTCCTTCGCGCCCCACGGACCGTGGGCGGCCCCGGGAGCGTAGCCCCCTCGGACCCGCGGGCCCTCCACCGACCGCAAGCGACCGACCGCGACCGACCGCAAGCGACCGCGACCGCGACCGCGACCGACCAAGTGACCGACCGCAGGGGACCAACCACGACCACCCGCCCGCAGAAGCGCCCTCAGCGCTCGACCCGGAGGCTGTGGCACACCCAGCTCAGCCGGTCGGGCCCGCCGTACGGCGGCCGGGCGTGGTACGTCCCGTCCGCCACCGAGATGTTGACGATCAGGTACGCGTGCCACGCCGAGCCGACCCCGTGCAGGTCCGCGTAGACCAGCTCGTCCGCCACGTACCAGTCCACCGAGTTCGCGCCGAGCACCACCCGCAGGTCGAAGGTCGCCCCCGGCCCGATCCCGGCGCTCGCGCCGTGCCAGTACCGGAAACCGCCCCGGACGTGGTTGGAGATCTCCAGCAGGTCCGGATTGTCCGGGTGGTACTCGAAGACGTCCACCTCGTTGCCGCCGTCCCGCCAGGTCCAGATGGCCGGCCAGGCGCCCAGCTGGACGGGCAGCGTCACTCTTGCCGACAGCTCGTCCCCGGCGCGGAGCTGGAAGCCGTCCGGACTGCCCTCGGTGGTCAGCAGGCTGCAGCTCCACAGGCCGCCGCTGTGCCGCCGGACCGCCACGAACTCCCCGTCGGGGCAGTAGTCGCGGCTGAGGTAGTCGAGCTTGTGGTCGCTCCGGTTGGTCGGCCCCATCCGGGGATAGGCGCTGCTGCGCCCGGCGGTCCACTGCCTGGTCGAAGTGAAGTCCGCGTCGAACACGACTGCCACGGCCGCCTCCCCGAAGCTCCGGCGCCCCGGCAGTCCACACCGCCGGGCACACAGGGTGAGTTACCCGATACCCTCCGCAGTATGCGGAACGGGTCGTCCGGGCCCGGGCGAACGACCGGCGACCACGGCCCGGGACGACCAGTCCCCCTTCACGGACACGCCACGGGACGCACGGGGGGACACACGAAGGAACGTACGACGGGACACACGAAGGAACGTACGAAGGGACACACGAGCTGCCGGCCGGTCAGCCGACCGGAGCCGTACCCCCGGCCCCGAGCCGGTCGGTCACCGAGACCACCCCGTCCACCGAGCGGCACAGGTTGAGCACGATCGGCACCAGGTGCGGCTCCGGCACGGTACCGCTGAGCACCACCCGCCCCTGGTTGACCTCCACCCCGACCTCGGCCGGGCTGACGCCGTCGATCCGCCCGAGCACCTCCTCGACGATCTCCCGCCGGATCACCATGTCCTCGCGCAGGAACACCCGCAGCAGGTCGCCGCGGCTGACCATGCCGACGACCCGGCCCTCCTCGTCCAGCACCGGCAGCCGCTTCAGACCGTGCCGGCTCATCAGCCGGGCCGCCGCGACCACACTGGTGCCGGGCGTGGTGCAGACCGGTTGGGCCGTCATCAGGTCGGCCGCGGTCACCTCGCCGTCCGGTCCGACGGGCGCCGACTCGGGCGCGGGCAGCAGACTGGCCGGGTCCTCCTGCGCGGCCAGGGTGCGCAGCAGGTCGGCCTCCGAGACCACGCCGAGCGGCCGGCCGTCCGGGTCCACCACCGGTACGCCGGTGATCTCGTACTCGCTCAGCAGCGCCACGATCTCCTGGAATCCGGTCTCGGGTGAGACCACGACCACGGGGCTGGTCATCACGGATTCGACGGTGGCATGCCGCACGCCGGTTCACCTCGTCCAAACGCTCCTGGTCCGCCCGGGCGCGGATCGTCCCGACCGGTACCGGCAGCATCACCCGTGGCGGCCCGGACCGCCAGGGGCCAAGGGGCCGAACGGGTGGGACCTTGGGCCTGCGGCCCCGACGCGCCTCCGACACCGCGTGGTGGCGCTCCCCGCGCGGCACGGAGTTCCTGCTGGCCGCGGGCAGCCGCCGGGTCACCCGGCTCGCCGCCAAGGGCCCGGACTGGTCCGCCGAGCGCCCCGCGCCCGACCGCACCCTGGCCGTCGAACGCGCCGCCCGGACGGCCGCGCAGGTGGAGGCACTGCTCGACAACGGCACCACGATCGGCCCGCTCCCCGCCGCGCCCTGAACCCGCCGGCCCCGCCGGACCTCCCGGGCCGGGCGCCGACCGCTCAGCCCGCGACCGCCGCCCCACGGGCGGACTCCCGCTCGTAGTCCGGCAGGTCGACGCTGCTGACCTGCCGGCCCAGCTCCAGCATCCTCTCCAGCGCCCAGCGGCGGTTGAGCAGCGCGTTGCGGAACCGCAGCCCGGCGGCCGTACGCGGGGCGAGGAACGGACCGGTCCGGTCCCCGCCCTTCTGGCAGCCCTGCGCGTAGCCGCGCAGCAGCCGCTCGTAGCGCGCGAAGGCGGCCCGGTGGTCGCCGCGCGCCCGGGCCAGTTCGCCCGCCAGGACGTACGCGGCCACCACCGCCGTACCGGTGCCCATGCCGCCGATGGTCGCGCCGCAGGCGGCGTCGCCGACCAGGGCGATCCGCCCGGTCGACCAGACGGGCACGTCCGCCCGGCTGATCGAGTCGAAGTACAGCTCGGGAGCGGTGTCCAGGCTCTTCAACAGCTGCGGCACCCGCCAGCCGAGGCCCGCGAACGCGGCCCGGACCAGCGCCTTCTGCCCCGCCGGGTCGTGGCGGTCGTAGCGCAGCCCGGGCGAGGCGAAGAGAAAGAACGCACCGGCCCGGCGCGGGTCGCGGTGGGAGGCCCCGGCGGAGGCCAGCCGGCCGGGGACGTTGAGGCCGGTCGCGCCGACCGGCAGACCGAGGTCGTCGGGCAGCTGCCAGGTGGCCGCGTAGTAGCCGAGGTGGCGGACGTAGCGCCGCTCGGGGCCGAAGGCGAGCCGGCGCACGGTGGAGTGCAGCCCGTCGGCGCCGATCACCAGGTCGAACTCGCGCGGCGCACCGTGCCGGAAGGCGACGCGGACCGCGTCCGGGGTCTGCTCCAGCGCCGTGACCGTGTCGCCGAAGACGTACTCGGCGCGGGCACGGCTGTGCCGGTGGAGCAGCTGGGCCAGTTCCCCGCGCGGGACCTCCAGGTCGCCGCCGGCGAACTCGGCGGGCAGGTGCAGCACTCGGCGTCCGTCGGGGCCCACGAAGGTCATCGGGCTGCCACCGGTGCCCAGTGCGCGCAGTTCCTCCAGGAGGCCCATCCACTCCAGCACGGTCAGATGGGTGCGGCCGCGGAAGTCGACGTCCTGGCCGCCCTCGCGCAGCGCGGGGGCCAGCTCGACCACCGTCACCTCGAAGCCGTACCGGCCCAGCCAGTGGGCGAGCGCGGGGCCGGCGATGCTCGCGCCCGAGATGAGGACCTTGGTGCCCATGGAAACCACTCCGTCCGAGGATCGAGAAACTGTGTCTGGCGGACAGGATTTATTGCTGTGTACGGTAGACACAGTTGGACGGGAAGGGCAACCCCCACGGGGCACACCGCGGGGACGCCCGGGGCGGAATCGCCGGGTGGTAGCCCCTGGCGCGCGACCTCAGGACCTCAGGACGGGAGCGGATGATGACCGAGGCGGCGAACGACACGGTGCGGCTGCTCTGGGGCCCGGCGGCCAGGCCCACCCGGGGGCCGAAGCCGGCCCTCAGCCTGGAGCGGATCGCCGCCGCCGGGGTCGAGGTCGCCGACGCCGAGGGTCTCGGCGCGGTCTCCATGCAGAAGGTGGCCGGACTGCTCGACTTCACCAAGATGTCGCTCTACCGCTACGTCCCCGGGAAGGCCGAACTGATCGCCCTGATGGTCGAGTCGGCCGTCGGTACGCCGCCGGACGCCCGGGAGGGCGCCGACTGGCGGGAGCAACTCAGGGGCTGGGCCCACCACTTGGCCGACTCCTTCGCCGGGCATCCGTGGCTGCTGGACGCCACCGTCGGCGCGCGGGTCCTCGGCCCCCGTGAACTCGCCTGGCTGGAGCGGGTGGTGGCGGTGCTCGACGGCCACGGGCTGACCGGACCGGAACGGATGGACGCCGCCGTACTGCTCACCGGGCACGTGCGCGGGATCGCCGCGCAGTCCCGTGCCGCCGGACCGGCCGGCACCCCGGAGTCCGATCTCCTCGCCGCCCTCGGCACGGTGGTCCGGGAGAACGCCGACTGCTTCCCGGCGGTCGCCGCCGCCATGGCCGATCCTGACGGCCGCGACCAGGCACTGGAGTTCGGCCTGGAGCGCATCCTGGACGGCCTCGCGGCCCTGATCGACCGCCGCACGGGCCGCGCCTGACCCGGACGGCCCGGCCCCGCCCGCCGGCGGCCCCGCCGCATCACACACCGCACCGGGAACTCCGCTCGGCCCACAGGAGGTGCCGGCCGGGCACTACGGCGGCCGGGCCCGGGGGCGCCCCGCGGACGGTGCGGGCCGCGGAGGCCGTCCGGCGGATCGGCGCACTGCCGGATCCACGCGGGTGGGAGGTGTTGCTGCCGCGCGCGGCGGCCGCCCGCGAGCTGCACCGGGTCCGCGCCGTGCCGCAGGTCAGCGGCTGGCGCTACCGCCCGGACGCCCACGGCACCCGGCCCTGCACGCACGTGCTGCGGCTGCCGCGTCCGCGGCGAGTACGGCAGCCGCCGGCTGCGCGAGCGCCACCCGCACCCGCGGGACGGCCCGCCGCCGCCCGTCCCGGTGCTGCTCGCCCGGATCGCGGCGGTCGGCGACCCCGGCGACCCGGCCGAGCTGCGCTCCGCACCGCAGGCGACCCCGGCGACCCGGCCCAGCTGCGCTCCGCACCGCACTGGTTCGGGCTGCGCCGCCGCGGCCCGGTGGAGGCGCTCGCCCACCGGACGGCCCACCCGGCCCCGAGGTGCGGGAGGACTGGGCCTGAGCCGCCCGCGGCTGGTCCACCCCGGGGGCCGCCGACTGCTGGACGCCCTGGCGATCGATCCGCACCCGGAGGTCCGCGCGGCGGTCGCGAGGGCCCGGAGAGCTGAGGCCGCCCGGCCGCCGTCAGGCCCGGCACCACCCCCACCGCGGACCGGCCTCGGGAGTCGCGCGGAGCGGCCTCAGGAGACGCGCTTGAGCTGCCAGGAGTTCTTCTCCAGGCTCGGCACCGCGGAGTAGTTGCAGCCGGAGCCGTAGAAGCTGCTCACGATCGTCCAGCCGGCCGGCGGCCAGGTGGAGGCGCAGGCGTTGACCACGGTGCCGACCGGGTACCCGGTGAGCTGCATGATCTTCTTGGTGTTCGGGGTGAAGCCCGAGCCGCAGCCGGCGCTGTTCCACCACTGGACGTCCACGGAGCCGCCCGGCGTCAGCGAGGAGGAGCAGACGGTCGTGGTGTCGCCGGGTGCGGCCTGGGCCGCCCCGGCGGTCAGCGTCAGCGCGGCGGCGGTACAGCCCAGGGCCAGGACGGCGGAACGAAGGCGGGTCACGGGTCGGCTCCTCTCGGCGGCGCGGTGGGTCCGCGCCCCGCCCATTCCTATCCGCGCGGTACCGACGGCGGACAGTGCCTTTCCGGCCCGACCTGCGGCGCGATCCCGCCCGTCCCCGTCGGCAGCGGCCCGCCGGCCCGTCGGCACGCCGCTGACCAGCGCGGACTCCCCTCGACGTGCCTGCTCGCCCGATCCGGGTGATCATGGGACGAACCGTGTCATCGGCGATTCGGCGCACCGGGCCGTCGGGCCCGGCAGCGCCCGGAAGGTGGACTGCGATGTTCCAGCTCCTGTGGATCCTGCTCATCGGCTTCGTACTGGGCGTGCTCGCCAAGCTGATCCTCCGTGGCCCCCAGTCGATCCCCTGGTGGCTGACCATGCTGCTCGGCGCCGCCGGCGCCTGGCTCGGAAACGCCGTCTCCGGCTGGATCGGCGTACGCCACACCTCGGGCGTCGACTGGATCCGGCACATCCTGCAACTGGCCTTCGCCGTCGGCCTGGTGGCCCTGGTGGCCCCCGCCTGGTCGAGGTCCCACCAGAACCGCTGACCCGCCGGCCGTCCACGCAGGCCGACCCGCCGCCGCGCCGCGCCGACCCGCGCCGACCCGCTCACCCCACGTGGACGGCCGGGCGGCGCGAGCGGTCCGGTTCGGCCTCGCGCAGCACCTCCCGGGTGACCGGGGCGATCTCGCCCTGACCGAACAGGAAGAACCGCAGGAACTGGGTGAACGGGTTGCCCTCGGTCCACTCGAAGTAGATGTGCGGCTGCTGCCCGGTGAGGTCGCGCACCTGGAGCATCAGGGCGGCCAGGGCGTTGGGCACGCTGGAGCTCTCCAGGGCCAGCACCCGGTAGCGGTCGTGCAGCACCTCGCCGCGGACGGTCAGCTCGGCCTCGAAGTCGGACGGGTCGAGCACCGTGACCTCGACGAACACCAGGTCGTCCTCGGCCGGGATGTCGTTGTCCCGCCGGATCTGGTGGATCTTGTCGCGGTACTCGGCGAGGTCCCGGCTGTTCGGCTCGTTGGCGATCAGCCGCAGCGGGCGGTGGGCGTAGTCCCGGACGAAGCGCTCCGCGACCTCGTCCAGCAGCACGTCGGTGACGCGCAGTTCGAAGGCGCGCTTGAGCCGGGACAGGAACGAGACCAGCATGATGCCCGCGATGAAGCAGGCGCCGATCTTGACGCCGTCCGGCCGCTCGGCGATGTTCACCGCCGTGGTGTAGAGGAACACCGCCGCGATCACCCCGAAGCCGGCCCGCCAGCGGCGCTGCCCGGCCTTGTGGGCGGCGATGGTCACCGCGATGGCGGCGGAGCTGATCAGCACCAGGACGCCGGTCGCGTAGGCGCCGCCCTGGGCGTCCACGTTGGCGTCGAAGATCCAGGTGACCAGGAAGGCGATCAGGGTGAGCACGATGACGGTCGGCCGCACCGCGCGGGCCCAGTGCGGCGCCATGCCGTAGCGGGGCAGGTAGCGCGGCATCAGGTTGAGCAGCCCGGCCATCGCGGAGGCCCCGGCGAACCAGAGGATGGCGATGGTGGAGAGGTCGTAGACGCTGCCGAAGGTACTGCCCAGGTACGCGTGGGCGAGGTAGGCGAGCGCCCGGCCGTTGGCCTGGCCGCCGGTCCTGAACTGGTCGGCCGGGATGAGCAGCGTGGTGACGAAGCTGGTGGTGATCAGGAAGCAGCTCATGATCACGGCGGCGGTGGTCAGCAGCTTGCGGGCGCCGCGGATCCGGCCGGTGGGCTTCTCCTCGGTGTCGTCCGGGTCGCCCTCGATGTGCGGCATCACGGCGACGCCGGTCTCGAAGCCGGACAGGCCGAGGGCCAGCTTCGGGAAGACGATCAGCGCGACGCCGACCATCGCGACCGCGTTGCCGTGCTCCGCGGTCAGCGCGTCCGTCCAGTCGCTGAAGACGTGCGGCGCCCTGAGCACGTGCCACAGCCCGTTGGCCACCACCACGACGTTCAGCGACAGGTACACCGCGACCAGCACCACGGCCAGGCCGATCGCCTCGCTGAAGCCTTTGAGGAAGACGGCGCCGAGCAGCGCGATCATGATCAGGGTCAACACCACCTGCTTGCCGGTCAGCGCGCTGTGCAGGTGCGGGTTCTCCACCAGGTGGGCACCGGCGTCGGCGGCGGACAGGGTGATGGTGATCATGAAGTCGGTGGACGCGAAGCCCAGCAGGGTGAGCACGAAGAGCTTGCCCTGCCAGAAGGACAGCAGCCTTTCCAGCATCGCGATCGAGCCCTGGCCGTGCGGGCTCTCCTGGGCGACCCTCCGGTAGACGGGCAGTGCGCCGAGCAGGGTGACGAGCACCAGCACGATGGTGGCCAGCGGTGAGACCAGCCCGGCCGCGAGGGCGGCGATGCCGGGCTGGTAGCCGAGCGTCGAGAAGTAGTCCAGGCCGGTCAGGCACATCACCCGCCACCAGCGCTGGGCCTTCTCCGGCTGGGGTTCGGCGTGCGGGCCGGGGTGCTGCTTGGCCATGTCCGACAGGCCCTCCAGCAACCAGGCCCGGAACCGCTCGCGCAGGGAGGACGGCCCCGTCCCCGCTTCGGCCGACCCCGACGACACCACACGCACCCCTGTCCACGACTCGGCCGGCCCCGTACGGCTCCGGTCCCCCTGTGGCCGCCGGACGGCGGGCCCGGTCAGGCTAGGGGACCGTCCCGCCCGGGCCGGGCAAGCACGCGGGCCGACACGCCCCGGTGCGCCCGTACGGCCTCCCTCCGGCGGCGTCGCCGAGCGGCGGCCGGTGGCGGCGCGGCGCCCTGCGCGGACCGCGCGAAACGCGCGAGGATGTCCCCGCGCGCCCGACACCCCGGGTGGACGCACCACGGACGGGGACCGGGGCCGCGGCACCCGGCCCCGGGGAACGAGGAGGTCGCGGTGGCGGAGCCGAGCCGGCGGAGGATCCTGGGCCTGGGACTGCTGGCGGCCGCCGCCACCTCCTGCGGGCCCGGCCGCCAGGACCCCGCCGCCCCGCACCCGTCCGCGGCCTCCGCCGCCCCGACACCCGCCGGAGCCGGCCCCGGGTCCGCGACCGGCTCCGGCCCCGGCGGCGCGGCCGCGGACGGGCACACCGGCCCGGCGAGCGAGCGCTCCCGCCCCGGCAACCCCGACTGGGAGATCACCGACCCCGGCCCGGACGGCGCCATCGAGGGCTTCGCCGACCGGGTCAGCGTCCTGCCCGGCGAGCCCTTCGGCCTGCACGTCTCGACCCCCGCCGCCGCGTTCACCGTCTCCGCCTACCGGATGGGCTGGTACGACGGCGCCCGCGCCCGGCTGGTCTGGCGCCGCGAGCACGTCCCCGGGGGCAAGCAGGCCGCTCCGCACGTGGACCCGGCCACCCGCACCGTCCTGACCGGCTGGCAGCGCACCCTGGAGGTGGACACCGCCGACTGGCCCGAGGGCGCCTACCTGCTGCGCCTGGACGCCGAGGACGGCTCCGGGCGGCGCTACGTCCCGCTCACCGTCCGCTCGGCGAGCACCGCCGGCCGGACGGTGGTCATGAGCGCCCCGGCGACCTGGCAGGCCTACAACGAGTGGGGCGGCTACAGCCTCTACAACGGCCCGACCGGCGGCCTGGCCACCCGCTCGCTGCGGGTCGTCTTCGACCGGCCGTACGACTACGACCACGGCGCCGGGCTGTTCCTGGTCTACGAGGCGCCGCTGGTCGCCCTCGCCGAGCGGCTCGGCCTGCCGCTCGCGTACACCACCGGCATCGACGTGGCCCGCGAGCCCGGCCTGCTGGCGGGGGCGAGCGCCGTCCTGTCGCTCGGACACGACGAGTACTGGTCGCCCGAGCAGCGGGCGCACGTGACCGCCGCCCGGGACGCCGGGACGAACCTGGCGGTCCTGGGAGCCAACTGCTGCTTCCGCCGGGTCCGGTTCGAGCCCTCCGACCTCGGGCCGGACCGCACGGTGGTCTGCTACAAGGACGCCTGGGCCGAGGACCCGGGCCACCGGGCGGGCGCCCCGGCGACCACCGACTTCCGGGCCGGCCCGGGCGCCGACCCGGAGAGCTCGATGCTCGGCGTGATCTACGACGGCTACCCGGTCGACGCCCCGTACGTGGTCACCGCGCCCGGGCACTGGGCCTTCGAGGGGACGGGCGTCGCGGCGGGGGCGTCGTTCCCGCACCTGGTCGGGGTGGAGTACGACCGGGTGCAGACCGGCTTCCCCACGCCGCGCCCGATCGAGGTGATCGCCCACTCCCCGGTGGTCTGCGACGGCCGCCGCTCGTACTCCGACACCGCCTACTACACCGTGCCGAGCGGCGCCGGGGTGTTCGCCACCGGGACGATGCGCTGGGTCGAGGCGCTGGAGGCCCGCGGCCCCGGCGGCGGCCGGGCCGACCACGGCATCGACTCCCTCGCCGGGGACCTGGTCCGGCGGGTCACCGAGAACGTCCTGCGGGCCTTCGCGGCCGGTCCGGCCGGCCGCAGCCACCCCGCCCGGGACAACCTCGCCGCCGTCTACGGCGCCGGGTAGCCGGTCCGGGCCGGCCGACCCACGGCCGGGACGCCCACGGCCGGGGCGGGCGGCGGCCGCCCCTCCCGATACACTCGCACGGTCCCATCCGGAGCAGGCACGAGGGAAACAGAACATGGTCGAGGCCTCCCCCAAGGTCGTTGTGGTCGTCCCCACGTACAACGAGCGGGAGAACCTGCCGGTCCTCGCGGGCATGCTCGCGGAGCTCCCGGTGCCCGGCCTGCACCTGCTGGTGGTCGACGACAACTCCCCGGACGGCACCGGCGAGATCGCCGACAAGCTCGCCGCGGACTCCGGCGGCACCGTGGGCGTGCTGCACCGCACCGAGAAGGACGGCCTCGGCCGCGCCTACCTGGCGGGCATGGCCAGGGCGCTGGAGGAGGGCGCCGACGTCGTCGTGCAGATGGACGCCGACCTCTCCCACCCGGCCTCGGCGATACCCGCGATGGTCGAGACGCTGCTCTCCGACGACACCGCCGTGGTGCTGGGCTCCCGCTACGTCCCCGGCGGTTCGACCGCCGAGGAGTGGCCCTGGCACCGCAAGGCGCTGTCCGCCTGGGCGAACTTCTACGTCAACGCGATCCTCAGCCTCGGTGTCAGGGACGCCACCGCCGGGTTCAAGGCCTGGCGCGCGAGCACCCTGCGCGCCATCGACCTGCCGACCGTGCGCAGCAACGGCTACTCGTTCCAGGTCGAGATGAACTACCGGGTCGTCAAGCAGGGACTGACGATCCGCGAGGTGCCGATCCGCTTCGAGGAGCGGATCGAGGGCGCGTCGAAGATGAGCATGGGCGTGCAGGTCGAGTCCGCGCTGGCGCCCTGGAAGCTGCGCTTCAACCGCGAGGACTAAACGGACCTGCCGAGCGCTCCGCCGGCCTGTCGGGGCGCCCGGACGCGCGGTACCGCGACCGGCGGCGCGCCCGGCCCGGTGCGCGCGTCCGGGTGCCACGGGGCCCGCGGGGCGGTGTGAACGGCGGCCGCGGGGAAAGAAGGGCGACATGGCCCTTCTCCCGGAGCGACTCGCGGACCTGGTCCGCCGCGGTGCCCGCGACCCCTTCGTCGTCCAGACCGTCCGGGCCACCGTCGCGGCCACCATCGCCTTCGCCGTGGCGACCCGGCTGAGCAGCGAACCCGCCCCGCTGACGGCCCCGCTGACCGCGCTGCTGGTCGTCCAGGTCACCGTCTACTCGACGCTCAAGACCAGCATCCGCCGGGTCAACTCGGTGGTGGTCGGGGTGCTGATCGCGACCGGGTTCAGCGTCGTGGTCGGGCTCTCCTGGTGGAGCCTGGGGCTGATCATCCTGGCCTCGCTGGTCGTCGGCCGGTTCGTCCGGGTCGAGGAGTTCGTCCAGGAGGTCGCGATCAGCGCGATGCTGATCCTGGGCGTGACCAAGCTGGCCTCGCAGGCCTGGGACCGGGTGCTGGAGACCCTCATCGGCGCCGTCGTCGGCCTGCTGTTCAACCTGCTGTTCGCGCCGCCGGTCTGGGTGGAGACCGCCGGGGAGTCGATCGAGGACCTCGCCCGGCGGGCCCGCCAGCTGCTGCTCGACATCTCGGAGGAAGTGGGCCGCCCCACCCCGGTGGCCCGGGCGGCCGAGCGGCTGTACGAGGCCCGCCGGCTGGACCACGCGATCGCCGAGGTGGACGCGGCGCTGCGCCAGGCCGAGGACAGCCTGCGGTTCAACCCGCGGATCAGCGAGGGGCTGCTCTCCCGGCTGGTGCTGCGCACCGGGCTGGACACCCTGGAGATCTGCGTCGTCGTGATCCGGGTGCTGGCCCGCTCGCTGACCGACCTGGCCAAGCGGCGCGGGCCGGACGAGCGGCTCTTCCCGCCGGAGGTCGCGGTCGGGCTGGAGGAGCTGCTGGCGCACGTGGGCGGCGCGATGGTGAGCTACGCGGTGCTGGTGACCACCCAGGTGAGCCGCAGCGCCGAGGAGGCCGAGGAGCGGCTGGCCGCCGAGCTCACGGCGGCCTGGACCTGCCGGGAGAACGTCGCCCACGTGCTGCTGCGCAGGGTCCAGGAGCACCCGGAGGCCTGGCAGCTGCACGGGGCGATGCTGGCCGAGGTGGACCGCATCCTGGACGAGATGGACCTGGAGCACCGCAGCCGGCGGCTGATGGAGGAACTGGACCGGGCCTCGGTGGCGAACCGGGAGCGGTTCTCGCGCTACGCCGCGCTGCGCCGCGTGCTGCGGGGCGAACGGGTCCGCGGCGGCCGGGCCTCCACGGCGGCGGAGCGCCCGGCCCGGTAGCGGCACGGGGCCGGCCCTCCCGGGTGGGTCACGGCATCAGCCAGGGCTCCTGCGGCAGCGGGTGGCCGGTCTCCAGGTACGTCTTGAGGTTGGCGAGCACCGCCGACCAGCCCTGTTCGGCGTCCGCCCGGGCGGCCTCGTCGGGGAGGTCCTCGTGGAGGACGGTGAGCCGGGTGAGGTCGTGCCAGCCCTGGAGCTCGAAGGTGACCCGGGAGGGGAAGGCGGAGCGCTCCTCCTGCGGCCCGGCCCAGGTGGTGACCAGCCGGTGCGGGCGGTCGACCGCCTCGACGGTGCCGATGACGTCGGCGACGCCGGAGCCGTCGGTCCGCTGGTGCTCCCAGGGCGCGCCGAGCAGCCAGGTGGAGACGTTGCGGTGGCCCCAGTAGAGGCCGGACTCGTCGGCGTTGGTGAGGGCGTGCCAGACCCGTTCGGGGGTGGCCCGCAGGTAGGTGATGCCGCGGTGGGTGAGCGGAGCGGCCACCGGCTCACCCCTCGGCCGCGTCGAGCAGCGGCTGGATCTCGATCTTGTGCATCCGCAGCATGGCCGCGAAGACGCGGTCCGCCCTGGCCCGGTCCTCCCCCGCGACCAGGTCGAGCAGCACCCGGGGGGTGATCTGCCAGGAGAGGCCGTAGCGGTCCTTGAGCCAGCCGCAGGGGCCCGGCTGGCCGCCGTCCGCGGTGAGCCGCGCCCAGAGCCGGTCGACCTCCTGCTGGTCCTCGCACACCACCTGGAGCGAGACCGCCTCGGTGAAGTGGAACTCGGGGCCCCCGTTGAGGGCCACGTACGCCCGGCCGGCGAGCTCGAACTCGACGGTCATCACCGAGCCGGCCGGGCGGGGGCCCGCCTCGCCGTAGTGGTTGGTCCTGGTGACCCGGGAGTCCGGGAGCAGCGAGGTGTAGAAGGCGGCGGCCTCTTCGGCCTGGTCGTCGAACCAGAGGCACGTGATGATTTTCTGCATGCGCCCGACGGTAACGGCGGGGTCCGCCGGCGCGGCCGAGCCACGGCCGGGGGTCACCGGATCGGCGCCCCCGGCCGGCGCCGGGTCAGTGCACCCGGCCCGCGTAGCGCTGGACGAAGCGTCGGCCGGTGTGGGCCGTCACCACGACGTCGTAGCGGCCCTGCGCGTCGAGCGGCCAGGCCAGGTCGGCCTGCTCGCCGGGCTTGACCCAGACGGTCCGCGCGCTGCCCGCGAAGTCGTTGGGCGCGGCGGTGAACGCGACGTCGGTCATCCCGTCGTTGGCCGCCTGGAGGACGAGCTTGCGGCTGCCGCGCAGGTCGGCGGTGACGATCGGCACGCCGACGTCGTTCTGGCCGTCCTGCCCGTCCCGGACGACGGTGCCGGCGAAGCGGCGGACGAAGCCGTCCGGGCCGTGCACGGTGAAGTCGTAGCGCCCGCCGGTGGCGGCGGCGTCCCAGACGTACCGGGCGGTGGCGCCGGGGGCGACGGTGTACGGGGTGCCGGTGAAGGGCAGCAGGATGTTCGGGTAGACGGTGTACGGGAAGGCCACCGGGCCGTCGTTGCTCATCGTGCAGGTGACCTTGCCGCTCTTCCGGTCGACCTCGACGTCGGCCCACGGCTGGTACGGCAGCGGGCGGTGCGGGCGCTCGCCGCGCTCCTGGACGGGCATCGCCTGGGCGCCGACGGACGGCAGCGCGACGCCGGGCAGCCTGCTGCCCGCGTCGGCCCTGGCCATCAGCGCCTTGGTGTCGGGCAGCACCGGGATCGAGTGGTCGGGCGCGGCGAAGTCGAAGCAGCTGGTGAGGTCGCCGCAGACGGCCCGGCGCCAGGCCGAGATGTTGGGCTCGGCCACCCCGGTGACCACTTCCATGAAGCGCAGCACGGAGGTGTGGTCGAAGACCTGGGAGTTGACCCACCCGCCGCGCGACCAGGGCGAGAGCACCCAGAGCGGCACCCGGTTGCCGAGGCCGATGGCCCGTCCGCGGGTGAACTCCTCGGGGGTGCCGGGCTCGGGGGTGGGCGGCACGACGTGGTCGAAGTAGCCGTCGTTCTCGTCGTACATCACCAGGAAGACGGTGTGCCGCCAGACCTCCGGGTTGGACGTCAGCGACCGCAGGGCCTGGTCGACCCAGTGCGCGCCGTAGGCCGGGCCGGCCTCCGGGTGCTCGGAGAACAGGTAGGGCGCGACCAGCCAGGAGACGGTCGGCAGGGTACCGTCCTGGCAGTGGCGGTCGAAGTCGGCGGGGTCGAACTTCGTCATCGCGTTGACGTAGCGCGGGTCGTCGTGCGGGAAGGCGTGGAACTGCCGGAAGTAGGAGAGCGCGTTGTCGTCGTAGTCGCCGGTGCGGTCGTCCTTGCCGGGGTTGTGGTAGACGCGCCAGCTGACGCCGGCCGCCTCCAGGCGCTCGGCGTAGGTGGTCCAGTCGGCGACGGGGTTGTCGGTGACGGGCGTGTTGTCGATCCACGGTCCCGTGGTGCCGTCGCGGCCGGGGCCGGCGGTGCCGGTCCACAGGTAGAGGCGGTTGGGGTCGGTCGGGCCGGCCAGCGAGGTGAAGTAGGCGTCGCAGAGGGTGAACGCGTCGGCCAGGGCGTACTGGTAGGGGATGTCGTCCCGGGTGAAGTAGCCCATGGTGCGCTCGCCCTTGGCGGCGATCCACTTGTTCATCGCGCCGTTGTTGATGGCCTGGTGGCCGGTGGCCCAGTCGTGCGGGAGGCCGCCGGCGTTCTGCGCGTTGTACCTGGCGGTGTCCATCCGGTACGGCAGCATCACGCCGCCGTCGCTGCGCCGGCTGTCGGGCTGGCGGAAGACGTCGGTGCCGTCCGGGAACCGGAGCGCCTGCTTGTCCCCGAAGCCGCGGACGCCGGACAGGGTGCCGAAGTAGTGGTCGAAGGAACGGTTCTCCTGCATCAGGACGACGACGTGCCGGACGTCCTCGACGGTGCCGGTGAGCGGGGCGCCGGGCTTGGCACCGGCGGCGGGGGCCGGAGGGGCGGGAGTCGCGGAGGCGGGGGCCGGGGCGGCGGCGGCCTGGCCGGCCGCCAGTGCGGTCAGGGCGGTGGCGCCGGCGGCCGCGGTGGCGCCGACGAAGGTGCGGCGGGAGAGCTCGGACATGACGGACTGGCCTCTCGGGGCTGGGTACCGGGAGCCTGGCGGCTCAGAGCTGGAAGGTGGCGACCGCGGCGGCGGTGTCGGAGGGCCACTCGTTGGCGGCGGAGCCCGGCTCGGGCTGCGGCCAGTCGGCGGCCAGGGTGTGCGCCTCGACCAGCTTCAGGGCGCCCGCGTAGTGGACGTAGTCGATGCGGTCCTGCGGCTCGGGCCGGTCGCCGCGCCGCTTGCGGGTGGGCGACCAGGTGGTGCCCGGCGCCTTCACCGGGTCGCGGTTCTCCTCGCGGAAGGTGTCGGTCAGTCCGGCGTCCTGGAGGGCGACGGTGACCGGCCAGGCGAGCGCGCCGACCCCCTGGTGGGCGGCGGCGGTGGCGGCCGTCCAGTCCCGGTGCGAGGGCGAGGCGAGCGCGCCGCCCAGCACCACCGGGATGCGCCGGGCGATGTCCGCCCGGACGGCCGCGGCCAGCGCCCTGGCCTGCCTGACCCGCGGCGAGCCGTTCTCGGCGGCCTCCACCTCCGCGGCGGTCCGGCCGTCCTGGACGGCGTACGGGCCGTAGCCCGCCTCGTCCAGGTGGGCGACCCAGAAGCGGACGGCGCGGCCGCCGGGCAGCCGCAGGGTGGCCGCGGCGGCGGGCAGCTCGGCGGTCGGCGGGGTGATGTCGGTGAGCGGGTGGCGGCTGAGGATGCCGACGCTGCCCGGGCTCTGGTAGGCGTACCAGCCGAGGGCGTCCGCCAGCGTCCCGGCCCGCTCCCCCGCGGTCTCCTGGAGGGCGAGCACGTCCAGCCCCTGGGCGAGGACGACGCGCAGCTGCTTCTCCAGGGCGTCGGTGTGGGCCGCGCCCGCGTCGTGCAGGTTCCAGCTGGCGGCCTTGAGGCGCGGCGGGGCGGTCGGGTCCGCCACCGGGACGAGGACGGTGAGGGTGTCGGTGGCACCGGCGCTGTCCCTGACGCCGACGACCACCGGCTCGGGGTTCCGGCCGGGGGTGGCGGGCGCGGTGCCGGTGAGCGTGCCGTCGGCGCTGACGGAGGCCCAGGCCGGGCCGCTGACCTTGCGGTAGGTGGCGGAGCCGGCCGGGTTGCCCGCCGGGCGGGACCAGAGGCCGCCGAGCCGGACGGTGACGGCGGCGCCCGGGGCGACGGGCGTGGCGGTGAGGGAGTCGACGGCGGCGTGCGGGCGGACGACGGCGGGCTTGGGGCGGAAGCTGAACGGCTCGGTCCGGGCGAGGATGCCGTAGCCGTCCTTGGCGAGCAGGTAGGCGGTGTAGGGGCCGCCGGTCAGCGCGGAGGTGTCGAGCTGGACGTCGCCCGAGGCGGCCGGGGTGTACCTCCACAGCAGCGAGCTGCCGCTGCCGGGCCGGCGGTCGCCGTCGTAGACGCCGACCCAGTTCTTGGCGTCGGCGGCGTCGGTGGTCCAGTGGAAGGTCAGCCGGTCGCCTTCGGTGGGGTCGGTGGAGGAGCTGAGCGTCAGGGCGCTGCCTGCGGCCACGGTTGTCCTGTCCGCCGCCCGGGGACGGACCGCCAGGGGACGGCTCGCCGGGGCCGGGTACGGCTGGTCACGGGGCTGGGAGGAGGAGGCGCACGCAGTTGGCTGTACAACTGCGGCGGCCTCATTCACCCGAAGGCCGACGACCGGCGCATGAACGACGCATGACGGAGCGTCGGGCGGTACGGGAACTTCGACGCCCCTGCCGGCCGGCGGGCGGTTGCGCGTGACCAGGCCCCGGCGGGCGCGGACATGGCGCTTGCGGTCCGGAGCGTGGGGGGGGGGGGGGGGGCGGGCGGGGGGGCCCCGCCCGGCGCGGCCCGCCCGCGCCCGGGGCCGCGCCCCGCGGCCGGCGCCGGCGCCCGCGCGGCCGGGCGGCGCCGCCACACGACGCCGGCC